>NZ_JBFTMD010000010.1:0-165779 GCF_056396785.1 Bacillus sp. 05T21 | reverse complement strand
TTAGATTATAAAGATTGTCAAACCTTTGAATCCCTTGAGCTCAACATAAAGGATTATATGGAGGAGTATAATTATAATCGTTATCAGTGGACATTAAAAAAGATGGCTCCGATCGAATATCGGAACCACCTTTTAAGTGCTTGATTTTTTCAGGGCTTTTTTATTAAACTGTCCATTTTATAGGGTACAGTTCATAATGAGAAGCACCCTTTTTAAATTTCGGGATAAGTGATTGTAATGTTAGGCCATTTGCTTTGCCATTTCTTTTGATTAACTCTTTTGTTGTACATATGTATTCGTTCTTTCGTTTCCAGAAAATGAGGTGTAGGTTTCACTTGTAATGAAAGTACATCTTCAATTCCACATGGAGCTGTTAATATGAGATTGTTTTGCTCGTCAAGCGTAACTCCTAAAGCGGTTGCTGTTTCAGGAAATTTAGAAATAGCATCAACAGAAGAAGAGTATGGTGGCATTCCATTCACTACATGCATGCGAGTTTGATTTTTTACTGACCAAGGGATAGAGGCATCCATATTCGCCAGCTTCTGTTTTAATGATTGTTCGTACGCCTCATCTTTATGTAATGGATCATAATAAATGACATCGACATCTGGCGTAGCCGTTCTTACTTCGTAGTTATGTAAAGTATCCCAAATTTTAGAACGGACAAACCCAGCACAAATCCACCAATCAGGTAGCTCTAGTGATTTTGCCATTTTTAATACATACATCATCCATTCGTCGTTTTCTATAAAACGAATTATATCTTGCTCTGTTTTTATCTTCATTGATACATTCACCTTTCTAGTAAATTAATGCATCAGTTCAATAATCCATAAAATCCAGTAAGCACCTGGTACAAATAGTAGTTGTGCCAATAATGTGCCGAAAAGTCTAGATATCATTAGCCAACCATACATTTTACTCATTGCCTCAGCACCCTTTTCAGATTGTAAAGCACGTTCTGTTAAAAGGGCAATGCGTGGATCGAGTAGCACTGTTAATAAAATAGTGGCGAAACCATTCACAAGGCCAGAAGCTGTACTTGCATTTGTTGCATAAGTCGGATTTAAAAAAGAAGCATATAGTGCGGAAAGAACACCAGCTGTATAAATGGCAGTGGCAAACATATTAATAAGCATAATTCGCTTCGGAATTCCGCCAATACGCATTCGATGAATCATCTCAAGCTTTGGAAAGCGTACATATTTTTTTGTGTACTTTAATTTTTGAATGTTATTTGTTTTCATCATTCGAATGAATGAACCATCCGTTTCAAAGTTTTGAATAACGTATCCAAATAGCTTTGTCAAAGTTGGGTAGAGTATAATCGCGAGCAATGTACCGACAGAAGCAGATAATAGAACGAGCCGTATAATATGCTCTAAATCAATAGAAGAATCTAGCTTTGCTTCATCGACAATACCACCAATTAAAAAAGCTTGTAGTAAGTTAGATGTTCTTGAAATAAGTAGTACCATTCCTACGATGGATAAGGCAACGACAATCTTTTTTAAACGAACACCAGCTAATCGAATACTATAAGAGCTAGTTTCAACCGCGTGGATAACAATTGTGAAAGCCATTATAAAAATTAATGTAATTGACATTTGATTCACCAGTTTCTATTAAATTGAGTATAACTTTTTCACTTTATCATATCTTTTGTGATTTTGTAACTGAAAGTATAAGGATAAGAAAAAGTAATTTTCTGAAAAGTTAAATGGTGATAGTATAGTAAAGGGCTAAGTAGGAGCATGGCTTTAATGGGGTACATATAAAATCAGTGGGGGAATTAAATATGTATAAAACATTTCTATTTGATTTAGATGGAACATTAACGGATCCGAAAGAAGGGATTATAAATTCTGTTCTATACGCGTTAGAAAAAATCGGGATTGAAGAAGTAAATATAAGCGAGTTAGATTCATTTATCGGCCCACCAATACAACAATCTTTTGTAGATAGATATAATATGAACGAAATAGAAGTAGAACGAGCAGTGTTTTACTTTCGGGAGTATTTAAAGCAAAGTGGTTTATTAGAGAATAAAGTATACGATGGAATTACAACCCTGTTGCAAGAATTAAAGGATGCTGGCAATCGTTTGTTTGTAGCAACTTCAAAGCCTACTGTATTTGCGAAACAAGTAATAGAGCACTTTCAGTTAACATCTTTTTTTGAAGAGATTGTTGGGAGTAATTTAGATGGGACAAGAATAAAAAAGGAAGAAATAATTGCTCATATTTTACAAACAAATGAAGAACTCAAAAAAGAAGAAATGGTGATGATTGGTGATAGAAAGCATGACGTAATCGGTGCGAACAGTAACGGAATTGCCTCAATAGGTGTATTGTATGGATATGGTAGTGAGATTGAATTGAGTGATGCTGGGGCGATTCATATAGTGAAAGATGTCGAAGAGTTACAAAGCTTTTGTATAGAGAATAGTACGATAAAACTATAGAAATAGAACCTAGAAATCCCTTTATAACATATGACGATGAAATCGTTTTTGTTTAAAGGGATTTTACATATGTAATCGAATACTATAATTAGACAATTTTAGCATGAAAAATTTGTAATAAAGTAAAACTTTAATTAGTGGAAGTTTTGTCCATCCGGCACTGATTATCAGCCCTCACCAATCGGGCTGTTACGAGCAGTTGATATCCCGCCTAGCTTCTGCACATTTGCTGAATTTTAAGGTGGGAGTCTTACTGCCCGCAAATAGCGGGATAAAAAGAGGAGGAATGTCATGAAATAAAAGGGTTCGAAATACGAGTAAAAGTTCGCCATTAAAAGATTGAATTTTCAGTTTAAAAGGAGGGTTATAATTGGAGCTAGTTATTATTTTATTAGCACTTAGTTTACTCATGTTTGTAGCATATAAAGGATTTTCTGTAATATTATTCGCACCGATTTTTGCATTATTTGCGGTATTTTTGACAGAGCCTAGTTTTGTATTACCTTTCTTTTCAAATATTTTTATGGAGAAAATGGTAGGATTTATTAAATTATATTTCCCAGTGTTTTTACTTGGAGCAATATTTGGGAAAGTAGTAGAAATGTCAGGAATCGCTGATTCCATCGCAAAGACGATTGTAGAGTTAGTTGGAGAAAAACGTACAATTTTAGCAATCGTTTTAATGGGAGCTATTTTAACGTATAGCGGTGTTAGTGTGTATGTAGTGGTGTTCGCTATATTTCCGTTTGCGGCGAAGTTGTTTCGACAAGCGGATATTCCAAAGCGTTTAATCCCTGGCACAATCGTTCTTGGAGCAGCAACATTTACAATGGATGCGCTTCCTGGATCGCCACAAATTCAAAACGTAATACCTACAACTTTTTTTAAAACTGATATTTATGCAGCACCGATACTTGGTATTTTAGGCGCAATCTTTGTTTTAACGTTAGGTTTACTTTATTTAGAGAGTAAGCGTAAGAAGGCAAAAGCAGCAGGAGAAGGGTATTTTGGTTTTAACGATGGAAATTCTGAAATGGCAGCATCTTTGCAATTAGAACAAAAAGATATGCCGATATTAAGCAGTATTGAAATTACAAGAGTACAGCAAGTAATTGCGTTTGTACCACTTATTTTAGTAGGTGTAATGAATAAAGTTTTCACAATCATGATACCAAAGTGGTATCCAGATGGTTTTGATTTCTCAGCTATTGGTATGAAAGCATTTGGAAAAGTTGAATTAAGTGCGGTAGTTGGGATTTGGTCTGTAGAATTGGCACTTATTATAGGGATTTTATCAACGCTTTTATTATATTGGAAACGAGTAGTAACTGGATTTCAAGCTGGATTGAATACAAGTATTGGTGGAGCGCTACTTGCAACAATGAATACAGGAGCTGAATTTGGATTTGGTGGTGTTATTGCAGCACTTCCAGGCTTTGCAATTATGAGAGATAGCATCTCTGCAACTTTCACGAATCCATTAGTAAATGGGGCAGTAACGACGAATATTTTAGCTGGAATTACAGGTTCAGCATCAGGCGGAATGGGAATTGTGTTAAGTGCGATGGGTGATAAATTTATTGCTGCAGCAACGCAATATAACATTCCATTAGAAGTTATGCACCGCATTGTATCAATGGCATCAGGCGGAATGGATACATTACCACATAATGGGGCAATTATTACTATTCTAACGGTAACAGGATTAACACATAAACAGTCATATAAGGATATATTTGCTATTACAATTTTGAAAACGATTGCTGTATTTGCAGTCATCGCATTCTATACTTTAACAGGGATCTATTAATACTAGTTAATATACGAAAAGAAAATATTTATTAGATTGATATTTTACATAATAAAATATTTATTGTAACTACTCAGTCACTCTATGAAAAACAGGCAGAAAAGTTTTTTAGTTGGCCAAGAGAGGACCTGGATATTTATAGGAGCGGTCAGGGCCTTTCCTGCCACGCGCAAAGTTTTAAAACAAAGAAAGGTAGTAAGGTGTAGGCCCATTTTTAACTTCATGGCAGCAATCTATATGCTGAAAAATGAAAACAACTTTCTATAGTTAATAAGGGGGCTTATTTTAACTGGAATAATAGACTTTATCAAACTCCTGAATGAAATGCATGGCTGAGTAGTTGCAAATATTTATTATAGATAGAAGGGGTGGAGTACTTGCAAGAAGTTGCTGAGTTTCGTATGCCGAAGTCTGTATTATATGGGAGAAATTCGTTTGAAAAACTAGGGGATCAATCAAGAAAGTTAGGGAAAAGGGCTTTTATTGTAAGTGATACAATTATGGAGAGTTTGGGTTATGTTGAAAGATGTGTGGATCACTTAAATGCAAAAGGGATTACTGTTATTACGTACAATGAAGTAAACACTGAGCCTACAAATTCACACGTATTGGAAGCGTTATCTATTTGTAAAGAAGGAAAATGCGATTTTATCATAGGTATTGGAGGAGGAAGCTGTATTGATGCTGCGAAAGCAGTAGCAGTGTTATATACAAATGGTGGAGAAATTGAAGATTACGTCCAAAAGGATATAGAAATAGAATACAATCCACTACCGCTAATCGCAATCCCGACGACTTCTGGTACTGGATCGGAAGTAACAAGTGTAGCAGTAATTACAAATAAAAAAACAGATGTGAAAATGATGATAAAACATCCAAGCTTTATCCCTCATGTTGCTATAATAGACCCGATTTTTACAAGTTCGGTACCACCTCATATTACTGCAGCAACGGGAGTAGATGCATTATGCCATGCAATTGAAGCTTATATTTCTAAAGTTTCACAACCTCTTACAGATGTTCTTGCTCTTTCAGCTATTGAAAGCATTATGAAATATTTACGTATCGCATATGAAGATGGAGATAATATGGAAGCAAGGGAAGCAATGATGATTGCTTCATTACAAGCTGGGATTGCTTTTTCAAATGCATCTGTTACATTAGTGCATGGTATGTCCCGTCCAGTGGGAGCATTATTCCATGTACCACATGGAATATCGAATGCAATACTATTACCTACAGTTTTAGAGTTTACAAAAATGAGTGCAATAAAAAGGTTAGCAGAAGTAGGACGTAGCTTAAACAAAGATTTGTATTCTCATTCTGATGAAGAAGTAGCGAACTACACGATTGCTGAAATTAAGAAACTTTGTTTTGATCTTCGTATTCCTAATTTAAGAGAATACGGAATTGACGAAGTTGAATTTGAAAATGCTATTTCTAAAATGGCGAAAGATGCAATTGCAAGTGGTAGCCCAGGAAATAATCCACGAGTTCCTTCTTATGATGAAATCAAACAGTTGTATCGAGAGTGTTTTAATTATCAATATGAAGATTCTATAAAAACATCAGGGTTTTAATTTCAGAATATTATAATAAAATTTCCTTGGAAATAGTTAAAACAAGACTTTATATTATAAATTTAAAGTCTTGTTTTATTGTGTATAATATACATAATAAAATGTTGTTATTAGTTTTATAAAAATAGTTTAGGTAGGTGTTTACTATGAAAACGATAGGTCTTATAGGTGGTATGAGTTGGGAATCAACTTCAGAATATTATCGAATTTTAAATGAAGAAATAAAAAGTAGATTAGGTGGATTACATTCAGCCAAATGTCTGATTAATAGTGTGAATTTTGAAGAGATTGAACGATTCCAGTCTAGCGGAGATTGGGATGGAGCAGGAGAAGTATTAGGGAATACGGCGTATTCATTGCAGAAAGGAGGAGCAGACTTTATAATCATTTGCACAAATACAATGCATAAAGTAGTTGAGAAAATAAAGGAGAATATTAACATTCCAGTATTACATATTGCGGATGCAACTGCAAAAGAAATAAATAGAAAAGGTATTCAATCGGTTGGTCTGCTTGGAACAAAATATACGATGGAGCAAGATTTCTATAAATCACGTATAGAAGAGAATGATATAAAAGTAATAGTACCATTAGGAAAAGATAGAGAAAAAATAAATGAAGTAATATACAAAGAATTATGTTTAGGAAAGATAACATCTCAATCTAGAGAGTATTATAAAAGAGTTATAGAAGAGTTAGTGCAAAAAGGGGCGCAAGGAATAATATTAGGGTGTACAGAAATAGGGTTATTAATAAAACAGGAAGACATATCAGTTCCAATATTTGATACAACGCATATACACGCGATTGAAGCAGTCAATTTCGCTTTACATAATAGATTGTAATTATATTATGTAAACTTAACTCATTTGTCTGGAAAACATTCAGAAAATATTTTATAATGTAAGTGGTTACATTTAAGGGGGAATGCGGATGTTTTCAGTTCAGCCAATCGCATTTGTACATAATGAAAGAAAGGAAATAAAAGATGATGAGTGGGGAGAAGTAAGATCCTATATTACTTTAACTGATATGTATACAGAGGAAAGTATACAAGGGATTGAAGATTTTTCTCATATTGAAGTTGTCTTTTATTTTCATAAAGTAACTGATGAACAAATTCAATATTTTGCTAGACATCCTAGAAATAATAATGATTATCCTAAAGTAGGCATTTTTGCACAGCGCGGGAAAAATCGTCCGAATCGCATAGGAGCTACAATTGTAAAGGTGATCAAAAGAGAAGGCAAATCAATTATTGTCGAGGGGTTAGATGCTATTGATGGCACCCCTATATTGGATATAAAGCCGATAATGAAAGAGTTTATGCCGAAAGAAGAAATTCTACAGCCTAAATGGGTAACGGATATTATGAAACAATATTGGAAGGGGAATAAAACAAAATGAGAATATATGAGGCAACAATTGCAGATTTAGATGGACTAACATCTGTTTTTAATAACTATCGCGTATTTTATCGACAAGATTCCGATATTGAAGGAGCAAAAGTATTTTTACGAAATCGAATCGAGAGAAAAGAATCCATTATTTTCGTGGCAGTTGAAGATGGAGAATATATCGGGTTCACGCAACTATATCCATCATTTTCTTCTATTTCGATGAAAGAGTTATGGATTTTAAATGATCTGTTTGTACAAAAGGCGAAGCGCGGATCCGGAACAGGTAAAAAATTGTTAGAAGCTGCAAAAGAATTTGCATTAGAAAATGGTGCAAAAGGTGTAAAATTACAAACAGAGATT
The DNA here is from genome assembly GCF_056396785.1 of Bacillus sp. 05T21. NCBI lineage: Bacteria > Bacillati > Bacillota > Bacilli > Caryophanales > Bacillaceae > Bacillus > Bacillus sp. 05T21. The sequence goes on along the minus strand of NZ_JBFTMD010000010.1, from coordinate 158,162 downwards.
GATAATTTATCAGCACAGCGATTATATGCTGAAAATGGATATTTAAGAGATAATCGTTATTTCCATTATGAATTAACTTTTTGAAATATATATAGTTAAATGAGACGTTTTCAAAGTGAAGACGTCTCATTTAATTTTTTTATCGATGATTTAAAATCCAATTTGTAGCATCTTCAAAGTTTTTTGCGATGTAATTTGGTTCAATATGTGCCCATTTATCTCGGAACGTATGTAAAGCATCATATCCAGCACCAGTTTGAACTAATATAGTCGTTGTATTTACTTTTGCCCCAGCAACAATATCTGTCCAGCGATCACCGATTACAGCGCATTTTGTTAAATCAAGCCCATGTTTTTCCGCTGCTTGCAGGAGCATACCTGTGCTCGGTTTGCGGCATTCACATCCGCCACCATGTTTATGAGGACATAGATAAATATCATCAAAACCAAACCTTTTTAATTCTTGCACAAAATCATTCGCAGTTGCTTTTCCATCCGCGATACCTGGTTGATTCGTAAAAGAGAATAGTTTAATATTTTGAGCTTTTAACCTTTGTAAAGATTCCTTTGTAAAAGGAAATAACGTGAAAGAACCTGGATAATGTATTGTAGTATCACCGCCAATTGTTCCGTCACGATCAATGAATATTGCTTCAATGTTTTTCATAGTTATAGTCCTTTCTTTGTACCAGTAGTTTACAAATGTTTTACAAATCGATACCCATTCACTTCATAGCCCAATTTTTCATAGAAGGGGTGTGCTTCTTTTCGGTTCATTCCACTAACAAGCCAAGTACCAATACAGTTATGCTCTTTTGCTAATTGTTCTGCGTAGTCCATTAACACTTGTCCAATACCTTTACGACGTATTGTAGAATCAACACTAATAATTGAAATTTCTCCATAACGAGTTACATCTTCTAAATTTTCACGTATACGAAATCCTAGTAATCCAAAAATAGTATTCTCTTCCTCATAAACATATAAAAAATCAAAAGGGCTCATTTTTACGAATTGTAAACGATTATTCATATCTTCATTAGAGATAGAGGATCCTTTTAATTCTTTTGTAAGAGAACAAAGTGAATCTATATCATCTATAGTCGCTTCACGAATTTGAACTGACATATGATCAACCCCATTTACTTTAAAATCTTCAAACATTAAATATTCTGTTAAAGTATGTTTTTTCCTGCTACCGAAACAAATATTTTAGAAATGATATAATACTATATTAGGAGGGATATGTTATCATTTTCCTTGATTGTATTGTAAATGGAAAGAAGGGGAATGTATGCTAGAAGTGAATATCCGCTCAGCCGGATATGAAATTGGTGAAAAGACAGTTCATGATATTGCATTTGCAATTGAAAAAGGAGAGTTAGTGGCTCTTATTGGTGCAAATGGTGCAGGAAAGAGTACGACAATTAAATCGATACTCGGTTTGCTTGTCAATATGGATGGTGAAATTTCGTTTGGTGAAAAGAAAAATCCATATGCCTATGTACCGGAGCATCCCACTTATTATGATTATTTAACTTTATGGGAGCATATTGAATTGTTAATGGCTGCTCGTGGAAATAAAGTAGGAAATTGGGAGGACAAAGCAAGGGAATTATTACATACGTTTCGAATGGAAAAACATATACACGAATACATATCAAAGTTTTCAAAAGGTATGAAACAAAAATCGATGCTTATACTAGCATTTTTAACAGAGCCAGATTTTTATATTATTGATGAGCCTTTTATTGGTTTAGATCCAGTAGCTACGAAAGAATTCTTGAACTACTTATATAAAGAAAAAGAGCGAGGAGCCGGAATTTTACTTTGTACGCACGTACTGGATACAGCTGAAAGAATTTGTGAAAGATTTTTACTCATTTCGCAAGGTACGTTAGTAGCAGATGGGCATTTAGAGGCGATCCAATCGTTAGCAGAAATGCCAGGAAGTACACTGTTAGATTGTTTCGATGCAATTGTAAGGCGGGAACAACATGATTAAACAACAGTTTAATAAAAGGTTACGTCATGAATTGCAAAGAAAATGGAAAGCGATTCGTTCTGTAACAGATTGGACAGTCGCATTATATATTATTATTCCAGCACTTATATTTGCGGGGATCTATTATCGTTCACTATGGATGAAAGAATTATCGATGGAAGAGACCATCTATTTTGGGTTAGGTTTACTCGCGTTTTATTTTGTCACATTTTCAAGAGGAGTTCGCTCATTTTTTGAACAAGCAGATAGTTTATTTTTAATTTCGTACCCAAATCATATGCGAAAATTAATGAAGCTTGGCATGATATATACGTTAATTCGGATTGCAATAACGAACGCAATTGTAGTATTCATTATGCTGCCTATACTGATGAAAAGTACGGGAGCGACAATTATACAAATCGTACTGTTCTGGATGTTCTTTACTGTTTTTCGATTTATGCTATCGTTGTTGACGAGATTCATAAATGTACGTGTGGGGAAACGATGGGTTTTATTGATTATAAAAGATGTTATATTTTCTTTAAGTTTAGTCTGTTTTGGAATGAGTGTATTTTTCATTTTTAAAAATCCATTGTATTTCATATTATTTACCGGCCTAGTAGCTGTACTTACTGTAGTCTTAGTAAAAGAAAAGATGAATTATAAAAATTTCTTTTTTAAAGAAGTTGAGAAAGAAAAAGAAGAAAGTATGCGCTGGACTGTAGGGATTATGCAAGTTGGTGGTCATGCTGCGAAGCCGAGTAGTTCGAATAAAAAACCGTGGATGTTCCCTCGGTCTAAAAAGATATTAGGAAAAAATTCTGATTCGCGTATTGTAGAAGCTTTTTTAAAAGAATTTTTGCGTACAAGTAGTGCTTTAATGTTTTATGTTCAAATTGTATGTATAAGCACTGTAAGTATTATCGTGACTCCGCAGTGGATAACAGCTATTATTCTTGTATTTGCTATAGTTGCTATTTCTCGCTATGCGCGTGATTATTGGAATGAATTTACGAAGAAAATGTTTCTACATTTATATTGTGATGAAGGAGAATTACTATTATTAAGGTGGAAGGCGGATCGTTATTTGCTCCTTCCAGTCGTATTTATGTACGGAACAGTCATTCTCTCACAGTTTTATTTATTGCCAGCAATAATTATTGGGGTTATTTTTATAGTATTCATTGGTTGGATTGTATTTTTACCATAGAAAAAGAGCCGGAAATGGCTCTTTTTCTAGTCTGTAACACACTGGTAAATAAAATATACTAAAAGGAGTATGCTTGCGGCTGAGTACACGACATCTAAAGTCATCTGATTGCCCCCTCATTGTTGTTGTATTTATAGTGTATGAAATCTTACAATTTCATATTCAAGTGAAAAATATGTGAACGTTAACAAAATTGTAAAGTGCAAAAATTACAATCATTTTGTATAATAGAAGAAACAACCGTTATATAAAATATAATGAGTGAAAGGGGAGGGAACATAAATGCCAAATTGGTTTAGAAAAACCTTAGTCGCATTAATTACCGTATTTACGTTTGGTTTAGTGACGCCTCCTTCCATATTACTTGATAATGCCAAAGCTGCGGACAAGCCTACGAGCACAGCTGGGCAACAAAATTTGGAGAGTACGTCCTATACATATGAAGAAACAAATGATAGGTTAACCACCGATACTTTTGTTAACTATGCGATGCAAGAAGCAGAGAAGCAATCTATGCAAAAATTCGGCTCTAAAATTGGGCCTGTAATTGAAGATGAATTTAAAGATGTTGTATTACCTAAAATTGAAGAGGCAATTGCGGAACTTGCAAATGATGTGCCAGAAGAATCGTTACAATCATTAGCGATTTCTCAAAAACCAGCTGGTGGAAATAATGAAAAGATTTTTCATGTTTATGACACAAAATCAGGAAATGACTTACTGCGATTTCATGTGAGGAGAGATCATCCACCGCAAGATGGATATTATTTTAATTTCCACTATCATCGTTTTGATGATGGATATTCAGGACACCATGAGTTAGGAAATATTTATTGGAATACGAATGTACCGCCGAAATGGTTGTCTTAAAAAGAACGAGAGAAATCTTGTTCTTTTTTTCTTTATGAAAGGATACGACATTTATGTTGTTGAATAACATATGTTTAGGAAAAAAGAAAAAAGGGAGTATGGGGATGCAAAAATATATCGTTTTTGACTTTGATGGCACATTAGTAGATTCACAAAATATATTTGTACCAATTTATAATCAACTTGCTGAAAAGCATGGATATAAGACAGTTAGTGAGGAAGAAATTGAGCCTTTACGAAAATTGACTATTTTTGAAAGATGTAAAAAACTCGATGTACCACTTTATAAACTTCCTATATTGGCGTTAGAGTTTTATAAATTATATCAACCTGCCATAAAAGATCTCGTTTTATTCCATGGGATGAAGGATGTATTAGATGAATTACATAAAAAAGGCTACGGGATTGCGGTTATATCTTCGAACTCAGAAGAGCATATTAGGGCATTTTTACATAGTAATGGCATAGAAAATATTCAAGAAGTGTATTGTTCTAAAAATTTGTTTGGTAAAGATAAAATGATTAAAAGATTTTTAAAGTCGAAAAAGCTAACAGAACAAGATATGTTGTATGTCGGTGATGAACAACGTGATATTGCAGCTTGTAAAAAAGCTGGTGTGAATGTCATTTGGGTTTCGTGGGGGTATGACGTAATTGAGGCAGTAAAAGGAGACGCGCCAGATTATATGGTTAATACGCCAGGGGAAATTGTGCAAGTAGTACAGGCGGCACATTCTTAATATAAATAAACTTTGAGCAGGTATTCATCATATTGAATTTTGGGTAGCAAAGTTTCTTACTGGCAATAAGGTGAAGGTTATACGTGGTCCAATTGAAATGAATCATTATTCGGATGTTACTATACAATAGACTTTTATAACCCGAAGGGCTTTATTGTAGAGGTTGCGTATACACCGAATACAGAAATGTAAGGAGAATAGACATGAAGATAATTACAACGTGGAAAAACAATATACAAATAGTAAAAGATGCTGCAAATATTGAAGAAATCTCTAAAGGTTTCTCACCTGATAAAAAATATATTATTACGACTAGTGATGATAAAAAATATTTATTACGGACAGGTGATATAAAAGAGTATGATAGGAAAAAAATAGAGTTTCAAATTTTAAATGAAATGGTAAAACGTAACGTGCAGGCTCAAAGACCAATTGAACTCGGTATATTGGAGGAAGAAGATTTATGTTATAGTATTTTTTCATATTTAGAAGGAGAAGATGCTAAGAAGCTATTGACTACATATACGCCAAGAGAACAATATGATATTGGTATAGCAGCAGGAAAAGACTTAGCAAAAATGCATACACATGAAGCTCCTAAGGATATACTCCCATGGTATGAAAGAGCAATGAAAAAACATCGAAAATATGTAGAGGCATATAAAACATGCGGAATACAAATTAAAAATGATGATAAAATCATAAAGTTTATAGATGAAAATGAAAAATATTTAAAGAACCGCCCAAATCGATTTCAACACGATGATTTTCATTTAGAAAATATAATTGTACGTGATGCGAAATATGTAGGTGTTGTTGATTTTAATGGCTACGACTGGGGCGACCCACTTCATGATTTCGTAAAAATAGCACTATTTGCAAGGGACATTAGTATTCCATATTCAATCGGACAAATAGAAGGATACTTTAATGGGAGAATACCAGAGGAGTTCTGGAAATTATATGCGGTGTACGTTGGCATGACAGTTTTCTCATCAGTTGTCTGGTCCTTACGAGCAGCACCGCATATGTTAGATGATACGTTAGAACGTCTTACTATAGTTTTAGAGGATCATAAAAACTTTGAATTATCAAAGCCAATCTGGTTTGATAGTGAAATGATGAATAAAAAATAAGGATAGCAGGTGGGAAATCTCACACCTGCTATTTGTAAATAACTCATGAGACGGTCTCTTTACATACTATATATGTAGTTTTTTATGAAGGAATGAAAACCTTGACGTCTACTTTATAATATAAAAAGGGGGTGGACTATTGAAAATCAGGCAAGGCAAATATGAAGAAATAAAATTACGCGATAGAATTCCAGGAATGGTTGAATATATAGAGGATACAATGTTACCTACTGGTTTTCACTATTATATTCCTCCTCATTGGCATAGAAGTATTGAAATTAGTCTAGTCGTATTTGGAGAAGTTTTCTTGTATGTGAATGGGCAAAAAAAGAAAGTATCCGCTGGCGAATTTATTTTTGTGAATAGTGGAGATGTTCATGAATTCGAAAAAGTTGAAAATACAAGTTGTGCAGTAATGATGTTAATTATTTCTTATGAGTTTCTTAAAGAGGTAAATGGAGATTTTGATAAATATAGATTTAATATAAAAGAATTAGTTGTTCAGAAAACTAACCTCCAGCAAATATTTTATGAATTAAAGGAGTTAGTCACAAATTCTGATGATTTAAGTTACATAAAAATTAATAGTTTAATTTATGAAATTGTTTATATTCTATTGCGATATTGCAAAGATGGAGAGAGTATAGACAATAATTATCAACTTGGAAATAAACAGAAAGAAATGATTACGTATATTTATAAACATTATGATGAAGAACTTAAACTGAAAGATGTAGCTAAACATTTTTTTGTAAGTGAAGAACATTTTTCCCGTATGTTCAAAAAATCGTTCGGATCAAATTTCACCACTTTTTTAACGAGATACAGGCTCTATAAAGCGTATGAAGATATTATTAATAGTACAAATTCTATACAAGATATAGCAGTAAAACACGGATTTCCAAATGTAAAATCATTTATTTCACAGTTTAAAGAAAAATACGGATATACACCATTACAGTATAGGAAAAATATCATATCAAAAAATGACAATAATCGAATCAAATATGAACAACAATAAAAATACGTTCCATGGTACATTTTGTACATGGAACGTATTTTTATTTAGTAAACGGGAAGTTATATAATCCTGAATAATGAAAGCGCTTGAATTTAGAGGGGAGAAATATTAGATGACTAGAAAATATGACTTAGACTTATTAGAAAAAATGCAAGAAAAACAAGAAACCATCAATGTACAGGGGGCGAAAGTTTTAGTAAAAAACATACCAGATTGTGATGAAAAAGGAGCGATGGATCCACGTCTTTACAAGGACACGAAGGTTCAAATGAATGTAATGAGGTTTATGCCTAAAAATATGATGAAAATGGACGCTTCTGAAAAATCAGTAAGGAATATGCGAAAACAATTTAATGGAATTAAGAGTGTTCCAATTGTCACTAAAGACGTTAATATTACGCATAAAACAGTGAAAGCGGAAGATGGATATGATATTCCGATAAGAATTTATAACAGTGTTTCTAAACAAGAGAATGCGCCAGTTTTATACTTTATTCATGGTGGTGGATTTATGGCAGGATCACCAGATGTAGTAGAAGAACTTGTGAAATTGATAGTAGAAAAAACAGATATACTAGCCGTTTCTGTGGATTATCGATTAGCTCCGGAAAATCCTTTTCCAACTGGGCATACAGATTGCTACACTACTTTAAAGTGGATTTATGAAAATGCTGATACATTAGGCGGGGATAAGAATAATATCTTTGTGGCAGGTGATAGTGCAGGAGGGAACTTAACACAGTATTGTACAACTAAAGATATGGAAGATGGTAGGAAGTACGTGAAGGGACAGTTGCTTTTGTATCCTACACTTAATATGTGTGACTATGAAGATGAATTTTATTCTTGGAGTATAGATAAATATGAAATTGCTCCTAAGTATAAAAAAGGATTAGAAAAAATGCTTAATATAATGCATTCAATGGTTGGAGGTATGTCAGAAGTACTTGGTACGAAAGAAATTCATTCTAAGTATTTAAGTCCATATGTTGATGTATCCCCGGACTATCCAAGTACATTTATTACGGTAGGAGAGCATGATTTTTTAATGATAGAATGTTTAGCGTATGCAGCTAAATTGACTAAAAAAGGAGTGGATACTGAAACAGTCCTTTATCGTGGTTTAGGGCACGCTTATGGAGATAATGTAGGTGTCTATCCTCAAAGTGAAGATTTAGCAATTGAGATGGGGAATTTTATATTAAAGCATAGTGGAAAGTAGGAGAAATGATGGGAAACAGAAAAGTGATATTAATTTCCAGCTTCGCTATTTTACTATGTATCTTTGCATTTACAGACTTACAAATATCCAATAGTTTATATGAACCAACTAATAAGATACTAGTACCAATGAGTCGTATTGTGGTAGGAGCCCATTTTGCTTCAGATGTTACAGTTGGAGTCGCTATTTCAGTTACTGTTTTTATGTGTTTGAAAAAATTTATATGGAAAGATAAGAAAAATAAACGCACAAATAATAATGATGTTCTTCCACATTCATTGAATCGGTAATAAGAAAGTCTTTTCCTTTGAGGGAATATAATAATTAATGCATGGCTTGTTCATTAAGCTGTTTTGTTGAACTACTCACCACTTAACATTCTCACGGACTGTTTGAAGTGGGAGTTTCCTAAGTACAGAAACCTAACGGTTTCTAATTCATTAGGCTATCCCCGTAGTTCCTACGGTTAAGAGACGAATTGCTTCATTTCTAAGATTGAGTGCTGCATTTCGATCTCTATCGTGATGTGCGCCACAAGAAGGGCAATCCCACTCACGAATGGTTAGATTTTTAACGTCTTTGTTTTTGTATTCACAATTGGAGCATAATTGACTAGAAGCAAATGTTTTAGATACTATAACAACTTGTTTGCCATACCATTTTGCTTTATATTCCAACATAGTCCGAAATTGTGACCAAGATACTTCACTAATCGCTTTTGCAAGCTTTCTATTTTTGAGCATGTTACTGACTTGTAAGTCTTCCATACCGATAACATCGAGGTTTTTGATGATTTCAGTAGAAAGTTTATGTAAGTAATCAGCTCTTGCATTTGCAATATGTTCATGGATTCGTGCAACGTTCACACGTTGTTTATTCCAGTTCGAAGAACCTTTTGTTCTTCTAGAAAGGATACGTTGTGCTTTCGCTAACTTCTCTTCTAATGTACGGAAGAATTTAGGGTTCTTGTATGTTGTGCCATCAGAAAGAATGGCAAAATCTTTTAATCCAACATCAATTCCACAAGTGGAATCAGTTTTAGGCATTTCTTGTACGCTTGTTTGAACAAAGATAGATACAAAGTATTTACCACTTGGGTTACGACGAATCGTTGCATGCAAGATACGCCCTTCTACTTCACGACTTTTAGCAAAGCGAACAAGGCCAAGTTTCGGTAATTTTATTGTGTTGCCTACAATTCCAATATTTCCGTTTGTTTGCTTAGTTGTGTAGGATTGAACTGTATTCTTTTTAGACTTGAATCGAGGCATATCATTCTGTTTCTTGAAAAAACGTGAAAAAGCATCTGCGAGGTTTTTTAATGTGGATTGAAGAGCGATACTATCTACTTCTTTTAACCAAATCGTATCCTGTTGCTTCTTTAATTGAGTAAGCTTGGCAGAGCAAGAAAAGTAGGTTAACCCTTTTCTTGCTTCTTTATACGTATCATTCCAAAGAGCAAGGAAATAGTTAAATACAAAGCGACTGCAACCGATTGTTTTAGCAATTAATATTTCTTGTTTCTTATTCGGGTAGATACGAAATTTATATGCTTTATTTACTAACATAGGTTGCACCTCACTTTTTCATCGTATATCTACAGTATACAAAAAAACGTAGGCTTACGCCTACTGACATTCCTCTCCCACCTAAAATGGGTGTTTCACACCTTCACATTTTTGAGGAAGGAGTCTTCTGTCAGAAAACGATAAATAATTTAGCATTTGGGTTATCCTCATTTCATTTATTAAATTCAATAATAGGATTGGTTGCAAGGTGAATTTCTAATTCCGAAATAATAGAGGGAAGAGTAATCTTCCCTCTATTTAATTTGTTATTTAATTTTCGTAAATGTAAGAGGCTGAGTACTTAAAGTTGCAGGTACGTGTAATTGAAGAGTCGGGAATTCACCATTTACATTCATATCATAAGCGAATAAAAGCCCCATTTTCATTTGGAACAAACTAATTGATGCTGAGAAGATGTCGTAATGATGATGTTTAAGCTGAAATTCCATATCCATAAATTGTACATGTAGGAAATCATCTTGTTTGTATACTTTCAGTGTTCCATAAGCGGGATGCTCAAAAGTTCCAGTGTAGTCATCTAATGCATGAGAAGAGGTAGTCCCTTTTATTGGTTCGGGAAGTGATGTAGTTGCCTCTTTCATCATTTCTTTCATTTTTTCACTATCTTCTACAGCACGTTCATGCCAGTCGATATATTCTAGTCCGAGAAGTTCATCGTAAATATGCTTTGTAATATAAGTAGGAAGTAAAGTTTGTCCAGAATTTGTTAGTACGATAATACCGATATTTTCGTTTGGCATAAATGACGCAAGTGCAGAAAACCCATCAATATTACCGCCGTGATGAATCATTTTATAACCGCGGTAAGCACTAATAAACCAACCGAGTCCATAGCTATTTAATGGTGATTCACTCGTTGATAACATTGGCTGATCCGGGATTGGAGTGTGTGGTGTATACATGTCTTGGAGTAGTTCAGTAGAAATCAAATCATGATTTTCTATTTTTCCTTCGTTTAAATGAAGCAAAACCCATTTTACCATATCTTCAATGGTAGAATTAATACATCCAGCCGCTCCAACTGTATCGATATTTCGGAATGGAATTTCTTTTATTTCACCGTCATTTTCAATATAAGGTAAAGCATAATCATCTGTATTTTGTGAGTCTGTAACAGAGAAGTTTGTATGCCTCATATTTAAAGGCTCTAAAATATGTTCTGTAACGTATTGCTCCCATGTTTGATTCGTAATATTTTCCACAATATAACTAATTGTCGCATACATTAAGTTGTTATAAAGAAATGCTGTGCGGAACGGAGCATCAAGTGATAAATGTTTTATTTTTTCTACTATATCTTTTCGAGTTAAAGAAGAGCTGTACCAAAGAGCATCATGACGACTTACCCCAGTACGATGAGAAGCTAAATCTCGTCCTGTAACTTGCGAGTTAGCGAGCATATCGGATAGAGAGAAGTTAGATACGTAAGTTTGGATAGGAGTATCCCAATTAAACTTTTTTTGCTGTGCTAATAAGCTTAATGAAAGTGTACCGAATGCTTTCGTCGCAGAACCGATTGCGAATCGTGTCTGCGGAGTAACAGCCTCTTTTTTCTCTATGTTACGATAGCCGAAACCTTCTGAAATAATGACCTCACCATCTTTTATAACAGCTACAGCAGCGCCAGGAACGTGTAAATCTTTCATCATCTTCTCAACCTTATGTTGTAACGTACTTAAAACAGGAGTTTTGATTTTAGACATGCTTCCAACCTCCAAATATAAATTTTATGTTCCGCACTATACTTTCTGTAATAGAAAAGTGAAAACCTTTTTTAATATTGAAAGTTAATAATTTTGTAAGAAATATTGAAAGAATTTTTATTAATTTGGATTATTAAATTCGCTGTTTTTCATGTTATGATAAATCTCATATAAGATTGAAAGAAGGTTTTCCTACATATGAAACATGCTGAATATGAATACTTAAATTTATGCCGTCATGTAATGGAGCACGGTACGAAGAAAGAAGATCGTACAGGGACAGGTACTGTATCTGTATTTGGATATCAAATGCGTTTCGATCTAAGTAAAGGATTTCCTTTATTAACGACAAAGAGAGTCCCATTTCGCCTAGTAGCAAGTGAACTGCTTTGGTTTATGAAAGGTGATACAAACATTCGTTATTTATTGCAACATAATAATAATATTTGGAATGAATGGGCGTTTAAGAGCTGGGTAGAAAGCGATGAGTATACTGGCCCTGATATGACAGATTTCGGTCTTCGCTCACAACAAGATGAGGAATTTAAGAAGCAATACGATGAGCAAATGGAATTGTTTAAAAAGAACGTTTTAGAAGACGATGAATTCTCAACGAAATTTGGATATTTAGGAGACGTATACGGAAAGCAATGGCGTGCTTGGAAAACGACAGCTGGTGAGACACTTGATCAATTAAAAGATGTAATTGAAATGATTAAGAAAACACCAGATTCACGCCGGCTAATTGTTTCTGCTTGGAATCCTGAAGATGTACCAAGTATGGCTTTACCGCCTTGTCATACGCTATTCCAGTTTTATGTAGCAGATGGAAAGCTTTCTTGTCAGTTATATCAGAGAAGCGGTGACATATTCCTTGGCATTCCATTTAACATTGCAAGCTATTCACTTTTAACACATTTAATTGCACATGAATGTGGTCTTGAAGTAGGAGAATTTGTTCATACAATTGGAGATGCACACATTTATACGAATCATTTTGAACAAGTAGAAAAGCAATTGGCACGTGAACCACGTCCATTCCCGAAACTTACATTAAATCCAGATGTAAAATCTGTGTTTGATTTTGAAATGGAAGATTTAACTATTGAAGGATATGATCCGCACCCAGCAATTAAAGCACCGGTTGCAGTGTAATTGTAGAGGAGATGACAAGATGATTGTTTCATTTATGGTCGCAATGGACGAGAATAGAGTAATTGGTAAAGATAATAACTTACCTTGGCGTTTACCGAGTGAATTACAGTATGTAAAGAAAACGACGATGGGTCACCCACTTATTATGGGGAGAAAGAACTATGAAGCAATTGGTAGACCATTGCCTGGAAGACGTAATATTATTGTAACTCGTAATGAAGGGTATCATGTAGAAGGCTGCGAAGTAGCTCATACTGTAGAAGAAGTGTTTGAACTATGTAAAAATGAAGAAGAGATTTTTATTTTTGGCGGAGCGCAAATTTATGATCTCTTTTTACCTTATGTAGACAAGTTATATATAACAAAAATCCACCACGCATTTGAAGGGGACACATTCTTCCCAGAAATGGATATGACAAATTGGAAAGAGATTTTTGTAGAAAAAGGTTTAACGGATGAAAAAAATCCGTATACGTATTATTACCATGTATACGAGAAACAACAATAATAATAAAAATTGATGTGAGTATTCGCATCAATTTTTTTATTTGTATTTATAAATGTAAGTTTATAGATGATATTCAATAGTGCTATAATGAAAGGTAGCATGTGAAAAATGCTAAAATTTTCAAAAGTATTCATATAGAAAGAGGAGGAGAATCGGTTGAGAAAAATATGGGGGATTCTTTTTCTTTGCTTTGCATTAATGCTAGTCGGATGCGGTAAAGAAGAAAAACCACAAGAAGCGTTTGATACATATGCAAAAGCATGGAATAAGAAAAAATTTGCTGATATGTATGATCAATTATCAGAAAATGCAAAAAAGAATATTTCTAAAAAAGATTTCACAGAGAAATATGAAAAAATTTATGCAGGTATAGAAGTGAAAAACTTAAAAGTAGAGACTGGCGAAGTAAAAGAGGATAAGAAAGAGAACGGCCCTGTTCCTTTTAAAGTAAGTATGGATACAGTTGGTGGTAATATCTCTTTTGGCCATGAAGCAAAAATGGTGAAAGAAAAAGATGGAGATAAAGAATCTTGGAAAATAGATTGGACTCCTGATTTTATTTTCCCTGGCATGACAAAAGATAGTAAAGTGCGTATGCAAACGACGCAACCAAAACGTGGTGAAGTTTACGATCGTAATGGAAAAGGTCTTGCGACGAATGGGAAAGCTTCTGAGATCGGAATCGTTCCAGAAAAATTAGACGCTACTGCTCCGCAAACGAAAGAAACAGTAGCGAAGTTGTTAAATATGTCTGTAGAAGAAATCGATCAAAAACTAGCTGCTAAATGGGTAAAACCAGGGTATCTCGTACCAATTGGAATTTTACCTGATGGGGCAACGCAAAATACGTACATCGATTTACCAGGTGTTTCAACAAAACCAGTAAATGTTCGTACATATCCGTTAGGAGAAGCGGCAGCGCATTTAACTGGTTATATCGGAAAAGTAAATGCTGAAGATTTAAAGACGCTTCAAAAGAAAGGCTATCAAGCAGATGATCCAGTTGGTAAAGCTGGATTAGAGCAAGTATTGGAAGAACAGCTACGCGGGAAAAAAGGTGGCCGTGTCTTCATGGAAGATGCACAAGGAAAAGAAATTAAAAATTTAGCGAAAACAGATGCTGTTGATGGAGAAAATGTAACTTTAACTATCGATAGTGTTGTTCAAGAAAAAACGTATAATGAAATGAAGGGAGAAGCTGGTTCAAGTGCGGCAATTAATCCGAAAAGTGGAGAAACAATTGCTCTTGTAAGTAGTCCAGCTTATAATCCTAATTTAATTGCACGAGGAACATCAAAAGCACAACGCGAGGCTTGGAATAATGACCCGAAAAAACCGATGACGAATCGATTTACACAATTATCGGTACCAGGTTCTGTATTTAAGCCAATTACAGGTGCAATTGGTCTTGAAACAAAAACAATCGATCCAAAAGAAGAATTGAAAATTGAAGGACTGAAATGGACGAAAGATTCTTCTTGGGGCAATTATTACGTAACACGTGTAAAAGATGCAAATCCGATTGATTTTGATAAGGCAATGAAATACTCGGATAATATTTATTTCGCACAAGAAGCTTTGAAAATTGGAAAAGATAAATTTATGGCTGAGGCGAAAAAATTCGGATTTGATGAGAAATTACCAATTGAATACGGATTCCCAGCTTCTAAAATCGCAAATGATGGCATAAAAAATGATATTCAAATGGCAGATACAGGATATGGACAAGGACAAGTCTTAATGACTCCTCTTCATTTAGCTTTAACGTATGCACCGATTGTAAATGATGGAAAGATTCCATCGCCATATCTTATTAAAACAGATAAACAACCAAAAGCTTGGAAAGAGAACGTGATTTCTAAAGAAAATCAAGATATATTGAAAACGGCTTTAACGAAAGTAATTAACGATCCAGATGGTACGGGGAAAATTGCGAAAATTGATGGTATGACCCTTGCTGGTAAAACAGGAACAGCAGAATTAAAAGTATCAAAAGAGGCAGAAGGAAAAGAACTAGGTTGGTTCGCTGCGTTTGATTTAAATTCACCTGATATGGTCATTACAATGATGATTGAAGATGTAAAAGGTAGAGGTGGAAGTAATATTCCGGCTGAAAAAGTGAAACATGTTTTTCAAAAGTAGTAATTGAAGAAGACTATCTCCATGAAATATGGAGATAGTTTTTTATTTGATTAAAACCTTAATATTTGTATACAAAAACTAACTGAAATAATATAACTTATTAACTTACGAAAAAAAAGTAGCTATTTTTATTGACAGTCATTAAAACTTTTTGTATTATACTTACATAAGGTAAGTTATTTACTATAAAATAATAAGTCTCGAGTTAAAGATAAATTAGAAAAAGGGAGATAATACAATGACAAAAGTACTATTTATTACAGCAAATCCAAATTCAGCAGAAGGTTCTTTCGGTATGGCAGTAGGGGAAGCTTTCATCGAAGCATATAAAAACGAACATCCACAAGACGAAGTTGTAACAATTGATTTATTCAATACAACTGTACCAGCAATCGATGCAGACGTATTCGCTGCTTGGGGTAAATTTGCAGCAGGCGAAGGACTCGAAGCTTTAAGTGAAAATCAGCAACAAAAAGTTGCAGCAATGAACAATAACTTAGAAACATTTATGCATGCAGATCGTTATGTATTCGTGACTCCAATGTGGAACTTCAGCTACCCAGCAGTAGTGAAAGCATACTTAGATAACTTATCAATCGCAGGTAAAACATTCAAATATACTGAAAATGGTCCAGTTGGCTTACTAGAAGGAAAAAAAGCACTTCATATTCAAGCTACAGGCGGCGTTTACTCTGAAGGAGCATACGCATCTATGGACTTCGGTCGCAATCATTTAAATGCAGTATTAGGATTCATGGGTGTATCAGACACTGAATATATTGCAGTTGAAGGAATGAATGYAAATCCTGAAAAAGCACAAGACATTAAAGAAGCAGCAATTGCAAGTGCACGCGAATTAGCAAAACGTTTCTAATATAGAAAACTTCAAAATGTCCAAACACTTGTTGTTTGGACATTTTTTCTTCTTTTTCCTTCGTTTGTCTAGTATAATGAAGGTCGGAATGATAATAGGTGGGGGTTCTGTATGATTCAAACGTTTTTTAAAATCTTTTATTTAATTTTAATCGTAATTGCGATTACGCCAAGGTTGTGGCGTATAAAAAGAAAAGCAAATGCGATGTCACCGCAAGAAAAAGATAGTGTTGTGTATAAAACAACAAACTGGTTTGGTAAGAAAATGGTGCGTGTAACTGGATCGACTGTAGAAGTAAAGGGACTTGAAAATGTTCCGAAAGACAAGCCGGTGCTAGTTGTAAGTAATCATCAAAGTAATATGGATATTCCTGTGTTACTAGGTTACTTAAATAAGCCAATTGGATTCGTTTCAAAAGCGGAAATTAAAAAGTTTCCGGTTGTGCCAACATGGATGGAATTAATGAATTGTGTGTTTATGGACCGCAGCGATCGTCGTCAATCTCTTAAGGCAATTAAAGATGGAATTGAACTGTTAAAGAGCGGGCATTCTATCGTGATTTTTCCAGAGGGAACGAGAAGTAAGGGTGGCGAAATCGGTGAGTTTAAAGCAGGGAGTTTTCACCTTGCTGTAAAATCTGGCGTATCTATATTACCAGTAACTTTAGATGGTACATATAAGATTTTTGAGGCTAATGGAAATCGTATGAAACCAGCTCATGCAACATTAACAATTTCTAAGCCAATTACACCTGAAGAATATGCAAGTATGGATGCTAAAGAGTTAACCCAGCATACAAAAGATATTATTGCATCTCAATTACATAAGTAATAAAAAAAGTTTCAGCTTAAACAAGCTGAAACTTTTTTTATGCTGCGGGTAAGACATAAAACAGTACGCAGAAAAACATCATTGTACTACCGCCTAGTACGAAGAGATGCCAAATGGCATGATTGAACGGAAGCTTTTCCCAAAGGAAGAATATAGCTCCGACAGAATACAAAATGCCGCCTATTAATAGTAGTGAGAAGCCGTGACCGGTTAAATTTTCATAAAGGGGTTTAATGGCAACGATCATGAGCCAGCCCATAATGATATAACATAATGTTGATGTTTTAATAAAGCGACGAACAAAGAAGATTTTGAAAATAATGCCACCAATCGCAAGGGTCCAAATAATTGCGAGTAAAGTCCAACCGAGCGGGCCACGCAGTGTAATGAGTAGAAATGGTGTATACGTGCCGGCAATTAATAAATATATGGCGGAGTGATCTAAAATGGTAAATAACTTTTCTACTTTTGGATGATGGATACTATGTAACAGTGTAGAAAATAAGTATAGCAAGAACATGCTTACGCCATAAACGGTAAAGCCAACAACAGCAGATGCTGTGCCATGTTTGGAAGCATGAATAATTAATATGATTAAGGCAGGGATGCTTAAAATGGCACCGATACCATGGGTAATTGCATTCGCAATTTCTTCTTTTACAAATTGGGTCATTCTTTTAATTTTTTGCGTCATAATGTTAATCCCTTTCACTGTATTGAGATAAGTTATATTTTCCTTAACCATATCATATACAAAAGGAATAGAAAATGATATTCAATTGATTATATTTTCGAATTTTTTTGACAAAAGACAACGGATACATTGACGTTTACGAAATTTTTTGACAAAATGAACTTATGGAATAGTAGGACAAGGAATCTACGTATGAAGGGGATGGGGAAATGTTTTCAAATATTGGCTTTCCAGGGTTAATTTTAATTTTAGTAGCAGTGTTAATTTTATTTGGCCCCAAAAAGTTACCGGAAATTGGGAAAGCTTTAGGGGAAACGTTAAAAGAATTTAAAAAATCAACAAAAGAATTGACTGATGAGGCATTTCAAGAGAAAGAAAAAAATAAATAAATAAAAGAATATGCTGAAGTTTTTCTCGGAATGGATAAATAAAGTGTGGTGAACGAGATGGAAGATCGGGAAATGAGCGTAGTAGAACATATTGTTGAGCTTCGCAAACGAGTAATATATACAGTATTATCCTTTGTATTATTTTTAATTATTGGATTTACTTTTACGAAGGATATTTATTTTTGGCTTGTAAAAGATTTACCAATGAAATTAACTGTTCTCGGTCCAAGTGATGTGTTGTGGATTTTTTTCTCGATTGCTACAGTATTTGCTATCGTTTGTACAATTCCTTTTGCTGCGATACAAATTTGGTTATTTGTAAAACCAGGTTTACATCCCAATGAACAAAAAATGACATTAATGTATATACCGGTATTGTCTATATTATTTATAGCAGGCCTATCTTTCGGTTATTTTATCGTCATGCCATTTTTATTTCATTTCCTAACTACAATTGGTAATGAAATGTTTAATACGATGTTTACAACGGAAAAATATTTTCATTTCGTATTAAATTTAACAGTTCCGTTTGCTGTTATATTTGAATTACCTGTAGTTGTTATGTTTTTAACGAGTATAGGTCTTCTAACGGCAGAATTTCTTCAAAAAATAAGAAGATATGCTTATGTCGTGTTGATTATAATTGCATCATGTATATCGCCGCCAGATTTTTTATCACATAGTTTAGTAGCGGTACCGCTTATTTGTATTTATGAAATCAGTATCGCTTTATCAAAGATAGTTAGTAAACGAAAACAGAAAAGAGAAGAAGAAATACATTCGAAAAGTGCCTCGTTATAAAGGCACTTTTTAATTTATTTGTTATACTCTAGCTATAATTGTATACAATATATAGAAGGAAAAAATTATAGAATCTCCAAAATTTAGACAAACTTTTCATTTTTATAAGTTTATACTGAAGTTATCAAGCTATATATGGATAATAAGACTCCCGTCTCAAAGGATATATAGGACAGGGGTCGAATTAGGTGGATATAAATGAAGTATTAACTTCTAAATGGGGCAGCTTAAGGATATTTTAGTATTCATAGGAAACCTACACTAAAAAACGTGTTAAAGAATAAAGTGGAAGAAGTTCAAAAATCCAACGAAAAAGAGGATTGATATTGTGATTACGAAAAGTTTTTATTTCACTCATGCAACAGGGAATTGTATTAAAATATTTGAAATCCCTGTCCTACAAACACAGCATCCATTAGCGTTTCTAATTCAGTCTCGTCTTCAATTGTTTATTGCGAAAATTCAAAAACATAAAAACCCAAGATTCTCGTACTCTTTCCGTGAATATTTACAAAGTTGTTTGAAGTGGAATGATTATTCAAATGTATATAAGACAAATACTCTTGAAAAGAATGCATAATACACAGCAGGGACAGAGTTAGATAAGCTCTGTCTTTTTTATTTTAGGTATAAAAATATAATTAATTTGGTGAAATTCATTCGAAATTGTTGAAAGCATCGGGAATGCTAGTATAATAACAGGGAGAGCGTATTGGAAAGGGAAGAATATAATATGCAAAAAATTAAAATTGTAACAGATTCAACGGCAGATTTATCAAAAGATATAATTGAGAAGTATGATATTCATGTTTTACCATTATCTATTTCTGTAAATGGACAAACATACTTAGATCGCGTTGATTTACAACCAGATGAATTTATTGAAGAAATGGCGAAATCAGAAGAATTACCAAAAACATCACAACCAGCTATGGGTACATTTGTAGAAATGTATGAAAAGTTAGGGGAAGATGGAAGTGAAGTACTTTCCATTCATATGACAGGTGGAATGAGTGGCACAGTTGCAACAGCAAATAGCGCTGCATCAATGGCAGATACGAAAGTAACAGTTGTTGACTCTCAATTCATTAGCCATGCGTTAGCATATCAAGTAATTGAGGCTGCTAAAATGGCAAGAGAAGGAAGCTCATTAGAAGTTATTTTAAAACGTATTGATGAAGTGAGAAAAAATACTCGTTTATACGTAATCGTAGATACATTAGAAAACTTAGTAAAAGGTGGACGCATCGGTAAAGGTAAGGCACTTATTGGTTCTTTACTTAATATTAAACCAATTGCAAGTTTAGAAGGCGGCGTATATAATCCGGTAACGAAAGTACGTAGCCAAGGGCAGATTGTAAAAACGTTGGCTAAACTATTCGAGGAAGATACTGCTGGAAAAGTGGTGAAAGCTGTTGCGATTCCACATGCTAAAGCAATTCCTTTAGCAGAAAGTGTAAAAGCTGCTGTGGAAAAAGTGAATGGATTCACTCAATCAGAGATTTTCTATACAACACCAGTTATCAGTACTCATACAGGACCAGGAGCAATTGGTTTTATGTATTTAGCAGAGTAATAAAAAAGCTACTTGAAATGAATTTTCAAGTAGCTTTTTTATTATTTCAGGACAGAAAATAAGAAATGAGAAGGGCAATACAGGCGCTACCGCTAATTATATAGCGAGTCTGTAAATAATCTTTCATGGAAAACACCCTTTTCAATTTTTTAAAGTATATGATAAATTACTCGCAAAAATTAGTACTATTATACATGAGAAGTTTCTGTGATTTTTGCTGGTTCTTTAACTGGGACAATAGGGCTATAAGTGAAAGTTTGACCTAAAAAGAGAACATGTAGCTGTTCCCACGGTAGCATTCGTAAATTCCAGTTATTTCGTAGTCGTGTTACTGCTTCCCTTGGTGTTTCATCTGCTAAAGCAAAAGTACCGTAGTGCATGGGAATGAAATGTGTAGCTTTTATATCTAGATAGGCTTGCACAGCTTCTTCTGGTGAAACGTGAGACACTTTCATAAACCATTCTGGTTCATAGGCACCAATTGGCATAAGTGCAATATCGATTGAAAAACGTTTGCCGATCTCTTTAAATCCTTGGAAATAACCACTATCACCACAAAAATAAATGGTTTCTGAAGAAGTCATATTATCAATGATCCATCCTCCCCAGTGAGAGGTGTTCATATCAAATAATGTTCTTCTCGTCCAGTGCTGGGCAGGTACGAAGTGAAAAGAGACTTCATCAATTGTTGTACTTTCCCACCAGTTGTATTCTTCTACATTGGTGAATTTTTTACGAGTAAATAATTTTTTTAGCCCAGTAGGAACAAGGTATAAGGCATCATCATTTAGTTGACGAAGAGATGAAAAGTCTAAATGATCGTAATGACCGTGTGAAATAAGAACGATATCGATGTTAGGTAGTTCTTTTATAGTGAGCCCGGGCTCAGTAAGTCGTGGAACTAACTTTAATTTATTTGCCCATACTGGATCTGTTAAAATATTTAAGCCGTTCGTTTGAATGAGAAAAGTTGAATGACCAATCCATGTGACAGTCGTTTTTTCAAAGTTATTTAGTAGAAATTTACTTTGTTTAACAGGTGATTGTTCTACTAAAAAAGAAAAGTCTTTTTTGTTTTGCTTTCTCTCTTTACGCCAACGTAAGAAGGAGCGAATTAATTTTTTTGTACTTGCATTATCCATATTTTCATAGCGCTTTGCCATGAACATCACCTCATTTAAAATCGTTGTAGTTGTATTGTACCGAAATGTTGTTAAGGAATACAGTGTTTAACATGGATTAATGTTTAAGTAATTGTAAAAAAATAGGGGGATTTATTTACAAATTTAACAATGAACTTCGTTTCGCAAATAATGGTTAGAGAAATAATAGTAGTAAAATATATTTTGTCTAGTAATTCGCTTGAAATAAAGAAGTAACATACGTAAATTCGTACGATTTCGTGAACAAATGATGTAAACAATTTTCTCATAGTGTTTACTTTTGTTATGATATACATAACTTACATAAATTAAGGATAGAGAAAAGAGGTTTAATAATGAAGCGTTATCAAAAGTTAATTGGTCTTATGGTTGTATTTTGTCTCTTTGTACTTGCAGGTTGTAGCAGTTCAGGGGCAAAACTCCGTAAACCGTTAAACTGGGATTTAGAAACTTTCCAATTTACAAATCAAGAAGGAAAGCCGTTTGGTACAAAAGATTTAAAAGGGAAAGTTTGGGTAGCAGATTTCATGTTTACAAACTGTCAAACAGTTTGTCCGCCAATGACTGCTAATATGGCGAAATTACAGAAAATGGCTAAGGAAGAGAAATTAGACGTTCAGTTTGTTTCGTTTAGTGTAGACCCTGAACTTGATAAACCAGAAAATTTGAAAGCATTCATTCAAAAGTTTACAGAGGATACAAGTAATTGGAACTTGTTAACAGGTTATTCACTGGAGGATATTACAAAGTTTTCAAAAGATAACTTCCAATCGCTTGTAGATAAACCAGAGAATGGGCAAGTAATACACGGTACATCATTTTTCTTAGTCGATCAAAATGGAAAAGTAATGAAAAAGTATAGCGGCATTAGCAATACGCCATACGAAGATATTATACGTGATATGAAGCGATTAGCTGATTAAAAAGAAGGGTGCTTAGCACCCTTCTTTTATTAGTATTCAGTCTATGGATAATATGTCATGCTGTTGTGGTAATTTCGGTGCGCGAATTTCTAATACACCGTTTTGATAAGAAGCTTTCGTTGCTTTTTTATTAATTAAATATGGTAACTTAATAATTCTTGACGCTTCTGAAATGGAACGTTCTCGGCGATAATAGTTATGAGATGTCTGTTCTTCTTCCGTCTCTTCAAGTATATCTTCTTTTACAGAGACTTTTAAGTATTCGCTTTGTATTTCAATTTGAATTTGTTCTTTTTGTATACCTGGTAGTTCGGCTGTAACGACGAGTTCGTCACCAACTTCGTATAAATCTACTGGGAATGTTAATAAACGGTTTCCTTTTTGGAAAAAATGATTTAAATCAGCAATTACGCCACGGAGAGGTGTTTGTTCGAAAAAATCATCAATTTGTTTTAAATAATTACGAACCGGTGGGCGAGAAGAATCTTTTTTTTCTTCACTCATGGTATTACCTCCTAGAAATCAATTTGCAATATCATATGACAAAAGCGGAGAAAGGTGAGTGCCTAGTTTTCATGTTTTCATAAAAAAATGTTAAAAATGTGAAATGGAGTGAGTTTTTTATAGTTTTTGGTCGCCATATTCAGTTGATTATGCTAGTATAAATAGGGTTGATATAGTAGTATTGAGACAGAATGAAAACTGAAAGAGGGTAAGAAGTATGTGTGGTTTTGTAGGATGTTTATGTGAAAACCCTAGAGAGTTTTCAGAAACAGAAAAACATCAATTTGAAAATATGAACACGATGATTTTCCACCGCGGTCCAGATGACGAAGGATATTTTCGTGATGAACATGTACAATTTGGCTTCCGCCGTTTAAGTATCATTGACTTAGAGGCAGGACATCAGCCGTTAACTTATGAAAATGATCGATATGTAATTATTTTTAATGGTGAAATTTACAATTATGTAGAACTACGTGAAATGTTACTTGAAAAAGGTGCAACTTTTGCTACACAATCTGATACAGAAGTTATCATTGCATTGTATGCACATATGAAAGAAAAATGTGTAGACTACCTTCGTGGTATGTTCGCATTTATGATTTGGGATCGTGAAGAAAAGACACTTTTCGGTGCACGTGACCACTTCGGTATTAAGCCTTTATACATCGCACAACAAGGTGATACTACATTCTTCGCATCTGAGAAGAAAAGTATTATGCATGTAATGGAAGACAAAGGGGTAAACCCAAAGTCACTACAACACTACTTTACGTACCAATATGGTCCAGAGCCAGAAACATTAACAATTGATGTTAACAAAATTGAGCCTGGTCATTACTTCGTAAAAGAAATCGGTAAAGAGATGGAAATCCATCGCTACTGGAATCCTTATTTCAACGCTTCAAGCGCAACGAAAGAGGAGCATATCCAAGCAATTCGTGATGTATTATACGATTCTGTAAAAGTACATATGCGTAGTGATGTACCAGTAGGTTCTTTCTTATCTGGTGGTATTGATTCATCTATTATTGCTTCTATCGCAAGAGAAATGAATCCAAATCTATTAACATTCTCTATTGGTTTCGAACAACGTGGTTTCAGTGAAGTTGATGTTGCGAAAGAAACTGCTGAGAAATTAGGAGTTAAAAACCATAACGTATTCATTACAGCGCAAGAATTTATGGATGAGTTCCCAAAAATCATTTGGCATATGGATGATCCTTTAGYGGATCCCGCAGCTGTACCATTGTATTTCGTTGCGAAAGAAGCGCGTAAACATGTAACGGTTGTTCTTTCTGGTGAAGGTGCAGACGAGCTATTTGGTGGATATAACATTTATCGTGAGCCAAACTCGTTAAAAATGTTCTCTTACATTCCTAGCCCAGGAAAGAGTGTTCTAAAGGCATTAAGTGGTGCTCTTAAAGAAGGGTTTAAAGGAAAAAGCTTCTTAGAGCGTGGATGTACGCCAATCGAAGAGCGTTACTATGGAAATGCGAAAATCTTCCGTGAAGAAGAGAAAGCTGAATTAATGAAGTATTACGATGAAAGTGTTAACTATATGGATATCACGAAACCATTGTATAACGAAATTAAAGATTATGATGATGTAAGTAAAATGCAGTACATTGATATGTTCACATGGTTACGCGGCGATATTTTATTAAAAGCTGATAAAATGACGATGGCAAATTCATTAGAACTTCGTGTACCGTTCTTAGATAAAGAAGTATTTGACGTTGCATCTAAAATTCCGACAGAATTTAAAATTGCAAACGGAACAACGAAAGCTATATTACGTGAAGCTGCTCGTGGAATTGTTCCGGATCACGTGTTAGATCGTAAAAAGCTTGGATTCCCAGTACCAATTCGTCACTGGTTAAAAGATGAAATGCACGATTGGGCTGTAAATATTATTAAAGAAAGCAAAACTGAGCATTTAATCGAAAAACAGTATGTATTAAACTTACTGGAAGCACATTGTGCAGATAAAGGCGATTATAGCCGTAAAATTTGGACTGTACTTGCGTTTATGGTATGGCATCAAATTTATGTTGAGCATAAATACGATACGAATAAGTTCCACGAAGAAACAAAGCGTGCGTATAGCTTAGTTTAATAAAAAACCTTAAGGTCGCATTCGATCTTAAGGTTTTTTTCATAAATTGCATTTATTATTGATACAATAATAGTAAAAGGATGGACAACATATGATTACGTTTGAGAAAGTAAATACAGAAAATGAAAGCGCTGTAAAAGAAATGTTTCACTCACACAGCTTAGATGAGAAAAAGGTTCAGTATTGTGTAAAAGTTGATGATACATATATTGGCGTAATAGATTATAGCGTTCAAGAAGAGAGTGCTATTTTGTCACAGTTAATTATTCATTTTGATTATCAAGGTTATGGATACGGGACAAATACGTATTTTACATTTGAAGAAATGATGAAACAGAGAAATGTGAAAGAAATAAAAGTATTGCAAGAGATGTTTACTGAACAAGCTAAATCTTTCATAGAGGGATCTGGTTTTATTGAGGGAAATGGAATATATGTAAAGAAAATATAGTGAATATTGATTAGGTGATGATATGAATATAAGGTAGGTGGACGTATGACGATAACTTCTGGTCTTGTATTAGTTGGAGGTTGTTTTATAGTAGCAGAACTATGCCAGACTTTTATTCGGAAAAGAATGTATAAGAAGAGAAGACCATATGAATTACAATATATTCCCGTATTTTTAATTTTGTTTTGTATGCTATTTGTATTGCAAAACATAACGTATTTCCCACCTCTTTTGAACATTTTTTTGAAGTTTGGGTTGCTATATAGCGGCGGTGGGATATTTCTTTTATTTCTTTTATTTTGCATACGTTACATCCATTATCAATCGTATATATTCATTTTAAATTGGCTAAAGCAAAGCGATAGAAACCGCCTTACATAAGGGGGTTTTTTTATTTGTACTTGTAACGGAACTTGTACAATTAACATAAAATAGGACGAGTAGGAATGAAAGCTTATTACAATAAAGAAAGGAATGAAATAGATATATGAAACTTGTTATAGACGCAGGGCATGGTGGATATGATTCTGGTGCTGTTGGTAATGGGTTAGTGGAAAAAGAGTTAACACTTCAAATTGCTAGACGTGTGCGAGATATTTTATCTGCAAATTATCCAATCAATATTAAAATGACACGTGATAGTGATGTGTTTATCTCTTTATCAGAACGTGCTAATATTGCTAATTCATTTGGTGCAGATTATTTTATCTCATTTCACATTAATAGTGGCGGTGGAACTGGATTTGAAAGTTATATTTACAATGCGCTATCTAATAGTAGTTCCGCATATGAAAAGCAACAAAAGATGCATGCAGCAGTCAATCCTGTATTAACAAAATACGGTCTTCGTGACCGAGGAGCCAAAAAAGCAAATTATGCGGTACTAAGAGAGACTGCAATGGATGCAATTTTAACAGAGACTGCCTTTATTGATACAACGTTTGATGCTAATTTATTGAAAAATCCACAATTTATCGAAGATCTAAGCCAAGCGTATGCAAACGGAATAGCAGCTATTTTTGGAGTAGCTCCAAATCCGAATCCTCCAAATCCACAACCTCCAAACCCACAGCCAACACCACAAACGAAGGGGATTGCCTATATACTTGGGAAAAATGTGAATTTAAGAAGTGGCCCATCAATGTCTTCTTCAGTTATTCGTCAACTAAACGCCCCAGAATCGTATGTCGTATATCAGGAAAGTAACGGATGGTTAGACTTAGGAAATGGACAATGGGTGTATAATGACCCTTCGTATATTAATTTTGTAAAGACGAGCAATAGTGATGGAAGCGCAATTGGTGTTGCATATATACAAGGAACAAATGTGAATTTAAGAAGTGGTCCATCAACATCTTCTTCAGTTATTCGTAAATTAAATAATCCGGAATCTTATTTAGTATATATTAATCAAAACGGTTGGTTGAACCTTGGTGGAAATCAGTGGGTGTATAATGATCCATCATATATTAAATATAATCAATATTAGGAAATAAATTTATGATGTAATATGAATGCGTATTTATGTATAACGTAGATACGCATTTTAAGAACGTTTATTGTTTTCATACTTATATACTTTATTTTAAAAATAAACATTTGAATAGCGGATAGAATCTAAAATGTATATATTAAAAAAGTTTTCTGATATACATTGACAATGTATGTAATATACATTAACCTTTAATTGTTAATGATAATCAATTTCATCTAGGGGGACATATGGTACATAGTAAAAAAATATTTATGTTATGCATTATGATACTTATGGTAATAATCGCAGGGTGTAGCAAAGAAGAGAAAAAAGGAAATGATCCATCAGCTAAAGCAAAAGATTCGTATACTGTAAAGCATGCAATGGGTGAAACAACAGTAAATGGTACACCTAAAAAAGTAGTTGTTTTAACAAATGAGGGTGCGGAGGCACTTTTAGCTGTTGGAGTAACGCCAGTTGGAACTACAAAACCACGTGCTGGTGATGAATGGTATCCTCATTTAGCGAAAGATTTAAAAGATACGAAAGTTGTAGGAACTGAGCGTGATATTAATTTAGAGGCAGTTATGAAGCTTAAGCCGGATTTAATTATCGGGAATAAAATGCGTCATGAAAAAATATATGAGCAATTGAACGAAATAGCGCCAACTGTATACGCTGAAACATTGCGCGGGGATTGGAAGGAAAACTTTACACTCTATACAAAAGCTGTAAATAAAGAAAAAGAAGGGCAAAAGGCTCTTGAAGATTATAAAAAACGTATTGAAGGAATGAAAGAGAAGTTAGGAGATAAATTGAATTCTAAAGTTTCTATTATTCGCTTCGTACCAGGTGACGTTCGTATTTATCAGAAAAACTCATTCTCAGGTGCTGTTTTAAATGATATTGGATTTAAGCGACCACCACTACAAGATAAAGATGAATTTGCGATAAAAGGAATTACAAAAGAGCAAATTCCGAATATGGATGGGGACTACATATTCTACTTCACATCTGATAAAGATGCAGATAAGAATAACGAAGGAACCACGTTAGCAAAAGAATGGACAGAAGACCCACTCTTTAAGCAGCTGCAGGCTTCTAAAGACAATAAAGTATTCCAAGTGGATGAAGTAATTTGGAATACAGCAGGCGGTATTAAAGCTGCAAACTTAATGTTAGATGATATTGAAAAATATTTTCTGAAATAAATGAATGGTTGAGTGCATCACTTTAAATAGGTGATGTACTTTTTTTGTTTAGTTAAATACAGAAAATTCCTTCTTTTAAGTGTGGATAAGTTGTACAATAAAATCAATTATGGAATAAAGGAGTGGGAAGGAATGAAAGCTACTCATAAAGATTGGATTTTATTTAACGGAAGAATTGTGAATACGAAGGAAGAACAGCCGATGGTCCCATTAGAGGAGAGGGGCTTTCAATTTGGTGATGGTATATATGAGGTGTTTAGGTTATACGATGGGAAGCCTCATTTATTAGACTTACATTTGGAACGCTTTTTTAAATCTATGAGGGAAATAAATATTGTTCCGCCGTTTACAAAGGAAGAGTTAGTTGAAGAACTTCATCAAATGATTGAAAGAAATCAATTTCAAGAGGATGGGAATGTGTATCTTCAAATATCACGTGGAGCTCAAGCTCGAAATCATGTGTATGAAAAAGATTTACAGCCAACATATTTTGCGAATATTGTTTTGTTTCCAAGACCTACCGCTACTATGGAACAAGGAATAAAGGTTACTGTAGAAGAGGATATACGCTGGAAGTTCTGTCATATAAAATCTTTAAACCTTCTACCTAATATCATGATTAAAAATAAAATAAACGAGCAAGGGTATCAAGAAGCGATATTAGTACGAGATGGAGTTGTAACAGAAGGGTGTCATTCGAATTTCTTTATGGTGAAAAATAATAAATTAATTACACATCCGGCCGATAATTTCATTCTACACGGCATTACTCGTCACTACGTTATTACATTAGCGAAAGCTTTACATATTGAAGTGGAAGAGCGTGAATTCTCATTGCAAGAAGTATACGAGGCTGACGAATGTTTCTTTACAGCGACACCACTTGAAATATTCCCTGTTGTTCAAATTGGTGATGAGAAGTTTGGAAGCGGCGAAAGAGGACCAATTACGAAAAAACTACAAGCTGCATATGAAGAAAGTATTAATTTGTTTAAAGTGACAAATTAATAATGAGGGAAAAAGCTGGTATTCCCCCAGCTTTTTTTCATGATATAATTCAACCATAGGACAAGTTTTGAAAACGCTGTAAAAAGGGGATTTAATATATGAATTATGAAGATTTTAAAGAAGTAATTCACGGTAGACGAAGTGTTAGAAAGTTTACAGAACAAGAAGTATCCACTAGTGATATAAAAGAAATTATTGATTGTGCTCGTTATGCACCGAGTGATACGAACTCACAAACGTGGGAGTTCTTGGTCATTATGAACCGAGAGAAAATTAAAGAAATTGAACAAATGACATGGGATGCATTACATAAACTTGCGGCAAAAGCAGCAGAAAATGGAGAAGAGAAAGCAGGGAAATTACTTACACGTTCTTTCGGTCCATATGCGACAGCTTTCTCTGAGGCGCCAGTATTAATCGTATGTTTGGCAACACCATATGAATCAAAGTTTCGTGAAAAGATATTTGATCCAATTGCCTTCGTTCCTGATTCAGTATGGGAAGAGGAAGGAATTAAGAGTAGCTGTTTAGCAGCACAAAACTTAATGTTGGCTGCACATGCGAGAGGACTGGGTACTTGTCCAATGACAGGACCTGTATTATTAGCTCAAGATGAACTGCGACAATATTTACAAATTGAGCCTCAAAAACAAATTAATATGGTAATTTCACTCGGGTTTCCGAAAGATAAGCCGAAGAAACTTTCTCGAAAAGAAGTTGATGAGATTACAACATTTATTTTCTAAATGTTATGTAGAAAAGACATTGAAATGACAATGTCTTTTTATTTTGAATGGATATTTTTTTAGTAAATTGGGCTAAAATGATGAATAGATTGGAATTACTATTTATTTCTTTAAAAAAATTAATGTTCTTAAAATGAAAGTATGGTACAGTAATCGTGAGCAAGCTAATATTTGTTCATGAAAGTGTTAAAAACTAGTTTTAAAATCAAGAAGTTATTTTTGTATAATAAATTATAATGAAATAACAGGGGGAATGAATTTTGAAGAAATTCATAATCGCTGGATTGTCTGTATTGTTATTAGTAGGCTGTGGTACTCCAAAGGAAAAAGAGGATGCACAGTCAAACCAGGAAGAACAAGTTGTAAATGCAAGTGATGAGAATATGGTCGTATTTCCTGAAGGAGCAGTGCCAATCGGAGAAGGGAAAGTAAAAGTAACTACTCCAGATGGTACTTCTGAAAATGGCAATATACCAACTGTATTCATAAAAAAGGATACTTTAATTCAGCAAGTCGAATTAGAACTTTCCAATTTTCAAAACGATAAAGAAACATTTGTATTTGTAGATCAAATATTTGCAGATAAACATCAAGTAACTAGTACAACACAGACAACAGTACAATTAAAAGAAAAGACGCTTGAGACAGGTAGTCATACGATTACTGCAGCTCAGTTTGAAAACAATGACCCGAAAGGAAAAGTCATTAGCTTTAATCAAGCAACGTTTGAAACAAAGCCTGCGTCTTAATTATGGATAAAAAGTACATTACTTAAAGTGGTAGTGTACTTTTTAATTTGGATAGGATTAGGTTGTTGAGAATAATTTGTTTCACTTTCTAGTACGAATGAATAGGAAGAACTTATTCTTTACTATCATGTAAGAGGAAGGGATTGAAAGTTTGAAACGAGTTATTCGTATTTTCTTATTTATTATAATGTTTTCGGTCATTTGGTTTACTTTACAAGAGGCGGTTGAAGTTACGCTCAATTATCACATTCATGACTTGTTAATTGGAGCTGTATGCTTTGTCATTGTGTATCGGTTTTATCCCGCTATTTGCGGGCAGTAAGACCCCTACCCACATGTGAGGAAGTTAGGTGGGAGATCAACTTGTCCGTAAAAGCCCGATTGGTGAAGGATAATAATCATAGGGGGATGGCCCCCCCCCTATGATTAAAGTTTCACTTTATGATAAACTCGGATTAAGGTAAGTATTGAGTTGGAAATGTAGGGATTTCATTTGAAATGTCGAATAGTACATACGATGTCGTAATAACAAATTTTCTATTGTTTACTGTGAAACAGAAGAAGGAGAGATAGTAGTAATGAAACGAGCTCTTATTAATATCGACTATACATATGATTTTGTAGCTGAAAAAGGTGCTTTAACTTGCGGGAAGCCAGGTCAAGAAATTGAGAAAGAACTTGTGCATATAACGAAGCAGTATATTGAAGATGGAGATTATGTAGTGTTTGCGATTGATAAACATGAAGACAATGATGTATATCATCCAGAAGCGAAATTGTTTCCACCTCATAATATAGCAGATACAAATGGAAGAGACTTATTCGGTGAATTACAAGAAGTATACGAAAAATATAAAAATGCTGAAAATGTATATTACATGGACAAAACACGTTACAGTGCTTTTGCAGGAACGGATTTAGAAATGAAGCTAAGAGAAAGAGGAATAGAGGAAGTGCATCTTGTAGGTGTATGTACAGATATTTGCGTCCTTCATACAGCAGTAGATGCTTATAACAAAGGGTTTCAAATTGTCGTTTATGAAAAAGCAGTAGCATCTTTTAATGCGCAAGGGCATGAATATGCACTTGGACATTTTAAATCTTGTTTAAATGCAGAAGTGAAGTGAAAAAAAGAGGCCTTCAAAAGGTCTCTTTTTCACATTTAAATAGAGACGACTTGCTGTTGAATTAACTTTTTAATGAACGGGCTAATCTTTTTTGGTAGCCCATTTAAATCAAAAAATTGTACATGTAATGATTCAGCTTCGTCTGCTTTTAACAAACCACCTGTAATGTCTTTGCAAAGGTATGCGATTGTAATAGGATAAAATTCATCTCCATTTGGTAATTGTACAAAAAATTCTTTACCTGAAAATACACTTACTAACTGAAGTGTACCAATTTCAATACCTGTTTCTTCAAGCACTTCTCGTCTCCCAGCTTCTTCTGTGGATTCACCAAGTTCCACAAAACCTCCAGGAACTCTCCAAATGCCATTTCGTCTTTGTTGTAGTAATATTTGACCGTGTTCATTGAAAACAGCTACAGCAACTCCTGCTAGATTGAGTGGTCTTGATCCAACAACTTTTCTTAGTTCTTCAATATATCCCATTGTTAGTAACCTCCGCGAGTAAAAATATATTCAAATGAACTATTCGGTGTCATATGAATATTTTCCTTGTAATGAAGTGAGTATTGCGGATTTAAAAGAAAGGCGTTTATCCCGCTATTTGTGGGCAGTAAAACTTCTACCTCAAAATTCGGCTGGAGCAAAGAAGTTAGGTGGAAGCCCTGCTGCCCGTAAATGCCCGATTGGTGAGGGCTAATAATCAGTGGGAGATGAACAAAAACCCCACTGATTAAAGTTTCATTTTATAAAAAATTCTATTGTAATCTCCCTTTAGGGTATTAAAAAGGGTATATTTATAGTGAATAGAAAAGGACATCTGAAGTTGAAAGATTGATGAAATGGTTATATTGTTGAAGATGAACAATGAATACAAATACATAGTTAAGAAAGTACGATTTAAGATCAGGATAAAAGATGTTTCGAAAACAAGTGTTGAGATGATAAATGTGTATTTAAAATAGAGTAGCTCTGCATGAAATTTTCATTAGTAAGGAAGTGGATGGATGAGTTTATTAACGTATACTGAAGAGTTTTTTAATTATGTAAGGGAATTTTTACTTTTAAGATTTTTACTATTTGCTTTAGTTCTTATCATTATTTCTTTTGTCATAAACCGCATTATTGATTGGTTTTTTAAAAAATCAAGCTTTTTTGATGAAGAGGTAGAGCAGACGATTCAAAGTGTTATTCGATCTATTTTTAGATATATCATTATCATCAGTCTGATCATATATTTAATTAGTCAATTTGTAGATATAAAAAGTATTATTGCAGGTGCAGGGATAGCGGGAGTTGTCATCGGTTTTGCTGCACAACAGATGCTAAAAGATGTCATATTAGGCTTCGCAAGATTAGCGGACAAAGAGTTTCGTGTTGGCGATTTTGTAACTTTTAACGGAACAAATTCAGGAACTATTGAGGAAATTAGTATTCGTTTTATGCAAATTCGTGAATGGTCAGGGAAGCTCCTTACCATACCACATGGAGAGATTAGAACGATACAGAATTTTAATAAAGGGTGGATGCGAGTTATTGAACGCATCACGGTAAGTTATCAGGAAGATCCTACAAGAGTTAAGGAATTGTTAGAAGAAGTATGTGTTATTTGTAATGAAAAATTGGACCAAAATCTTTATAGAGTAGATGATGAAGCTGTTGAACCATTTAAATATGTTGGAGTTACAGACTTAAATCCTAACCTTAAATATGTTGGATATGAATTTTGTATTACAGGTTTGATTAAACCTGAAGATTATTTTGAAACTTCCAGACAAGTAAGATTTGAATTAATGTCTATGTTCCATAAAAATCAAGTGCAAATGCCAGCAGCGAATATGTTCGTTAACACTGAAAGTTTACAGCATATCCATGTGGGACAATCTTTATCAGACAGTTAATGAAAACTAGCTAATTTCTGTTTTGGTTTAGAATTTAGATTTGCAAATCAGCAAATTTGAATGTACTGTATGGGATATCTCCGAAAAAAGAGCTGAAGGAATTCGGTTCTTTTTTGTTTGTAGTATTTTGAAATTTCTTAATGTTATAATGGTAGTTGGTGATGAGAATGAGCATAGATGAAAAAGAGATGCATCGTTTAGAGGCATTAAAAGAAATTGCTGAGTTACTAAATGAAGCAACAAACTTACAGGAAATGTTAGGAAAAGTGTTACATACATTATTACAAGTTATGAATTTACAAACAGGGTGGATATTCTTTATTGATGAAAGTGGAAAGCATCGTATGCTTGTAGACCAAAACTTACCCCCAGCTCTTACGTGGCAGGAAAAGAAGCCGATGTGTGAAGGAGATTGTTGGTGTGTAGAACGTTTTGTGAATGGAAGATTGGAAAAAGCGACAAATATTATTGAATGTAAACGAATAGAGGATGCGATTGAATGTAATTGGGGCGAGACAGAAGATGTTACACATCATGCGACAATCCCGCTAAGATCTGGATCAGAGAAATTTGGTCTATTAAATGTAGCCTCGCCTCATAAAACACATTTTTCTGAGGAGGAGTTAGCGTTATTAGAAGCGATTGCATTTCAAATTGGAACGACAATACAACGTATTCAATTAGTTGAGAAAGAACGAAAATATGTAGTTGTAGCTGAAAGAAATCGATTGGCTCGTGATTTACATGATTCTGTTAAACAATTGTTATTTTCAATTATGCTAACAGCGAAAGGGACTCTAAATATGACGAAGGATAGAGACTTGCAAGAGATGTTAAGCTATATTGGAGAATTATCACAGGAAGCATTACAAGAGATGACACTTTTGATTTGGCAATTAAGGCCTGAAGGATTAGAGAAAGGTTTAGCAGAAGCGATTCAAAATTACGGAAAACTGTTAGGGATTCAAGTGGATGTTCGAATTGATGGAATGGTTTTAATTGAAGATGAAATAGAAGAAGTTTTATGGCGTATAAGCCAAGAGGCATTACATAATTGTAAAAAACATGCCTCATGTGAAAAAGTATGTATTCATTTAAGGATAGAAAATAATAAGTTGCATTTTTACATAGAAGATAACGGAATAGGATTTATACAGGATCAAGTAAGAGAGTCAGCACTTGGTTTGAAAAGTATGAAAGAACGAATTGAATTAATGAGGGGGATTTTTCGAATAAAAGCAGAACCGGAAAAGGGGACAAAGATAGAAATTCAATTACCGGTTTGAGAGGGAGAACGTCAGTGAAAATTAAATTATTACTTGTAGAAGATCATCATATCGTTCGAAGGGGACTCGTATTCTTTTTGAAGACGAGAGAAGAATTTGAAATTATTGGGGAAGCAGCAAATGGTGAAGAAGCATTAACATTCGTCCAAACAGAAAGGCCGGATGTAGTATTAATGGATTTATCAATGCCGAAAATGGATGGTATTGAAGCGACAAAACGTATAAAACAATACGATGAGACAATAAAAATTCTTATGCTCAGTAGTTTTTCAGAACAAGATTACGTTTTACCAGCATTAGAAGCTGGGGCAGATGGCTATCAATTAAAAGAAGTGCAGCCAGATCAACTCGTTGCGTCAATCGTTGCGGTATATCAAGGAAATGCAAATTTTCACCCGAAAGTAACACCAGCACTATTAGGACGATCAGCAGTCAAGAAAGAAAAAGAGAATCCTTTTTCTATGTTAACAAAAAGGGAACAAGAAGTACTTCGTGAAATTGCGAAAGGAAGAAGCAATAAGGAGATTGCAGCAGAGCTTCATATTACAGAACAAACTGTGAAAACACACGTTTCTAACGTATTGGCTAAATTAGAAGTAGATGATCGTACACAAGCTGCATTATACGCAGTAAAGCATGGGGAAAACTAGAAATAAGTATGAATAATTGTGTCATATGTTACGGCAGAATACATAGGAGCAAATAAAATCGCTAAATAAAGGTGTTTCTTCTTTCGATTATTAGGTACAATATAGCTACTATGGAAGGGGAAGATACGATATGCCTGGTACAAAAAGTGGGATTGGAAAGATTCAGGCTTCGTTAAATGGTTTATCACCGAAATTACGAAGTATTGCCGAACATATTTTGAAACATCCACAAGATGTTGTACATAAATCAATTACGGAGTTAGCGGAAGTTACGAATAGTTCTGAAGCAACGATATTCCGCTTATGCAAACACCTAGGTTTTCAAGGGTTTCAAGACCTGAAAATTACATTAGCTCGTGAGATTGTACATACCCCGATGCAAAATATTCATGAGGAAGTATCGGTAGAAGATAATATGGTCACTGTTGCTAAAAAAGTTTTTCATTCACATATTACAGGACTGCAAGATACATTACATTTGTTAAATGACAACGCGTTGGAACAGGCAGTAAGTGCGCTGAATGAAGCGAAACGAATTGAGTTTTATGGAAATGGTGGTTCGGGTATTATTGCGATGGATGCTTATCATAAGTTTATGAGAACGGGTATTTCTTGTATTGCTCATACGGATTCACATTTTCAAATTATGGGAGCTGGCTTGCTGACAAAAGAAGCGGTGGTCATTGCAATTTCTCATTCGGGCAGTAATAAAGGATTACTTGAAGCATTAGAAGTAGCGAAAGCAAGAGGGGCTCGCATTATTGCGATTACAAGCTATCAAAAATCGGCATTAAGCCAACTTGCTCATATAACACTATATACTTCGACGCGTGAGACGGAATTTCGTACAGAAGCAAGTTCGTCACGATTAGCGCAGCTTAGTTTATTAGATACTTTGTATGTGGGATTGTCATTGCAGCTACAAGAGGAAACACTACAAAATTTACAAAGTATACGTGAAACAATTTCGATGAAACGAATATAAAGGGCTCTTCAAATGTTAAATTTAGATAATAACTTATAGGGTAGTTAGTCCATTACGGGGCTGATTATCCTTTTTATTTACATAATGAATAAAAAGAATGAATATTCAATTCGATTAGTATAATGTAGATATGGAATTTGAATCGTTTGTTTGGCTTTTGGGAGGGGGACAAAGCCTCGGAGAGTGTTTTAATGAGGGTTAAAGAAATAAACATTGGTAAAAAGAAAAGCTTTCCTACTAGTGGATTCAGAGGGGGTACCTGTTACATCAGTAGCTTAGTAATAGACCGATTAGAAAAACAAAATTTAGTAGAACGAAAAACTGATAAATTAGATCGGGGATATACATGTCTTTACATTTTAGAACAAGTTAAAGACTATATTGAAAAGTTAATCTCTGATTATTTTGTGCCATTACTTGCAAAAATAAAGGCATTGAACAAGGAAGAGTAATTAGCTATTTCTGAAGGAATCTCCAAATTTTGTGACCTAATTGATAAAAATAAGTGAGTTAATTATAAAATACTTTTATTGAAGGGAAAAAGAATTATGTTTCTCATAGCGTATTTACCTATTTTTCTGTATTTATTATTAGAATTTTATAGAAGTTCACCTGTTAAAGAGGAAAAACAAAATCGTGGTTCTAGTTTTTTTATCGGAGTAGTCTTTGCATTGATGTTAACCATTCCAGAGATTATGTATTTCATTACAGTAAAATAAGATTAATTCATTGCTGTTTTTGGGTGTTATTATCGGGCTAATTGGTGTATGGATAAGATTTTCTTCAATGAAAATCCTAGGAAGATTTTACAGTAAGAATGTCGGAATGCAAGGGGGACATACGTTAATTCAAAACGGTCTATATAAATATGTTCGCCATCCTGGTTATTTAGGGTCTTTTTTGACCTTTTTAGGATTTGCTATATCTTCATCTTCATTCATTGCCATTATCATAAATATTATTTTATTTTTCCTTGTGTATTCGTATCGTATAAAAATTGAAGAGAGAATTCTTATTACGCTGTTTGGTGAACAATATAAACAATATCAGTCCAAGACTTGGCGAATTATTCCGTTTTTATACTAGGGATTATAGGAGAAATTTCTTAAATAGATGGATGCGGGGTCCCACCACATTATAAAAAGACAGGAACAAATATGTTCCTGTCTTTGATTTTATTGAGTCTAAAGTGTATGACCTAAATATAATAATAGAAGGCTTTTTATATTGGTGAATAGTTGTTGATATATCCGCTAGATTTAGTGGTTCTAATTGTCTATAGAAATATATTACTTATAATCTCCCAAGCTTAAAAAATATTTTTTAAACCTCTATATTCTTTGCATATAAACCAAAAAGAAATGCCTGATAAATTTCAATGTAAATATGATGGAATTTCAGTTTTCCTTTCAAATATAGTAAGAAAATACTTGGTTAATAATTCAAATATTGTTCAATATTTCACAATAATCTTATGAAATTCCATGTTATGATGAACCTGTAATGATGATTGAACACTTAAATTTGGCACAATAATTAGCCAAAATAGTGAGGACAGTAGTTGTGAGATAAACTCATTAAAACTCTAAAACACTAAAGGGGAGATCACATATGAAAGCAGTAGTAGTTAATAAAAACAGCAAAGCAAACATTGAAGTTATTGAAAAGGAATTACGTTCGCTACATTCGGGTGAAGCGCTAGTAGATGTAGAGTATTGTGGAGTTTGCCACACTGATTTACACGTTGCAAATCATGATTTTGGAAACACCGATGGCCGCATCCTTGGTCATGAGGGTGTAGGTATTGTTACTAAAATTGCTGATGATGTTACTTCACTAAAGATAGGTGACCGTGTAAGTATTGCATGGATGTTCCAATCTTGTGGACGTTGTGAATATTGCGTAACGGGTAGAGAAACATTCTGCCGTGAAGTGAAAAATGCTGGTTATTCAGTAGATGGTGGTATGGCTGAACAATGTATTGTTACAGCTGATTATGCGGTGAAGGTACCAGAAGGATTAGATCCTGCTCAAGCATCATCAATCACATGTGCGGGCGTAACTACATATAAAGCTATAAAAGTATCAGACATTAAACCTGGTCAACCTATCGTAATCTATGGTTGCGGTGGATTAGGAAACTTAGCTATCCAATATGCTAAAAACGTATTTGGTGCAAAGGTAATTGCAGTAGATATCAATGACGACAAATTAGCCTTAGCAAAAGAAGTTGGTGCTGATATGACTATCAATCCAATTTCTCAAGGTCCTGCTGATAAAATTGTTCAAGAGGAGTTTGGTGGTGCTTATGCTGCTGTAGTAACAGCAGTTTCTAAAGTAGCTTTCAACTCAGCAGTTGATGCAGTACGTGCTTGCGGTAAAGTAGTTGCGGTAGGTTTACCAGTAGAAACTATGGATTTAAACATTCCACGACTTGTATTAGACGGGATTGAAGTAGTTGGTTCTCTAGTTGGTACTCGTAAGGATCTGGAGGAGGCATTTATGTTCGGCGCAGAAGGAAAAGTAGTGCCGGTTGTTCAAACGTGTTCTCTAGATAAAGTACAAAATGTATTCGAAGAAATGGAACAAGGTAGAATTCAAGGACGTATGGTAATCGATTTTAAACAGCATAATTGTGATTGTAAATAATTCATTTTAAATATAAAAAGCATGAGTCTAGCAAAGGACATGTAAAAAAGTTAGACGGCATAAAAAAGATGATCCCTCGTATTCAATAGGGATCATCTTTTTTATATTCTACTAATATCAATGCCAATTAATACTTGATTGATGAGACATGATTAAAAATTCACTTTATTTGCAAACGAAAAAGAATCTTTATTTTCAACAAATTTTTTATGATCTGGAACGGTTTGAATTGCTACAACTTGCGAATCTCTTGCTTTCAGTGCATCTTGAATTCCGATTGTCATAAGCTTAATAAAAAGAATCGTAATAAAGAATGAAACGAGAGTATAAAAAATAATCCACCATGAAAGATTCATTTCATAACGATTTAATCCAATAAGACCTGCCCAATCATTAGATAGAGAAACAGGTTTGGGCACTCCGTCATAGAGTTCCCGCATTTGTATCCCGCCAATTACAATGTTAAGCAACGCTAAATGGATAACGAGTATGAGTGTTTGGACGATATGTTCCATGAATAACACAAATAAGCGATCAAGTAATAAGACTCGTAAGTGTTTTTTGATAATATGAAAACGGCTAGCACCCAGCAATTGAGAACTTAAAATGTAATCTTGTTTCATAAATTCATCAACCTCTGAGGATATATATAAAGAAAGTGTAGGTAGAGCGACGAAAATAAGTACGAGTACTTGATAAAACATAAATGAAATATTTGGGTCTAATCTATCAGCGTTTGATGTGATTACAATATTAACGGGCGTGATGAGTATAAATGCGATAAATAGAGTTGGAATATAATAAAAAACTTCTGAGCATGACTGGAAAAATCTCTTGAATTTTGGAGCGTATAAACTTAAGAGGATTCCTATACATGTTCCGAATAAAATTCGAAAGAAGCTAATTGCCACGGCTAATAAAATGGTGAATTTTGCTCCTTCTACAATTTGTAAGAAAACAGACTCTCCAAAACGATCAGATCCAAAAGGCGGCATTAACGATGGCGAAAAGGGGGCCTTTCCAAGTAATTCGTTATTGTCATTGTAAAGTAACTGAGGAGGTTTTGGGATGTTATCTTTAAAGAACCAACTATAAATAAAACTAGCTGAAACAAGTATGAATAGATAAGTAAAGCCGATTAAAAATCGTTTTGATTTCCAAATAGATTTCATAATGCTGCTCCTTTCAATTGCTTTTGCCATCTATTCATCATGAATGAGATTATTTGAAAAATGGTATAAAACGGTAAAATAATCATAACAAGTATGATAAATGCAGCTGGGGGTGAAATAAACGCCTTCTTAAATAAAAATTGAATAATGCCTTCCATATTAAAAACAAATTCTAAAATGAATAAGTTAGAAAGTAAGAAAACAAAAATCGTTTTTAAATGGTGAAAGAAGTGGATAGATATATTTTTGAATAAATGAATGCAAAGTATATAACTTGATGAAAGTCCTTTTCCATATGCAACCTCTACGTAATGTTTTTCATGTTCTTCTTTTATGTATAACACCATCATCCGAAACATTTGTAATGTAGGTAAGGCTGCTAAAGATAAAATAGGGAGTAAATAAGCTCGATTTTCATTAAAAGAAATAATGGTGACAGGAGATTCCCCGAATTTCTGAAGTACCCATATGAAAAATATTTGCAAACAAATCATCATCATCATATCAGGGATAGCTTCTAATATGAATACAATTCGGTTTATCCATTTTTTTATATAATCTTTTGCTAAAAAATAAAAAAATGCCATACTAGATGATAGAAAGAGTGCAAGCAAAAAGGCTATAAATAATACAGTAAATGAATATAGGTAAGGTTCTAAAACAGTTGGAAATAATGGTGTTTTTTTGAAACTACCAAATTTCGGGTCTGATCCGATAACCACTAATGATTCAGGGGAGAAAACCTCTTTTAACATAGTAACGATCTGATTAAAAAAGTAAATTGGTTGAAAGGTAAATCCTTGTTGAGTGATAAATAAATAAGGTAAATTTAATAATAGTAAGAGTGATAAAAGAATTGATGAAAGCTTAATTGTGAATTGAGATATTGTATTTAACATTAAATCCCTCCGACATCTTTTTACAACATTATACAATAAAGTTTATATTCTGTTTTGATTTTTCTGAAAAATATAAATACTATTAGATTTTATAGTATGGAACATATATTTACAAGGTAAAAAAGTGATAGTAGGGAGCCACGCCCTATGTCCATCAAGCTAAGAAAACGAGAACTTATATATTATTATCTTTAGGTGGAGGGGAAAGAATGTTTGATAAATTAAAAAGGTTATTTAAAAAAGATAAAGAGAATGATTTAGAAGATGAGAGGTACGTTTTGATTTGAAAAAAATTTTCTTCTAATAACTTGATTTATGAAAAATATTTTATATACTAATTCATGTAAACGGTTTACTAGATCGTATTTTGCTAG
The DNA here is from genome assembly GCF_056396785.1 of Bacillus sp. 05T21. Taxonomy (NCBI): domain Bacteria; kingdom Bacillati; phylum Bacillota; class Bacilli; order Caryophanales; family Bacillaceae; genus Bacillus; species Bacillus sp. 05T21. The sequence goes on along the minus strand of NZ_JBFTMD010000010.1, from coordinate 116,324 downwards.
AAACGAGAGGGAGGTTCGCATGGAAACAAGGGGGAGACTAATCGGGGTTGACATCGGTACCACAAGTACGAAAACGGTTGTATTCACTGAAAAAGGAAAAGTCGTTGCTTCACATGCAATTGATTATCCAATTATTCAACCGAACGTCGGATGGGCTGAGCAAGATCCTGATGTAATGTGTGCTGCTGTATATAAAACTGTAAGCGTTGCTATTAAAAAGGGTAATGTGTCACCGGAAGATATTTCTTCAATTGGTATTAGTACAGCGATGCATGCCTTAATTGCTGTAGATGAAAACGGTGCGCCGTTAACGCGCTCTATTATTTGGGCAGATAATAGAAGCACAAAGCAATCAGAAAAACTATTACAACAAATGAATGGTCATGACATTTATAGAAGAACTGGTACACCAATTCATCCGATGTCACCACTTTCTAAATTACTGTGGATGAAAGAAGAAGAAACGGATTTATTCAGAACTGCTTATAAATTTATTTCCATTAAAGAGTATGTCATTTATCAATTATTTTCACGCTATGTAGTTGATCATTCAATCGCATCAGCTACTGGGTTATTTAATTTAGAAACATTAAACTGGGATGAAGATGTTTTAACTATGTTAAATATGTCACCAGAACAATTATCAACACCTGTACCAACTACATATATTTTATCGGGAATGAAACCGGAATTAGCACAAAAGATGGGCATTCATGAAGATACTCCAGTTGTTATTGGTGCGAGTGATGGTGTTCTTGCAAATGTAGGTGTCGGTGCAATATCACCTGGATCAGCTGCAATTACGATTGGGACAAGTGGTGCGGTTCGAACAATTTCATCAAGTGTTAATACAGATGAAAAAGGAAGAACCTTTTGTTACGCATTAACAGATGAGCACTGGGTAATCGGTGGACCGACGAATAATGGCGGGATTTTATTAAGATGGCTACGTGATGAATTCGGTAGTCCAGAGCAAGAAGTTGCAAGGAAGCTTGGGATTGATCCTTATGATTTATTAATTAAGTATGCAGAAAGTGTACCAGCTGGAGCAGAAGGATTGCTATTTTTACCGTTTTTATCTGGGGAACGTGCACCTTACTGGAATGCAAATGCTCGTGGTACATTCTTCGGTATAAACCTTCAGCATAAACGAGAACATTTTATACGAGCAGTTATGGAAGGTGTTTGTATGAGTGTGTATTCAGTAGCACTTGCCATTCGAGATTGTACAGGGCCACTTACTGAAATACGTGTTTCAGGAGGCTTTGCGAAATCTGCATTTTGGAGACAAATGTTATCTGACATGATGGGGAAAGAATTACTTGTTCCAGAAAGTCATGAAGCATCTGCGCTTGGGGCAGCGGCACTTGCTTTGTATGCAATTGGGAAAATTGATTCGCTTGAAGAGGTGAAGGATTGGATTGATATTGTCCATCACCATGTACCGAATAAAGAAAATACGGCTTTATATTTAGAGATGTTTTATATGTATGAACGACTTTACAATCGTTTGAAAGAAGAATTTGATTGTATAGCTGCTTTCCAACGTAAACAATAGGGGGATTGGGAGAAATGGTAGTTGGAATCGTACTAGCGGCTGTTGTTATATTACTTTTACTAATTACGGTAGTAAAATGGCATCCATTTGTCGCGTTAATTTTAACAGCAATCGGTGTAGGGCTAGCAATGGGGATGCCCTTAATTGGAACTTCACCACAACATCCAGGGATTATCGATTCTATTAAATTAGGTCTTGGTAATACGTTAGGGTTTTTGGCGATTGTTTTAGCTTTAGGAACAATGCTTGGAAAAATGATGGCTGAGTCTGGCGGTGCTGAACGAATTGCTAACACATTAATTGGACGTTTTGGGAAAAAGCGTGTTCACTGGGCAATGATGTTCGTTGCATTTATAGTAGGGATTCCGGTATTTTTCCAAGTTGGATTTGTACTATTAATTCCGTTAGTATTTACAATTGCGTTAGAAACAGGGGTATCACTTATTACAATCGGTATTCCGCTAGTAGCAGGTCTTTCGGTTGTACACGGACTTGTTCCACCGCATCCAGCAGCTATGGCAGCGGTAGGTATATTTAAAGCAGATGTAGGGAAGACAATTTTGTATGCATTAATTGTCGGACTTCCAACTGCAATAATTGCAGGTCCGCTTTACGGGAAATGGATTGGTGCTCGTATACATAAAGAAGTACCGTTAGATATAGCGGAGCAATTTATTGAAAGAGATAAGAAGAAGGAACTTCCTAGCTTCGGAAATACATTGTTTACTATTTTACTTCCAGTATTTCTTATGCTAGGTGCATCGATAGCGGAAGTAGCATTAAATAAAACAAGCCAACTTGCACAAGTATTGCATTTTATTGGAGATCCAATAGTCGCATTATTAATTGCCACGATATATTCTTTCTTTAGTCTTGGCTATGCAAAAGGGTTTTCTAAAGACAAAGTCTTACAAGTTACAAATGATTGTTTAGGCCCAATTGCAAACATACTGTTAGTTATCGGTGCAGGTGGTGCCTTTAATAAAGTGTTATTAGATTCTGGAATTGGAACTACAATTGCGGAGATGGCGAAAGAATCACATATTTCACCGATATTATTAGGTTGGGGAATTGCTGCACTTATTCGAATCGCGACTGGCTCTGCTACTGTTTCCATGATGACAGCAGCAGGAATAGTGGCACCGATTGCGGCAAGTACACCAGGAGTTAATGTAGAGTTACTGGCACTTTCAACAGGTGCAGGGTCATTAATTTTATCGCATGTAAATGATTCTGGATTTTGGATGATTAAAGAGTATTTTGGAATGACTGTGAAAGAAACATTATTAACATGGACTGCAATGGAGACAATATTATCTGTTGTAGCACTTGGGCTAATTTCGTTATTAAATATATTTGTATAGAATGGGAGATTGATTAATATGAAACTAGGTTTAATTGGATTAGGAAAAATGGGATTCCCATTAGCTGAACACTTATATGAAGACAAGCATGAAGTAGTTGTATACGATGTAAATAATGAACTTGTTGAAGAGGCAGGAAAACTAGGGATTACTGCACGTCATACGTTAAAAGAAATGATCGCTGAACTAGAAGCACCTCGTACAATTTGGGTAATGGTACCTGCAGGAGAAGTTGTTGAGTCAGTACTAAAAGATGTATATCCATTATTAGAGGAAGGCGATATCGTTATTGAAGGTGGAAATTCATTCTATAAAGATACGTTACGCCGTGCTGAAGAAGCGAAAAGCTTTGGCTTACATTACGTAGATATCGGTACATCAGGCGGTGTGGAAGGAGCTAGATACGGTGCTTGCTTAATGGTTGGTGGAGAAAAAGAAATTTATGATCAACTAGAACCTTTATTTAAAGATTTAGCAGTAGAAAATGGTTATTCATATGCAGGCCGCGTCGGTAGTGGGCATTTCTTAAAAATGGTTCACAACGGTATTGAATACGGAATGATGCAAGCAATCGCTGAAGGATTTGAAGTACTAGATAAAAGTGATTTTGATTTCAATTATGAAGATGTTGCAAAAGTATGGGCAAATGGATCAGTTATCCGTGGTTGGTTAATGGACTTAACTGAAAAGGCATTTGCAGATGATCCGAAACTTGATGGTATTAAAGGTGTAATGAACTCTTCAGGAGAAGGGAGATGGACTGTTGAAACTGCACTTGAATTACAAGCAGCGGCACCAGTTATCGCTATGTCATTATTTATGCGCTACCGTTCACAAGAAGATGTTACATTCCACGGAAAAGTGGTTTCTGCACTTCGTAATCAATTCGGTGGACATGAGGTTGTGAAAAAATAGGGAATATTAGTTTTGTGAAACTCATACGAAAGTATGAGTTCTTTTTTTATTTCTCATACTATTTTATGAAAGCTATTACCCCTTTTTACTGTATTTTGTATAGAAATTTCTGATAATATATAAATATAACTTGAAAACAAAGGGGAGAAATAATTATGAAACTAGTCGTTATTAACGGTACACCAAGAAAATTCGGTAGAACTCGCGTTGTGGCAAAATATATTGCAGAGCAATTTGAAGGGGAGTTATACGATTTAGCAGTAGCGGAATTGCCTTTATATAATGGGGAAGAATCACAACGTGAATTGGAAGCAGTTAAAAAATTAAAAGCTTTAGTGAAAGCAGCAGACGGTGTAGTACTATGTACACCAGAATATCATAATGCGATGAGCGGAGCACTGAAAAATTCGTTAGATTACTTAAGTAGCAGTGAATTCATCCATAAGCCTGTCGCATTACTAGCAGTTGCTGGAGGCGGTAAAGGGGGAATAAACGCATTAAATAGTATGCGCACTGTCGCTAGAGGCGTTTACGCAAACGCAATTCCAAAACAAGTCGTGCTTGATGGATTACATGTGCAAGATAGTGAACTTGGAGAAGATGCAAAACCATTAATTCATGATTTAGTTAAAGAATTAAAAGCATATATGAGCGTATATAAAGAGGTGAAAAAACAATTAGGAGTTGAGTGATATGTCCTCTCTTTATCATGATTCTCGCTTGTATTACATTCTAGGCGCCAATAGTTTATCTGCTATTGGCTCTGGGATTGTTATGATAACGATTCCGTGGTTGTTAATTAAGGAAAGTGGAGGAGAGACAACGTTTGGTTATGTTTCTATCGTTGCGACTCTCATAATGTTTTTATTAACGCCATTTATTGGGCAAAGCATAGATCGTTTTTCAAGAAAATCTTTATTGTTATGTAACGAAGGTATCGGGATAGCCATTATAGGAATGATGGCCATTTGGGGATTTGCTGGGCAATCATACAATTCTATTCATTACATTATTATTTATATAGCAGGTTCTTTCTATTATCTATTATTCTATCCTACAATTTTTGCATTTAACCAAGAAATATTTCAATCTGAACATTATAAAAGTTTAAGTGGCACGATGGAGATACAAGGACAATTAACGCAAGTTATTTCAGGAGCGGCCGCTAGCTTTTTAATTGAGATTATTTCTTTGAAATGGATCTTGTTAGTGGATATGTTAACTTTTGCAGGAGCATTTTTCCTGTTCTTATGTATACCGTATGTAAAGAAAAAAGAAGTAAAAGGGAAAGTAACATTTAAGAAGCAATTGTTCGAAGGAATTCACTTTATGAAAAATCGCCCTAAGTTCTTTTGGTTTTTACTTGCCACTTATATGCCGTTTATCGGTGTTATGATGGCAAATTATTTAATCCCAGTTTATATTTCAGATATACTCAAAGCTAATGCCTCTGTATACGCGATAGAAGGTATGATGTATGGTGTTGGGGCTGTTATTGCGGGAATAAGTATTCCAATCATGATGAAATATGTCAAAATAGAAATTTCAATCGTTATGACGATGGTTATTTATGTAATTTCAATTACCGCAATGATTATTGAGCCTTCCATTATGTTATTATATGGACTTGCGATTTTCCATGCGATTGGAAATGCTGGAACACGAGTGGCGAGAAATGTATTGATGATGGAAGAAATCCCAAACGAAGTAATGGGACGTGTGGATAGCTTATTTCGATTAATTGGCACAGGAATTCGAATTGTATTATTAATGTTGTTTATGGCAGGTGTATCTAAAGCAGGGGTAATGATCCCGTTTTATGTACTGAGCTGTATATTGATCCTATCATTAGGGGTTGCTTTTTATTATGTAATTTCAAAACGTAAAACGGAAGCGAATGTGTCTAATAAATCAATTGTTTAAAAAATACTTCTGCCTCCTTTTCTTTTTCTATATAATAAAAAGAAAGGGAGTGTTAACTTATTTATGAACAAATGGATATTGCTTATAATCTTATTACTACCTCCGATATACATCATTTATATGACGTTTCGAATGAATAAAGTTGCTCGTGAAACATTGAGTAATCACTCTCCATACGTTCTTATATTAGGTGCAAAGTTATTTGGAGATAGACCGTCTTTATCTCTTCAAAATCGTTTGGATATAGCGTTGGAATATTTACATGCTCACCCTGAGGTGAAAGTAATTGTTTCAGGTGGTCAAGGGGAAGATGAAGATATACCGGAAGCTCACAGTATGAGAAACTATTTAATGGTACATGGTATAGATGAGAATCGCATTTTAATTGAAGACCGCTCTACAAATACGTATGAAAATTTAAAGTTTAGTATGGATTTATATGATGTAAAGCATGCGGTAGTTGTAAGTAATACGTATCATTTATATCGAACGAAAATAATTGCAAAGCGTTTAGGGATAAAGATGGAAGCTTTGGCTGCTGAAACACCGAGACGCTCTAAGAAAAAAGCGTATGTGCGTGAATATGCTGCAATTATGAAAACAATATTGTTCGACCGTTAGAGCTCAAATGAGAGCTCTTTTTTTGTATAATAAAGCGTATCATTTGAAATGAATGCTATATTCCATCAAAATAAAGGAAACAACATGAAAGGAGTTGTGTCTGTGATTCAATTTAATCATGTGTCAAAAGCGTATGAAGATGGCACAAAAGCAGTGGATTCATTGCATTTAGAAATTAAAAAAGGAGAATTTTTTGTTCTCATTGGTCCGAGTGGTTGCGGGAAAACAACGACAATGAAGATGATTAACCGTTTAATTGAAACGACGGAAGGATCAATTTTAATCGATGGAAAAGATATTCAACAATATAACATAAACGAACTACGTTGGAATATAGGGTACGTGTTGCAGCAGATTGCGCTGTTTCCACATATGACAATTGCTGAAAATATTGCAGTTGTCCCTGAAATGAGAAAATGGACCAAAAAGGAAATAAAAGCACGTGTCGATGACTTGCTACAGATGGTTGGGCTCGATCCAGATGTATATCGTGATCGTATGCCAGATGAATTGTCGGGAGGGCAGAAACAACGTGTTGGTGTCGTACGGGCATTAGCCGCAAACCCGAAAATTGTACTTATGGACGAACCATTTAGTGCGTTAGATCCGTTAAGTAGGGAGCAGCTCCAGAAGGATATCGTACAACTGCAAAAAAAGATTCAAAAAACAATCGTGTTCGTAACGCACGATATGCAAGAGGCTTTATCACTTGGTGATCGTATTTGTGTAATGAAAGAAGGAAAAGTTGTTCAATTAGATACGCCAGAAGGAATTATACATAACCCGAAAAATGAGTTTGTAGAGGAGTTCATTGGAAATCGTGGACGACCTTGGTATGAGGGGAAGAGTATAGAAGAGGTATTGCCGCTAGACGAGGGTATACGAGTTGAAGGGAATGCTTTATCTTTACATTCGTCATTACAAGAAGCACTAGTCCGCTTACAAACTGAAGAGTCAGTGCCGGTTGAAGAGCATGGTCAATATGTTGGAGCGTTAACAAGTCGTCATATTGTCAATTACATTGTTGAACAAATGAAGGAAAGAGGCTAAACAGTGACTGATTTTATTCAAACGTTCCAAGAACGAAAAGTAGAATTGCTAAGTGCATTAAGTGAGCATTTACAAATATCGCTTATTTCACTATTTTTTGCAGTAATTATTGCAGTGCCGCTCGGCATTATATTAACGAGAAAAGAACGAATGGCTGAATTTATTATAGGGACTTCTGCTGTTATGCAGACAGTGCCCTCACTTGCTTTACTTGGACTATTAATTCCGTTAGTAGGAATTGGAAAACTGCCAGCTATAATCGCATTAGTTGTGTATGCACTATTACCTATTTTACGAAATACATATACAGGAATACGGGAATTAGATGAATCACTTATAGAAGCGGCGAGAGCTATGGGGATGAATAGCTGGAAAAGATTATGGAAGGTAGAGCTTCCGCTCGCATTGCCAATTATTATGGCTGGTATTCGTACAGCGATGGTATTAATTGTTGGAACGGCTACATTAGCTGCTTTAATAGGCGCTGGTGGGCTCGGTAAGCTCATATTATTAGGCATAGATCGAAATGACCATGCGCTTATCATTTTAGGGGCCGTACCAGCTGCGTTACTCGCTTTATTCTTTGATATAGTACTTCGCATACTTGAGAGCCCGAAACGCTCTTCTAAGCGCGTTATATTGACGATATGTATAGTTGTAGTAATGATAGCTGCTCCATTTCTTTGGAATACCGAAAAGAAAGACATAGTTATTGCTGGTAAACTTGGATCTGAACCAGAAATATTAATTCAAATGTACAAGCAACTTATTGAACAGGATACAGATTTACAAGTGGAATTAAAGCCGGGCCTTGGAAAAACAGCATTTGTATTTGAAGCGTTAAAATCAGGTGAAGTAGATATATACCCGGAATTTTCAGGTACAGCTTTATCTACTTTCGTGAAAGAAGAACCGAAAAGTACAAATCGTGATGAAGTATATGAACAAGCTCGTATTGGAATGGAAAAGAAATATAATATGGTTATGTTAAAGCCAATGGAGTATAACAATACATACGCACTAGCCATGCCGAAAAAAATAGCAGATCAAAATAACATAAATACAATTTCTGATTTAGGGAAAATTGCACAGGAAGCTAAAGTAGGATTTACATTAGAATTTGCTGATCGTGAAGATGGTTATAAAGGAATGCAAAAATTATATAACTATAAGTTTTCAAATGTTAAAACGATGGAACCGAAACTGCGCTATAGTGCAATACAATCGGGAGATGTTAATGTAATCGATGCATATTCAACAGATAGTGAATTGGAGCAATATGGTCTTAAAGTGCTAAAAGATGATAAAGGACTATTCCCGCCTTATCAAGGAGCACCATTATTAAGAACAGAGACGTTACAGAAATATCCTGAACTCGAAAAAGTATTAAATAAATTATCTGGAAAGATTACAGATGAAGAAATGAGAAAAATGAATTATGAAGTAAATGTGAATGGGAAAAGTAGCGAAGAAGTCGCAAAACAATTTTTACAAAAAGAGAAGTTACTTCGTTAATTTTACAATAAATATACAATTTTATATGTATGAAATGACCGTTCATTACAAAATGAACGGTTTTTTTGTGCATACTTATACATTTTTTCAAAAAAGTATTCCATTTTTCTTCATTTTCTTTTAGAATAAGTAATGTTTTCCTGAAAAAATATAAGAGAAACGTCTATTAGAGAAAAAGGTGACTTTAATAGTTGAACGAACATAACACCTAGAATGACAGATGGGGTGGTACAAATAGAAAAGAAGTTAGGATTTTTTCCGTTAATCGCATTAGTAGTTGGAACGATGGTTGGTGGCGGTGTTTTTAGTTTACCGCATGATTTAGCAGTAGGAGCAAATAGTGGTGCAACGATAATTGGTTGGTGTATTACAGCAATGGGAATGATTCCACTTGCGCTCGTATATCAAACGTTAGCAAGACAAAAACCGGAGCTTGAGGGCGGAATCTATAGTTATGCACGAGCTGGATTCGGTGAATATATTGGTTTTAACAGTGCTTGGGGATACTGGCTAGCAGGGATTTTAGGAAATGTTGCAACAATTATGTTACTGTTTAGTACATTAGGTTACTTCTTCCCAATTTTTAAAGGCGGAAATAATGTTGCGTCAATCGTAGGTGCATCACTTTTATTATGGACATTGCATTTTCTAATTTTATTTGGAATTCGTGAAGCTTCCATTATGAATGTTATCGCAACGATTGGGAAATTAGTTCCGATCTTATTATTTATTGTCGTGATGGTAACAGCGTTTCGCTGGGATACATTTACACATGACTTTTGGGGCGAAGGAACTATCTCAGTTTCCTCTGTACTAGGTCAAGTGAAAAATACAATGCTTGTAACCCTTTGGGTGTTCATTGGGGTTGAAGGAGCAGTTGTATTATCAGGAAGAGCTAAAAATAGTAGAGACGTTGGAAAAGCGACAGTACTTGGACTTATTTTAGTAATGTCTATTTATATTTTAATTTCTGTTCTGTCAATGGGAGCCATGACAAGAAAAGAACTTTCAGTATTAGAGACTCCTTCAATGGGACATGTATTAGAACATGTTGTTGGGCCATGGGGTGCAATGGCAATTAATATTGGATTAGTTGCGTCACTTGTAGGTACATTAATTGGCTGGTTTTTACTTGTTTCTGAAATTTCTCACGTAGCAGGAAAAGACGGCGTGTTTCCGAAAGTCTTTACGAAAACAAATAAGAAACAAACGCCGCATATGGCATTGTGGATTTCAAATATCGTTGCCCAAACTATATTTATAATCGTTCTGTTTTCACAATCGACATATCAAATTATGTATTTTATTGCGTCAACATCTATATTACTGCCGTACTTATTATCAGCGCTATTTCAATTGAAATTAGTCATCACGAAAGAGCTGAAAGTTGCGAGAGTAAAAAATGGATTGTTAGCATTAATTGCTTCCCTATACTCTGTATGGCTAATTTATGCAGCTGGTTTAAAGAATTTATTGCTTGTTTCAATCGTATATGGTATTGGGATTCTCGTGTATATGTTTGCAAGAAAAGAAAAAGGGAATCGTTGTTTTTCAGGCAAAGAGCGATATGTGATGTGGGCAATTGTTATTGCAGCTATTACATCACTTTATATGTTACTGACAGGAACTATAAAAATGTAAAAGTCCTTTTAATTTAAAGGGCTTTTTTCCTTGTCTAGAGAATATTTAATACATAAGATATTCAGGAGGGATGAAAATGGAAGAAAAAGAACAGTTGTCTAGAATTATGGATTTAGCTAGTGATTTAAGGAAAGTATTAGTACAAGAATCTTTTTTTAATCATCATCCTGAACTTCGAGGCGTGATTGAAAATTTAGCGAGTTCTGTAGAGAATTTGGCGAGTTTGCAGCAAAATAAAGATGAAAATGCCGAAGATCGATTACGGTACGTACTTGCTAAAATGAAAATCGCTCATAATGCCATTTTACAAGAAAAAAAAGCATTTCCTTCTCATTAATATACGTTTTAATTTTGAACCTGACGGATGACGTCAGGTTTTTTATTTCTAGTTTTAGATTGTAGTTCATACAATAAGAATAGTATGAAAAAAAGAAGGTGACTACGTTGAAATTACATAAAGCTCTTCATCCAAGTTTTATAAAGCGAATGTATTATATGAGGTTTATTGGGAAGTTTGCAAAAGCTGAGGGAGAGAAGAATGGAGAAAATTTCTTTGTACAATGTCTTTCTTCAATACCTTTAACTTTACAAGAGTTATTTCCGACTGGAAAATATTTGTTTGAAGGATTATGCAGTAATAAAAAGAATGAAAAAATCTTTACTGATTTAAAGAAGCATAAATTAGAAAAGCAACTGGTTATGTTTCGTCTTTATTATGATCGTGGAAATTTATTTCTGGAATTAATATGCACAGAAGAGCCTCGGGAAATAGCATCTTCATATAAATTGATTCCTTCACCAAAGGTCTCAAATTATAAAAAGAGAGCGTCTTTGGAACGGAAGTTAAGCAACGGTTATTTATCATTTCTTATGCCTAAATTACCAAAAGACTTTGAGCCTCCAGAATTATTGTGGCATGAAGGAAGGCTATATGGAAATTTATCGTTAAAATCATCAATAAGTTCAATTTCATATTTTGAGCAAAGAAAAGAATGCAAATATATTGAAATAAACGATTGGATGAAACATGTAGAAATAGCAGTAGATGATCATTTATATTTTGTAAGTGAAAATGTGTATGACCAACTAAATAAACGAATTGCTGAAGAAGGTAAGTTAGTTGAAGTAGAAGATATTAAAATGCAAAAGGATGACTGGGAATGGGATGAGCGTGAATCCTCTTTTTTGCAGTATGTACAAAGTATGGTTCGTAATAAAGGGTTATATTTGGATGATACAGATATATATAATTTTCACATTAGTATTAAAACCAATATGTTAACAATTGTTGGTGGTATACCAGGTGTTGGGAAATCACGCTTTGTGCAAGCTTACGCAGAATCACTTGGGTTACGTTATGGGGAAGAATTAATTTGGATTCCGATTTCACCATCGTATCAAGAACCACATGATATTCTCGGTTACCTTCATCCGAATGGTAATTTTATTGAAAGTGAAACGAAGTTAGTTCGGACATTGTTAAAGGCTAAAGAAAATCCAAATCAATTGTATATAATTGTGTTCGATGAAATGAACATGTCACATATTGAGCATTGGTTTACTCCGTTTCTATCCGTTCTTCAACTTGAAAAGAAAAATCGTATTTTGAGTTTGTATGAGAAAGTACAAGAAATAGAAAATCAAATTCCACCTTCAGTGGAAATTGGTGAGAATATTATTTTCGTAGGCACTGTAAATTTTGATGAAACGACGAAAGAGCTTTCCGATCGATTATTAGATCGAACAAATTTGATTACATTACAAAAAATTCCGTTTTGCGAGATGAGTATAGAACATGAGAAAGTTGTTCAGCAACCCCCGTTGAAAGTAACAACGGGAGAATTTCGACTCAATTGGTTTAGGAATAAAGAGATGATCGAAGTGTATACTGAAGAGGAATTAGAGTTATTGGATAAGTTACATGATGTATTATCATCACACGATATATCAAAAGGAATTTCTTTCCGATGTGCAAGCGCAATCGCTACGTATTTGCAAAATATACCGTTCCAAAATAATCAGTCCTATATGATTAGCAGGGAAGAAGGTTTTGATTTGCAAATAAAGCAGCGTGTATTAACGAAATTAAGGGGGACAGAAATGACAGTGGGCCCTCTACTTTTTGAGGAAGCAAAAAGGGGAGCGACATTGATACCACTTTTACAGTCTCCGCTTGCAAATCGTGTATCTACATTTGAACATTCTTTAGCTTATATAAGACAAAAGCGTAGAGAACTGGAGCTGTATGGCTATGCAAAATGAGGAGCCTTATGAAACAGCAATCGTCGATACGAAAGAAACGCTCCCGTTTGTATTGAAGCTAATTATTGGTACTGAGGGGAAAGGCGATTTTATCCTTTTAAACCGGCTTTGTACGTCTACTACAGCATTAGTTCAATGTATTTATAAAGTACAGGAATTAAAACCACTGAAATTACATTTCCATTATCAAAATCCAATGGATATTACATTCATATGGAATAAAGTATATGAGGGACAAAAGAATATAAAAGAGTCACAATATGAATTAAATGAAAAAAAACAAAGAGTATTAGTGTATGAACATGGAAAAACTGAATTTTTTTATCCGTGGCGCTGTGGCTTATACCATTTTGAAGTGCGTATAGAAGATAAAACTTATTATGGTGCGTTTCAAGTGGTTCCTAAAAACTTTTTTGATGACCAATTTGAAATGATTCAAGGTTATGTGAAGTCAATTTTAAACGAGTTAATTTTAGATAGAGGTTATTACAAGAAAACTTTCTCAGCACTTAGCGATATTGAAGATTCTTCTTATTTGGTATTGTTAAGAAAGCTGCCACAAAAAATGAAAAGAATAAAACAAATTTTAAAAAAAGTAGAATCGAATGCGGAATTTGTACACGAATATGAATGGGAAACGAAAGCGCGGAAGACAACGAGAAAAACTGCCATTATGACAGAAAGAAAGCTTTATGCGAAATATTACAACCGTAAATTTAAGGAGCAAAAAAATAGTATTGAAAATGCATTTCTTAAATTTAAAATGATGCAATTCTATTATTATTTAATTGAAGCAGAAAGTTTTGTACGTAAAACTATTGAAATACTAGAAGGAGAAAAGAAGAAAAAGTCAGATGAATTTCAAGCTGTTAAAACAATTATTAAAACGATTGAACGAAATGGATCCGTGACGGATAGGGAAAAACAAAAATATAGAAATCTACATTTACTGAAAGAAGCAGATTTACGGAAAAGTTCTGTGAAAATGCAAGAATATAAAATATTAGCTCATATCGTATATGAAAGCGTACAATACTTTCGACATTTATTGTATTCTCCATTTTGGAGGGAAGTTTCTGAAACAGCTACCATTAATTCGAACACTTTATCTATACCGCATCAACAATTAATCCACCATTTAGAATTGTTACCGCAACATACCGAGCAACCTCCATCTTTATTATTCGTATATAAACCAACGTTTTTAGTGTATGAGTATTACGCTTTTTTTATCGTTATTTCTATATTAGAACAAATCGGATTTGAAGATAAGAATCCTATCCGTGAACAAATACAAGAACATTTTTATTTAGACGGATTACAAGATGGAACGACAGTGATTTTACATCGAGATGATATAAAAGTGCATGTCGCGTTTAATGATTTAATTGAAACACACCCTCTTATTGCACTAAGCAAAGGAAGTAATTTTTATAACGGAGAGGACACAAAGAAGCCGGATATTCGTTTAGATTGTTATGTAAAGGAAGAAGAGAAGTATGTATATAAATCTTCTATTATTATCGAAGTGAAATATAGCCCTATGTACAATATTTTTCAGCCTGTAGGTAATACGAAAGCAACGGAGCAAATGTATAAATACTGGTCTATTAAGTATGTAGAAGAACAGAATGGTAAACGAATTTTTAAGCGAAGAGCGATTTATGAAGTGATTTGTGTATATCCAGGTAGCCATATGCATAGTAAAAAAATTGAATCTGGATGTGGAGTGTTTTTACAACTATATCCATATAAAACGAAACAAGGAGAAGAGAAGTTGGCTGGGAAGCATGGGATGATTCAAATTTTTGAGAAATGGTTAAAAAGTAATAAAATGTAAAAGAAATCCTTTTTAATGAAGGATTTCTTTAGGTTAAGAAGAATTATATGCAGTACGGAAAGACACATTATACGGTTCGAACTTGATAGTGATTATCATTTTTTTATTAGAGTAATTGGATCTTTTTATATTTGTAACAGTATGGGGAATTAAGGGTTTTTACATGTGTATGAATGACTAATAAGTAGGAATTTAATTCATTTTGCAGAATATAATAAGACATAAATATTTTTAGTTGCATACGAAGATTTGTTCTTATATGATAGTAAGTGAAAGCGTTATCAAAAACAGAGCGGCGATGGGAAAGGCGGTTAAATATGTTCCAGCGTGTTCAAACAAAGGAAGAGCATTTTTGGTTCGAGCAACTGTGGGGAGATTTTTGTGAAGAAAGAAACTTAATGTTTGTAGAACGTAATTTAAATCCATCACGATTTTTATTAATAGAAGATGAACATCATATTGGTACAGTAGAATGTATTAAGTTTACAGTACCTGAACAATCAAATTCTGAGTTTTTCTATCCGTTTTCTAAAAATGATTTAGTGAAAGATTTGAAAAATGTGTATGAAATAGGAAAGTTAAGTATTGCGAAAACGTCTCGGGGGAGAGGACATTTCAAAAGGCTGGCAGCTATTTTATTTATGCATGCGTTAGAGACGAAAGCGGAATGGTATATTGCAGCAGTTACAAAAAGAATGTATATGTATTTGCTTACACTCGGTTTTCCAATCGAACCGATAGATAGTCCATTCCAGTTTCATGATACTTTACAAGGTGTACCAGTGCGAATTCATGCTCGAAAAGGGGCTACACATCTGTATTCTTTGAAAGAATTCCGTGATATTATTCAAGGGAATGCTCATGCGCAGGCACTTATTGCAGAATACAGTAAAAATATTATGTTAACAAAATGAAAATATATGAATATGTATAGTATGAAGAAGAGTTACTTATTACAGGCATCTGTTTTCATACAAAAAGTAGACCCTTATTCTCAGAATAAGGGTCTAAAATATTATAGTCCAAATATACTAAAAATCATTTTACGACGCTTCGGTTTCTTTTCTCTTTCATATGTTGGTTTTGCATCAGGAGTAATGTATATTGGTTCTTCTTTTTTTAGGGCAGCTTCTAGTTTTTGAATTCGTTCTAACATTTCCTCTATTTCGCGGCGATGTTGTAAAAGTTGGTATGTAACGACATCATTTGCTTTATCTTGCATTTGTTCTTCCATTCGATCTAGTCTTCTCGTAATTGTGGTAAATTGAGCTGTTAATTGCTCAAAATCATTCGATGATGTGTTTTGAACAATTGTGTTTACTTGAGTTTTTAATTTTTCTACATCATTTGAAGATGGTTTTTGAGTAGTTTGAGAGTTTTGAGGCTGGTCCATTTGAGAGCGATGGTATTCTAACATTAGATCTAAATCACCTTGTGTGAAAATAAAATGACCATATTTATTTTTTTTAATCGTAAGATTTAATTGTTGTGCAATCCGGACAACAGCCTTTGGGCTAACACCTAATTTCTTTGCGATAAATGGTGTTTTATATTCCAAAATAATCCCTCCTATATATATCCTGTTGAATGATTTCTAGTTATGTAGCAAGTTCCCTTCAGGTGTGACAAAAGAAGTGTGGAATCGGCAAAGAAAGTGTTTTTTCACGAAGTTCAGCTGTTTAGCACATACTATTTATATAAATCATTTTTAGTTATCGGAAAATTGGGCTTATTATAGTTTGACGATAATAAGCTAATTAGATTATCATAATTATAAATATCTTTTTTATGTATGCATATAATATATAAAAAGGTGGTTACTAATGTAGAATTTTATTAGAGTATAAGAATGCTTACTTCACTTGAATAAATTTAAGTAGGAGGTGGCTTCCTTGCTTACACTGTAAGTAAGGAAAAGTATTTGGACATATATAGTATAAGTATAGTGATTGTTTTAATTGCCTTAACGGCATTTTTCGTTGCAGCAGAATTTGCAATTGTTAAAGTGAGGAGTTCACGAATTGACTATTTAATTGCAGAAGGAAATAATCGTGCAATATCTGTCAAAACAATCATTACAAACTTAGACGAATATTTATCAGCTTGTCAATTAGGAATAACTGTTACAGCTCTTGGGATTGGGTGGTCTGGTAAACCTGCGCTAAAGCACATGTTTGATGTGTTGTTTGCAAATTGGAACGTCCCTACTCAACTCGCAGACATTTTAGCTATAATTTTAGTATTTTTGTTTATCACATTTTTCCATGTGGTAGTAGGAGAGTTAGCTCCAAAAACATTTGCGATTCAAAAAGCAGAACAAGTGAGTTTCTTTGTTGCTAAGCCACTCATTTTGTTTTATCGTATTGCATTCCCATTCATTTGGATTTTAAATGGATCAGCTCGGTTAATTACAAAGTTTCTTGGGTTGAAACCACCAAAAGGGCATGATGAAGTGCATTCAGAAGAAGAATTGCGGTTGTTAGTTTCAGAAAGTTATAAAAATGGTGAGATTAATCAATCTGAATATAAGTATGTGAATAAAATATTTGAATTTGATGATCGTATTGCGAAAGAAATAATGGTACCACGAACAGAGATGAATATTTTAAATAAAGAAATGCCTGCTGAAGAGGCTTTACAAAAAATGTCTCATGAAAAATATACGAGGTATCCGGTTGTTGATGGTGATAAGGACCATGTAATAGGCTTTGTGAATTTTAAAGATATATTTACAGATTTTGTGAAGCACCGAGTTGTTAGTGAAAAGACAGTGGAGCAATATATTAGGCCAATTATTTTAGTTATTGAATCTATCCCGATTCATGATCTATTTTTAAAAATGCAAAGAGAAAGAACACATATCGCTATATTAATTGATGAATATGGTGGTACATCAGGTCTTGTAACCGTTGAAGATATTTTAGAAGAAATTGTAGGGGATATTCAAGATGAGTTCGATACTGATGAACAACCGGAAATCCAACAAGTTAGTGAGACGAAAACGATTTTAGAGGGAAAAGTACTTGTTAGTGAAGTGAACGCATTATTAGGCTTGACTATTGACGACGATGATGTCGATACGATTGGCGGTTGGATCCTAACAAAAAATATTGAGATTTCCGAGGGTGATACCATCGAGATTGAAAATTATAAATTTTGCGTGAAAAAATTAGATGGACACTATATTAAGAGATTAGAAGTAACGAAACCTTCAGAATCGATTGTTATTGTAGGAGATGAAAAAAAGATTTCGCTCCAAGAACAAATTAGTTCGTAAACTCTGCTTTGTAGCAGAGTTTTTTTGAGCAAAATGTTTTTTGATGTATTAGGGCTATGATACAATTACACAAGTCAGACCTTTCACTAGGTGAAATAAATGAAGTGTATTATTGTATACATATATTCGGAAGGAGAACCACTATGAAAAAACATTTATATATAAATGGGGTATGGAAATCAGTAGAGACGTATAAACCATTGTATGCACCATATTCTGAAGAAACATTAGCGGAGATTGCGCAAGGTACAGAAGATGACGTTAAGGAAGCAATAGTTTCGGCCAAAAATGCAATGAAAGAAATGAAAAAATTATCCGCATACGACCGTGCAACTATTTTAGAAAAGGTTGCACAAAAAATGGATGAGAGAAGAGAAGAGTTTGCAGAGATTATCGCAAAAGAAGCTGCAAAACCAATTCGTGCTGCACGGGGAGAAGTAGATCGCACTGTTCAAACATATAAGTTTGCAGCTGAAGAAGCGAAGCGAATATATGGTGAGACGTTACCATTAGATGCTGCACCAGGAGCAGGTGGCCGTATAGCGTATACAATTCGACAACCAATCGGGGTTATTGGTGCTATTACACCGTTTAATTTTCCACTTAATTTAGTAGCACATAAGGTAGGCCCAGCAATTGCGGCTGGAAATACTATTGTGCTAAAGCCTGCCGACCAAACGCCACTTTCTTCGTATGCATTGGTAGAATTATTTGAAGAAGCTGGTTTACCAAAGGGAGCTTTCAATATAATTTCTGGACCTGGATCTGTTGTAGGTGAGGCATTAGTAAAAGATGAGAACGTTGCTAGTATTACTTTTACAGGAAGTCCGAAAGTAGGTATTGGAATTAAGGAAAAAGCCGGGTTGAAACGAGTGACGTTAGAATTAGGATCGAACGCTGCAGTAATTATTGATGAAGATGTTGAATTGACAGACGAAATAATTGAACGTGTAAAATGGGGCGCGTTTGTGAATAATGGACAAGTTTGTATTTCAGTACAACGTGTTTTTGTGCATGAACGCAAAATGGAAGAGTTTATTACAAAATTAACGAAAGCAATGGAAAACGTTGTAGTAGGAGACCCGCTTCATGAAGAAACAGATGTATCAGCACTTATTTCAAAAAAAGATGTAGAACGTATAAATTCATGGGTGGAAGAGGCAGTTAAGGAAGGAGCTAATGTTGTATACGGTGGTAACAAACGTGATGCAAGGATTTTTGAACCAACTGTATTAACAAATGTTCCAGATTATGTATCTGTTCAGTGCCAAGAAGTATTTGGTCCACTTATGACTGTAAATACATTTAAAGAATTTGATGAGGCTTTAGAACAAGTAAATAATTCACGTTATGGATTACAAGCAGGTGTATTTACAAACAATCTATGTAAGGCAATGCGTGCAATTGATGGATTAGAAGTCGGTGGTGTCATGATTAATGATATTCCAACGTTCAGAGTAGATCATATGCCTTATGGCGGTGTGAAAGAGAGTGGCACAGGCCGTGAAGGGATTAAATATGCAATAGAAGAAATGACAGAAATGAAATTAGTGTGTATTAAAAAATAAAGTAGATCGAGCTTAAACACCGCAATAAAAAACGAGCAGGAAATGTTTACGATTCCATACTCGTTTTTTATTGTTTGTTTTACGTTTCTCGGAACGATTTCATTTAATCAAGTGTACCTTTTACTTCATTTCTTGTTTGAAAATATCATCTTCGACATAAATATGTTCTTTATCTACAGCAGTGCTATGAGAGAGTACTAAACCGATTGGTGTTTCAGTACCTTTATTTTGAACAATTGTAAAAGGAATATTTTTTTCAGTTGCTAATTTAATGTATTTTGATAAATGTGGGTAAGCAATGCTTCCATTTAGGAATAGTTGTAATGATTGAGAAGAACGTATGTTACCCGTTACTTCTGTATACACATTACTTTGCATTACTTGACCGATTGTTAAAGCGATTTCTACACGCTCACGTAATGTAGTTAAGTACATATTACGTTCTTCTGGTTTGTTTTGCTTTTGGCCATATATGCCTTCTTGGAGATAGTCTTCCACATTTTTATTTACCATATTTTTCACACCTTTCACTTCTTATTGTACGCAAGAATTAAAAAGGATGCAAAAAAAAAGTAGTTTTGAACAGGAAAATAATTTAAAAAATGAGAAGGGAAAGGGATATAGGAATACAACTTATTTAAATAAGAAAGGAAAAATAAATTTTATCAACAGAAATTAACAAAATGTGACAAAAATCTATTAACGAAATGTATTTTTTGTGTTAATATTCAAAATATAAAGGGTATTCGTCGTATGGAAATGGAGGAATGGAGGTTTTTCCAATCGATAAGGATATTAAAGAAGTATTTTGTTCGCACTTGAAAAACAACAGGCACCAATTCGTAGAGAACTGGAAAAACAAAATGATAATTTCCGAAAAAGATCCATTTAAACAAGAGGTAGTTCAAAATGGAGCGAATTTATTAGAGTTAATTATCGAACTTATTATGGAAGATAAAGACATTAATTATCTTCAGCCATTATGTGAGAAAATTGCCATTGAGCGTGCAGGGGCAGATGCGAATATTGGAGATTTTGTTTACAATGCAAATGTGGGAAGAAATGAACTTTTTGAAGCAATGTGCGAATTGGATGTAAGTGCTCGTGAACTGAAACCGATTATGGCCAAAATACATACTTGTTTTGACAAATTAATTTATTATACCGTTTTAAAATACTCAGAAATTATATCGAGAAATTTAGAAGAAAAACAGCAATATATAAATGAAACACATAAAGAAAGGCTTACGATTCTAGGGCAAATGTCGGCTAGTTTTGTGCATGAATTTCGTAATCCGCTAACTTCGATTATGGGATTTGTAAAGTTATTGAAGACAGATCACCCTAATCTATCGTATTTAGATATTATTTCACATGAATTAGATCAATTAAATTTTAGGATTTCGCAATTTTTACTTGTATCGAAAAAAGAAATGTGGAATGAATCTGAACGTTTTTTGGTAAATGACTTATTTCAAGATATTATACAATTCTTATATCCAAGTTTAGTTAATGCAAATGTTTTGATTGAAAAGAATTTGCCGTATCCTATTCCACTCGTTGGTTACCGGAGTGAAGTGAAGCAAGTAGTTTTAAATATTTTAATGAATTCGATTGATGCTCTTGAATCGGTGAAAGAAGAGCGGAAAATTATCATTGATGTATTTGAAGAGGATCAGACTGTTCGCATTGTTATAAAAAATAATGGACCTATGATTCCAGCAGACAATGTAGAGACCATTTTTGAGCCATTTGTAACTACTAAAAAGCTAGGAACTGGTATTGGACTATTTGTATGTAAACAAATTGTAGAAAAACATAACGGATCCATATTGTGTCGTTCGGATAACGATTGGACAGAATTTCAAATTACGTTTCAAAAGTAAACAGTCTACACCATGCGAATGGTGTAGACTGTTTTAATTTGTAAGTATAACGGTCCCTAATTTTGGATCCTCAGTTGAATAACCAACTATTGAAATTGTGTAAATTGTATTTGGTTCAACGTTGAATTTTGGAATGGTTAATAATACTTTTTTTGTATCAGCAAGTGAAACTTCAATATCTGCTGTACCAGGGCTAACTTGTAAAAAATCTGTTATTTGCTTAAAGAGTACATTTTCAAATAAATGATCCCCATCTTTTAAATTTACATTTACAACTGGAGTGTCTGGTGAAAAATGTGCAAACCGTATTTTTGCTTGACCAGATGGTAAATGAGTATTATCAAGAATGGGTTGTAATTGGAGATGATTATCGCTATTGACCGCTGCAAGGGTATAAGTGTGATTCCCCATTATCGGTACTAATGCTGAAAATATTGGAGTTTCGTTTCCGACAGGGACAATATCAATACGGTATTTACCTTGCACTAATGATAAATACGGACTGAATTGTTTAAAAGAAATATTTTTAATAACCTTTTGTCCGTTTATTATAATATCAACTGCTGGTGTATGGGGAGCTGTGTGGAAGATTCTCATATGTGACGGTAAAGTCGCTTCTTGTGAATCTCTCTTTTCATATGCTTGTACAAGTTTTGTAATTGCATCATAGTATTTCATATAGAGTTCTACATATCTTTTAGGATTGCTATATTGATAGTAACGAGCGAGCTGTTCGTAACGTGCAGCTTCTTGGCCGTATTTTTCAATTTCGGATTGAGTCATGAACATTCCTCCTTTATCATCATTACAAATATATGCGAAGCTAGAAAGAGGTTATGCAAAAAACTTGCCTTTCTAGAAAGAAAAGTTAAAATGGGGATTTTTTTATTTATAGGCAAACACACATACAAATCGATAATTGTCCTACATAAATTATAAAGGAAAGGTAGTTTGACTTTGATGGAAGGAGTGGAACCATTGGGATGGGGATATCCCCATAGTTATTTGGAATGAAGTTATGGAGGATTTGGTGCTATAGGCTGTGGGACGAATTATGGATTTGTATTATGAGTATTGCTATTAATTTTAGTGATGCGTTGGATAAGGTAATACCGATAAAAGAGCGTCGTGCCGAACTGATTAATGTGGTTAATCGGTTCTTTTTTTATTGTTCTAAACAGATGGTACTATTTGTTAAGAAATAGTTACGATAAATGAGGTGGAGTAAAATGTCGAATTTTGTTTGAAAATATGCAATATAAAGTAGGATAATAGGAAGGAGAATAACGGGAGTTCCGTCGAAGTTTACACAATGTCAGCAATTGAGGGAAGTTGATATTATATTAAAAAAATATTCAATTTGCTGTTATCTTAAATCAGGAAGGGGTATTTAAGCGTACAGGTAAGGTTGGTCTTCATTTTGAGTTCTGAATTTTCTGTTTTTAAAATAATATTTAGCAGTCATTTGTATATTTTATAATAGTTTTTTGATAAATTCACTGCTTTTGCAGAGGATTCTTTTTTATGAAAGAAACGTCAATTTTCTTCATATACATATACAAATTGAAGAAATGGGGGAGCGCTATGCGCGATTACTTAATTAAACCACTTGTTGGTCAGCCGTATCCGATGATTTCACATGGAAAAGGTGTGTATTTGTATGATCAAAACGGAAATAAATATTTTGATGGTTCGTCTGGAGCGATTACGGCAGGTATTGGACATGGCGTAGCAGAGATAGCAGAAGTTATTAAAAAACAGGCAGAGGAGATCGCTTTCGTTTATAGATCACAGTTTACGAGTGAACCAGCTGAAAAATTAGCGAAGAAGTTAAGTGATTTATGTGTAGGAGATTTGAACTGGAGCTTTTTTGTGAATAGTGGTACGGAAGCAAATGAAACAGCTATGAAAATCGCAATTCAGCATTTTCAGGAGCGTGGCATTCAAGGGAAACATAAAATTTTGTCACGGTGGATGAGCTATCACGGGATTACAATGGGAGCTTTATCTATGTCTGGGCATCCACTGCGCAGACAACGTTTCGTTTCTATTTTGGAAGATTATCCGACTATTCCAGCTCCATACTGTTTTAGATGTCCTGTACAAAAGGTATATCCAACATGTCAACTTTCTTGTGCGACTGAACTAGAAAGAGCGATTGATCGAATTGGTGCAGAACATATTGCAGCTTTTATTGCTGAACCGATTATCGGAGCTGCTGGAGGCGCGGTTGTCCCGCCGAAAGAATACTATAAAGTAATTAAAGATATTTGTAGTCATTACGATATATTATTTATTGCGGATGAAGTAATGACTGGACTTGGTCGTACTGGTGCATGGTTTGCTATGGAGCACTGGGGTGTAGAACCGGATATTATGACGCTTGGTAAGGGGCTAGGAGCGGGTTATACACCAATGGCAGCGACAATAGTAAGTGACCGTGTTATGGAGCCGATTTTACATGGATCACGTTCTGTAATGAGCGGGCATACGCTTAGTGCAAATCCATTGTCTGCAGCAACGGCTTTAGCTGTTATTGAATATATGGAGAAACATAATTTACCTGAAAAAACAGCAGAAAAGGGAGAGTATTTATTAAAAGGTTTGCAGAAAGTTCAGCAACAATCGACAATCATTGCCGATGTGCGTGGAAAAGGATTGCTAATTGGAATAGAATTGCAACCGTTTACAAAAGCATCGGAGCTTATTTCAGTTGCTGCTAAAAATGGACTGCTCTTATACCAAGCTGTTTCAGGGCAAGCAGGAAAAGAGGATAGTGCACTGCTTGTTGCACCACCAATGACAACTACATATTCCGAGTTAGATGAATTACTTTCAATTTTTGTAAAGAGCGTGGAAGAGATGATGCAAAAAGGAGGGCATAGTATCGCATGACAACTATTACAAATACATTCGGTAAATTAAAAGAAATAGAGGAAGTAATTTCTTTGTTCCATGATGATATGACATTAATGTTTGGGGGATTTGGAGGAATCGGATCCCCTCCATCTTTAATTCAAGCTGTTTTAGATAAAGGCATTACAAATTTAAATTTAATAGGAAATGATACTGGATTTCCTGATGTAGGAATCGGTCGTCTTGTTACGAATGAAAGGGTTAAATCTTTAGTTACTTCTCATATTGGGTCAAATCCAAATGCGGGAAGACAATTAAATGAAGGAAGATTGCAAATTGAATTCTCTCCGCAAGGAACACTCGCAGAGCGTATTCGCGCTGGTGGTGTAGGGCTTGGTGGTATTTTAGTTGACGTTGGTGTTGATACGATTGTAGAAGAAGGAAAGCGTACAGTTGAAATGAATGGAAAGACATATTTAGTTGAAACAGCTTTAACGGCTGAAGTCGCAATTGTATATGCGAAAAAGGCGGATCCATTTGGAAATCTTGTATTTGATAAAAGCGCTCGTAATATGAATCCTCA
The DNA here is from genome assembly GCF_056396785.1 of Bacillus sp. 05T21. Taxonomy (NCBI): domain Bacteria; kingdom Bacillati; phylum Bacillota; class Bacilli; order Caryophanales; family Bacillaceae; genus Bacillus; species Bacillus sp. 05T21. The sequence goes on along the minus strand of NZ_JBFTMD010000010.1, from coordinate 91,465 downwards.
CGTAGCTATGGCTGGTGACATAACGATTGTAGAAGCAGAAGAAATTGTTCCACTTGGAAGTTTAGATCCAGAAGAAATTGTCGTCCCAGGTGTATTTGTAAATTATATCGTGCCATCGGAAGGAGTGAATTGGAAATGGGTATGGGCGTAGAAGTAAGAGATAAGATTGCAAGACGTGCAGCGAAAGAAATTCAGAATGGTATGCTTGTAAATTTAGGTATTGGAATTCCATCGCTTGTACCGAATCATTTGCCAGAAGATATGAATGTTATGTTTCATGCAGAAAACGGTATTGTTGGTATGGGACCAACGCCAAGTAAAGGGAATGAAGATGAGAATTTATGTAACGCAGCTGGTTTACCAACATCTCTTATTACAGGAGCAAGTTATTTTGATAGCTGCATGGCGTTTGGCATGATTCGAAAAGGATTACTTGATGTTACGATACTTGGTTCGTTACAAGTAAGTGAAAATGGTGATTTAGCGAACTGGATTGTACCAGGAAAACGCGTTCCAGGTATTGGAGGAGCGATGGATTTAGCGCAAAAAGCGAAGCGGGTCGTTGTTGTGATGAATCATGTTGATAAATACGGAAATGCAAAGATTGTTTCGGAATGTACATTGCCATTAACTTCGAAAAAATGTGTAGATTTAATTATTACAGACATGGCTGTCATGGAAGTGACCCAAAGAGGACTTGTCTTACAAGAATTAATGAGTCCATATACTGTAGAAGATGTAAAACGACATACGACAGCTGATTTTCATATAAGCTCAAATTTACTAGTAATTGAATGAGGGGAGTTGTAATATATGGAGCAATTAAAAAAACAAGTTTGTGATTATATTGAGGGTCATGAAGAAGAGAGTGTAAAATTTTTAACACGATTAATTCAAGAAAAGAGCGTATCTGGTGATGAAAGTGGTGCGCAGGCAATTGTTATTGAAAAGTTGCGTGAGTTAGGTCTAGATCTTGATATTTGGGAGCCTGCTTTTAATGAAATGAAAGATCACCCTTATTTCGTATCACCTCGTATAAGTTTTACAGATAGCCCGAACATTGTAGCGACTTTAAAAGGAAGTGGCGAAGGGAAATCTATGATTTTAAACGGGCATATTGATGTCGTGCCAGAAGGGGATGTAAATCAGTGGGACCATCATCCATATAGTGGAGAGAAAATAGGAAACCGCATATATGGACGTGGAACAACAGATATGAAAGGCGGCAATGTCTCACTTATGCTTGCGATGGAAGCGATTATTGAATCTGGTATTGAACTAAAAGGTGATATACATTTTCAAAGTGTAATAGAAGAAGAGAGCGGTGGGGCAGGAACATTAGCCACTATTTTACGAGGATATAAGGCAGATGGCGTTATTATTCCTGAGCCGACGAATATGAAGTTTTTTCCGAAACAACAAGGATCAATGTGGTTTCGTCTACATATAAAAGGAAAAGCAGCACACGGTGGTACACGTTATGAAGGAGTAAGTGCAATTGAAAAAAGTATGTTTGTTGTAGAGCATTTGAGAAAATTAGAAGAGAAGAGAAATGGTCGAATTACAGATCCGTTATTTAAGGGGATTCCGATTCCAATTCCAATTAACGTTGGGAAAATTGAAGGGGGAAGCTGGCCAAGTTCTGTTCCCGATTCATTAATTTTAGAAGGAAGATGTGGTATTGCGCCGAATGAGACTATAGAGGCAGCAAAAGAAGAGTTTGAGGGCTGGATTGGTGAATTAAAAGATGTGGATAGTTGGTTTGTAAAAAATCCTGTAGAAGTAGAATGGTTTGGGGCTAGATGGGTTCCTGGTGAACTAGAAGAAAATCATCCACTTATTACAACGCTTCAACATAACTTTGTTGAAATCGAAGGGAACGAGCCGATTATAGAAGCTTCGCCATGGGGAACAGATGGAGGTTTGTTCACACAAATCGCTAACGTACCCACGATAGTATTTGGTCCAGGAGAGACGAAAGTAGCACACTATCCAAACGAATATATAGAAGTTGATAAAATGATTGCTGCCGCAAAAATAATTGCATGTACATTACTAGATTGGTGTGAGGTGAAAAAATGAAATACTATGAATCTTTTAGTGAACAGACAAAGCATTATACAGTAGAAGGGGTTTTAGATTATTTTAATAAACGTATTAGAGTTGATCACTATACAGGAAATGTTGAAAGCATCATACAAACAATCGATGAATTAGCAAAGAAACATTCTTTCACTAAATGTATTATTAAAGGAAAGGGAGAGCATGTTTCAACATGGCTCTCTTTCGGTTTCTTACTGGAAGCAACGATACCTCATTATTTTCAAGGGCACGATGCGCACTTCTTCGTGAAATATCATAATGATGAAAGACGAAATAGTATTCATTGGACTGAGGAAGATACTATTTTAAGTGGTGTAAAAGAAAAAGAAGTGAAAGAAAAAATAGTCCCAGAGGAATTTGTGTTAAGAAAAGCGACAGAAGAGGATGCGGAAGAATTAGCAATTGTCTTTGGAAAAGTATTTGAAGTTTATCCGACACCTTTAAATGATGGGAATTATGTAAAGCAGACGATGAAGGAAGACGATACAATTTACTATGTTTATGAATTCGAGGGGAAAATTATTAGTACAGCATCTGCTGAAATGAACGTGAAAGAAGGTAATGCAGAATTAACGAATTGTGCTACATTACCTGAATATCGAAAACATGGTTTCATGAAAAGTCTGTTAATTAAATTGGAGGAAGAGCTCCAAGAAAAATCTATTTTTTGTTCTTATACAATTGCTCGCTCGCTATCTTTCGGTATGAATGCAGCCTTTCATCAATTAGGCTATACATATACGGGAAGGCTTGCGAATAATTGCTACATTTTTGATAAGTTGGAAGATATGAATATATGGGTGAAAGATTTATCCAGCTATTCGAAAGCAGTAAGACTCCCGCCTCAAAATTCGGCTGTAAAGCAAAGAAGTTAGGTGGGAGTCGGGTTAATAATCAGTGGGGTGAATAAAGCCCCACTGATTAAAGTGTCACTTAACCATAAATAAGCAATAAAAATATATACACATTTCATCAAAATAGTAGAACGGAATCGTCATGCTTATAATCGCACAGAGGGTGCCGAAAATTCGGCGATGAATTTGCTGGATTTTCGGCAAAAGGGGGGATGACATTGCTAGCAGTTTCGACACAGGAAGTCATTGAAGCGATTTTGGGCAGTATAGATGAGGCCATACATGCAGTAGATGAAAATGGGATTACAATCTTTTATAATACAGTTGCTGCAAAACATGATGGATCTAAAATTGAAAATGTGCTAGGAAAGCATTTATTAGAAGCATTCCCGTCATTATCCAGAGAAACAAGTACGTTGATGAAAGTATTAGATACAAAAAAATCAATTGTACACCAAGTTCAACATTACCAAAATTTAAATGGGGAAGACGTTTGTACGGTCAATACAACGTTACCTATTTTAATAGATGGAAATATTGCTGGTGCTGTAGAAATTGCGAAAGATTATTCTACTATTCAAAAGCTTACTGATACGATTGTAGATCTACAATCGAAAATAAAACGATCGACTAGCAAAAAAACGGTGAAAAAGCATGTTGCATTCGAGACAATTGTAACTGATGATTCCCGCTTTAAACAGACGAAAGAGTTAGCACAAAAAGTAGCGCCAACCGATGCGAATGTTTTAATATATGGTGAAACTGGAACGGGGAAAGAGCTATTTGTGCAAGCGATTCATGAAGCTTCTAAACGAAAAAATAAGCCGTTTATTGCACAAAACTGTGCAGCTTTGCCAGAGTCGCTATTAGAAAGTTTGCTGTTTGGCACGACAAAAGGTAGTTATACAGGGGCAATCGAACGAGCAGGATTATTTGAACTTGTAGATGGAGGGACATTATTTTTAGATGAACTGAATTCAATGCCGCTTGATTTACAAGCAAAAATGCTACGTGTATTAGAAGATGGAGTTATTCGTCGCATTGGTGATAATAAGACGAGAAAAGTAGATGTTCGCGTTATTACTGCAATGAATCAGCCTCCAGAAGTATGTTTAAGAGAAAATAAAATTCGCACTGATTTATACTATCGATTAAATGTGTTTTCATTATATATCCCGCCGCTTCGCGAAAGAACTGAGGATGTACTGTTATTAGCGTCTTACTTTTTGAAAGAATATAATAAAAGTTATAAAAAAGGTGTACTTCAAATTGATAAGGAAGCGAAAGAAAGATTACAAGCTTATCAATGGCCTGGAAATGTTCGTGAGTTAAAGCATACGATTGAACATGCCGTCATTATTACAGAAGGGAATTCGTTAACAGCAAATTGCTTGCCAAGAACATTTCGGAAAGAGAAAATTCAGGAGAAGAAAAGTATATTACCACTTAGGGAAGCTCTACATCAAACGGAAAAAGAATTAATAGATCAAGCGTTAATTGAAACGGAAGGTAATATTTTGCAAGCAGCAAAAATGTTAGGTATTCCGCGTCAAACGCTTCAATATAAACTGAGCAAGTACGAAAAAACCGCCGAATAATCGGCGGTTTTTGTGTGTTTGCACCAATAAAAGAGCGTTTACATATATAACAAGTAATGAATATGATAGTAAATAGCGTTTTAGTACAGCACTTAAAAATATTTATTCTCTTATATAATAGGGTATTTCTCGCATTTACTTATCAAGAATATGAAGTTGGCATAATTATTGCTTATATAAAGGATGAGCGTATAAAAAGGGGGAATAGCAATGTTACATGATGTATACAAACCAAATCGTCACTGGAAGGATATTGAATTATGGAAAGATGTTACAGAAGAACAATGGAATGATTGGGTTTGGCAATTAACGAATACGATCAAAACTTTAGATGATTTAAAGAAAGTAATTAACTTAACACCTGACGAAGAAGAAGGCGTTAAAATTTCAACGAAAACGATCCCGTTAAACATTACACCGTACTATGCTTGGCTAATGAATCCTGATGACCCACGCTGTCCGATTCGGATGCAATCAGTACCGATTTCGGAAGAGTTATATAAAACAAAATATGATTTAGAAGATCCTCTTCATGAAGATGAAGATTCACCAGTTCCAGGATTAACTCATCGTTATCCAGACCGTGTACTATTTTTAGTAACGAATCAATGTTCTATGTATTGTCGTTACTGTACACGTCGTCGTTTTAGTGGACAAATTGGAATGGGCGTACCGAAAAAGCAATTAGATGATGCGATTGCTTATATTAGTGAAACACCACAAGTACGTGACGTTTTAATTTCTGGCGGTGATGGACTTCTAATTAATGATAAAATTTTAGAATATGTATTAAAGAATTTACGAGCAATCCCGCATGTCGAGATTATTCGTATCGGAACGAGAGCACCAGTTGTATTCCCGCAGCGTATTACAGAAAACCTGTGTAACATTATTAAAAAATACCATCCAGTATGGTTAAATACGCATTTTAACACTTCTATTGAGATTACAGAAGAATCGAAACTAGCATGTGAAATGCTTGCAAATGCAGGTGTTCCAATTGGAAACCAAGCTGTAATTTTAGCTGGAATTAATGACAGCGTTCCAATTATGAAAAAACTTATGCATGATTTAGTGAAAATTCGTGTTCGTCCATATTACATTTATCAATGTGATTTATCAGAAGGTATCGGTCATTTCCGTGCACCAGTTTCGAAAGGTCTTGAAATTATTGAAGGCTTACGTGGACATACGTCTGGTTATGCAGTACCAACTTTCGTTGTCGATGCACCGGGCGGAGGCGGAAAAATTGCGCTTCAGCCAAACTATTTAATTTCACAAAGTGCGGATAAAGTTGTTCTTCGTAACTTTGAAGGGGTTATTACAACGTATCCAGAACCAGAAAACTATATCCCAGGAAGAGCAGAAGGCTACTTTAAAGAAATTTATCCGACTTATGAAGAAAAACGTTCTGATATCGGCGTTGCAGGATTGATGAGTGATAAGAAATTTAATCTTGTTCCAGATGATTTACAACGTATGAATCGCCGCAAAGATTATGAAGTCAATGAAACGCATGCTTCTTTAAAAGATAAACGTGATAAGCGTGATCAATTAAAAGATAAAAAATATCAAGCACAAATAGCAAAGTTAGATGATGACAAAAAAAATGAGGGTGACGTAGTATGAATTGTATGTGGTGTGACAGTACAGAAGCGAAAGAAAGCTTGAATACTGTATATTGGGAATTACCAGATGGTACGAAAGCCATTGAAATCCAAGAGACACCATGTATTACTTGTTCCTCATGTGGAATGGACTATCAAGCAGACCATACTGTAAAAGAAATTGAAGATCAGTTGTTTTTAATTTATACGAAAGATTTGCCAAAACAACTAACATACGAAGAGTTGATGGGAAGACCACGTTTATTAAAAAGGAATTATTTCGACTTCTAACCAGCTTTTATGCTGGTTTTTTTCTTTTTTGCCTTGTATAATGTACCCAAGTTAGAAAGGTAGGGAATATTTTTGAAAAAGACATTTTACCATTATATGATGAAGCACCGTGCAGCTTTATTTAAAAATGAAATATCAGATTTAGCAGAAGYAATGTATGATGATTTAAGTTTTCCGAAGCAATCTGAAGACTATGATGTAATTAGTTCATACTTAGAGTTAAGTGGAATGCTAGAAAGTATGTCTATATTTGATGATGCATGGGATTTATATATACAAGAGAGATAACGATATGAAGTTTTAGGAAAATGAAAGCATAATGAATACATTACTTTGAAAGAAGTGAAGTATTCATTATGCTTTTTTATTTACAATACGTCTTGCTGTTAGAAAATAAATGAAAAGTGAAAGCTAGTTTAAATACTAGCTTTTTTAAGTTATATACAAATTCTACTTTTTTATTGAAAAAATTTATGAATATAAGCTTCTGTGATAAGCGTTTTTATGTAGGTTGCATATACTGTTATCAAAATCACGACGTTTAAAAAAGGAGAGATATTGATGGCAAGGAAAAAACAACCTAAATATAACGTAGGAGACATAGTCGTGATTACGCTATATGGAACCGTTGGGAAAGTTACAAATGTTAATTTTCTATTTTTACTCGGTGGATATTATGTTATCATTCCTAATACATATATTAAGAGGTGAAACATATGGGATTAGCTGCAATATACTTACGTTTATCGAGGAACGAAGAACAATTAAACATAGATGAGATTTTATTGAATCATCGAAACGCCTTAACTAAGCTTGCAAAACAGCAAAAGTTGACTTATGACATTTATCAGGAAATCTCAAGTGGAGTAAATACGGAACGACCGGAACTAAATTTATTGTTAAGCAGATTAGATGATTATGACGCTCTTCTTGTAATGGATATAGACAGAATTTCACGTGACAACGCTCATGCTGAAGAGATTAAGAAGATGTTGATTATCCACGATATTAAAATTTTGACTCCTCAAGGGGCAATTGATCTATCTCAGGAAAGTAATGAAATGCTCTTTTCCTTCCAAGCAATGATGGCGAACTTTGAATATAAACAAATTCGTAAAAGACTGGGAAGAGGACGATTAGCAGCGGCCGAGCAAGGAAAATGGACAATGAGTAACAGAGTCCCTCTAGGTTATAAAAAGAACGAAGAAAAGCGTTTAGAAGTAGTTGAAGATGAAGCTAAAATAATTCGGTTTATTTTTCAAAAGACATTAGAACGAGTTAGTGCAAATGAAATTGCGAAACAGCTAGATATACTTGGATGGAGAAGTAGGCAAGGTAAAGTATTAACTTCGACGCACATTTCAAATATGAGAAGAAATGTTGTTTATTATGGAGTTGTAAAAGCGGGCAGGAAAGTAAATGGCAGAGTCGTTGATGAAGTGTTTGTTGAAGATGCACATGAACCAATTGTAAGTAAGCAAATGTTTTTAGAAGTCCAAAAAATATTGGAGGAAAATACGACTGGAAATTTCTTTAATAAGTTAAAAGCGACAAGAAAGCTCCAAAACCTAATTTACTGTAATTGTTGTAAAAGGAAACGATACATACAATGCGATGGAAATGGTATTGATTATATAAAATCATGTATCTATAAAGTTGATAATAATAAATGTAGAGATCGTGGATACAAATATGAGCCAATTGAGCAATTTGTATTACAAAAGGTTAAAGAAAAGAAACCAGCTTTTGAACAAGAGTTGCAAATGTTGAAATCACTTGATACGACAGAGGTAGAAAAGAAACTATCAATTCAAAGGGAGTCTTTAGAGAAACAAATAAACAGATTTAATAAACGTCAACGGAATCTTAAAGAAATGCGGATGGATGGAGAAATTTCGAAAGCTGAGTTTTATGAAATGCGTGATGAAAACGAAGAACAAATCAAACAAGTTAAGCAACAGATGGAACTCATTGATATTAAACTCGAGAATTTATCTAATACAGATGAGGAACAAGCTAGATTGCAAGATGCTATTAAAACGTTAGATAAATTGGAAGAGCTTAAAGCAGAATCATGTAATACGTTTTTGAAGAAATTTATTAAGAAAATATGGTTTAGTAGTAATACAGAAGCGAATCATGACACAACAAAACCGAGAGAAGACGCCACAATAGAAATTGAATGGTTATAAATTGATGAGGCTTCAGAATGGCTCTTAGAAGGCTTTATGTGGCTAACTGTTGAATTGAAATGTAGGTTTAATATTAAAATATGGAGGTTAAAGCATGAGTGCAGAGGACATTTTAAGGCTTATCGAAGAAATGGAAAACGGAGAACGTTGGAAACTTCTTGATAAGATGTACGACCTATATTTCAACAAAAGCGGGCATTATGAATCGTTAGATGAAGATTATTGACCTGAATGAATTCAGGTCTTTTTTATTTGCAGCTATTAATAAAATTTGGATGTTATAAAGACTCAATAATTCATTGATTACTTTTTGGTTTAAATTCCTTTATAATAATCTTATTGATTATGTTTTTGGAGGTAACAACAGTGAGCAATGGTGGATGGAGAGAAGCAATTCCTTGTATCCTTTATAAAGATAATGAAATGATAGGAACTTTTAACTCCATTAGACAAGCTTCAAGTTTTCTTGAAAATCGAATTGGAGGAAGCTTGGAAAAAGGGGTTCAAGAATTAATTAAAGGTTGGGAACCTAAAAGAGGACAATTAAAAGGATATTCAGCAAAACGCATAGATTGACTCAGACAGTCTAATTAACGGACTGTTTTTTTATGATAAAATCAATATTTTATCACCCAAAAGAAAAAGGACCAAATAGGTCCAAAGGAATCTTCTTTAAATAAATAGTCGTTATTATACAAAGTTTTATTTTGATAGTTAAAATCCTTAATAAAAAACAAAAATAATATTAAAATTTATTTGGTCTTCACAAATTCTTAAAGGGATAAGATATCGCCAATTACTAAATAAGTATAGATAATGTATCTTTCAGCTTCATCTAGTGTCACTTCTGCATGAGTCCCTTTATTAGCAGCTTTATGAACACCATCTAGCCTTTCACCTATAAAATTCAAATTAGAGCCCACAATCGCCGAAAATTTTTCACTTGTTGATTTACTATCAATATATTGAATTAAACGGTTTATATATTGGTCTTCACCTATTTTTCTGGTTTTACCCCCTGCTAACTGAATAGGTTCGTCTGAAGGTGGATAGAGAGAATCAGCAACATCTTTAATGATTCTCCTACACGTATGTACAGCATTGGCCCAATCTTCATCATTATTTGATTTAAGATTTTCATAAACTGAAATAAATTTTTGTATTGCTTCAGGGCAAATATCCTTTAAAGTTGTGTCAACAGACTTACGTTTACGTGTAAATATATCTTCAGTTATATCTCCGAATTTTAGCTCGTAATTTACGTTAAAAACAAATTCATATAATTTGGATTTTACCGTTTCAATTTTTTCAGTATTGTCGCGGATTATATTTGCTATTGCATTGCGCTCATTAGCGTTTCCTGGAGGTATTGGTGGCAAAAGGGTTGATTGGGAAGAGATAGAAACGTTTCTATCATAAGCTACTCCCATTCTTGCTTTAGCTGCGTCTACTGCTGCCTCCATAACTGCGATTGTTTGAGTGAAGGCACGCTCTACTCTTTCTGGTTTTTCGGGGTCACCTTTAGGGTCGTCTATAAAGTAACGGCGTCCTGATTTTCCTGCAGCACTCCAAGCCGCGCTGGCAATATACCCCTCTTCAGTTTTCTCAAACCCGTTTGCCTCTTGTTTAAGCCATTCCATAGAATCGAGATCATTAATTAATCTAGCTAGCCTTAAACATTTTAATACAATATGTTGCGTAGGTATTTCACTTAGTTCAAAGTTGCGTAAAATTTCCTCAGATAAATCTAGTGCTTCTTTATTTCTATCTTTACCCATTTTCACCCTACCTTTACAAATTTATATATAAGTATTTTAACATAACGAGTCTACTTATCTGAAATAAAATTCTCATTTTATGATATGTTCAAAGGCGGAGCCTTTGCCATGCGTTCAAGCGAAGCTTGATCGCAGTAAGTATTTCAATCTAGTTGAGTAGTTAAAGACCCAAACCAGACACTATATATATGACAGTGTTCTGTTTGAGTCTTTGGACATTTTTAGAAAAAGTTTTTGAATGGTCATTTACGTTTTTGTTCATTCGGATATAAATACAAAGTAATAAAAATTAATTATATCGGAGTGATAGAAAATGAACGAAAGAAAATTCCTATCTTTCTTTTTAAAAGACAAAGAAATTGAAAACAACACTCTTATTGTTTCCCCAACTGGTTCAGGTAAAACACATTTCATTTTTAACGACCTAATTAAGAAAGGTCCATACTTATACCTTTGCGACAATGAAAATCTTAAAACAGTAATTGAAGAAAAAGAACGGACTTTTAGCAATAGAAAAGAGCTCATTGGCTTTGATGTTTTTTCTGTTGAAGTTATGTGCTACAAAGAATTCGGACGAAAAGTTCGATACAACAACGATATTGTAAATCAATATGAAACGATTATGTGCGATGAAATTCATAATCTTATTGACTATCAAACTTTCAATGATGATGTTGAACTATCTCATGCAATTAAAGAATTGTTCAAAGAATACAGTAAAACTAAAATTGTTTATTTTACCGCCACCCCTCATTACCTTAAAATGTTAGAAAAAGAAAATCCTGAATTGACCAAAATTCTTTCTATTATTGATTTTTCTGAGAGCAAAGAAATTTGTAGGTATATCAATAAACGAGAAGCTTATATCAATCATCTATCTCAAGTTCAATTTCAATTAGATGAATACAAGCAGTCATTTGAATATACTGGATTAAAGTGCCTAATCTTCACTAGAGAAATATCAGCTATGAAAAAACTTGAGGAAATGTGCAAAAGCAGAGATTTGAAACCTATTTGCATCTGGAGCAGAAACAACCAAGTGATAGAAATGAATTTGGAACAGTTAAGAGTGAGAGATTATCTTCTTAAGAATGGCAGCTTACCAGAACCATATAATGTTCTAATCATCAATCGAGCGTTAGAAACAGGAATCAACATTACAGATAAAAACATGAACTTAGCAATTGTAAATACAACGAATTTAACTCAACAAATTCAAGTAAGAGGACGAATTCGACATGACATTGATTTGCTAGTTGTTCGGACAAGGGAACAAAAACTTCCATCGGTAAAGATTAGCCTAGATGAGAAGCACCTAGACGTCGAGTTAACTAAAGACCAAATGAAAGAAATAATTGTTAATTTGAATTTGAAAGATATTCGTTCGAAATACGTAACAGTAGCAAAGCTTCGACAAATCTTATCGAATAACGGATATCAAGTACGAACCGTTAGGAAAACCGAAAACTACGTAAAAACTACGTACTATATTATTTCAAAATAAGTAATCGAATAAAAATTTCAAATCTATTAAAATATCTTGCTTCTCGTATATATTAATAATGAGTATAGATTCTCGTACAGAATCCTTTACTTATATATATTATTTATACAGACGTTATTAAAAAACAGTTGTTGTATCTGTATACGTCTGAGAGGGTGCTCGGAAAAGTATACCTCACTTCTTTCGTTTTAATAGTTTCGTCGATGTAGTTAATTTCTTTTGTAATGGCATTAAAAGAAGTTCGTTCTTCAAATTTTTCGAAAAGTGTTTGAGATAAAAAGTCCTCCGGCTCACTTTACTTATTATACTTTTCAACTTAGTAGAGATGACTTAATCAGTCGTCTCTTCTTTTTTTATCATGCTGATTCATTCAGCACCAATATTAAATCAGATAAGTCATGCCATTTATGGTATGTCTTTTTTTATTTTGTCTTTAACTGCTTACAGAAACAGATTTTATAACAAATCAAATAATGAGAGGAAAGATACAATGGCTTTAAAAAATCCATTTAGATGGGGAAAAGGAAATGCAGACAACGGAAAAGATTATTTTTCTAGTCACTTCTTCTCTTCTAAACCACAAGCAGAAATAGATGAAAAACAAGCACTATCAATTCCTGCTGTTAAAGCATCAGTTGATTTAATTAGTAATTCGATTTCTCAGCTTCCAATTTATCTTTATACAGAAAACGAAGTAGATGGAAGTATTGAAAAGATAAAGAATGATCAGCGAACTAACTTATTTAATCATTCAGCAAACAAATATGATACAGCTCAAACGTTGAAACGTCAGCTTGTTCAAGATTACCTCTTACGAGGTAAAGCTTACATCTATAAAAGAGAAGATAACCAATTAGCTTTACTTCCTGCAAAGAATGTACTGGAAGAAATTTATACGGAAGATTACATTTCTGTAGCTAAGAAAGAGTACATCTATCACGGAATGCAGACTATTACATTAGATGAATCTCAAGTAATCGTTATTGATTCCGGTACAAATGGAATCTTGTATGACAACGGTGAATTGCTACAAGTCGCTCTTGGTCAATTGGATTATCAAAATTCGTTATTACAAAACGGAGCGTTGCCGCTTGGCATTTTAAAATCAGCAAGTCGTTTAACTCAACCTGCCATTGATCGCTTGAGAGTAAGCTGGAAAGGTTTGTACACAGGCCCTAAAAAAGCTGGAAGAACTGTAATTTTAGAAGAAGGTCTTGAATATTCTCCAGTCTCACTTAGACCTGATGAAATGCAAATGACAGAAGGTAATAAACAAATGATTTCTGAAATTGCACGTATTTTCAATTTACCAGAAAGCATGATTAATAGTTCAGCTAATAAGTATAACAGTTTAGAACAGAACAGCTTAACGTTCTTACAATCAACGTTATCGCCAATCATTACAGCTATCGAATCATCGTTAGATAAACAACTTCTTTCTGATACAGAGAAACAGCTTGGATTCTATTTCAGATTTGATACAAGCGAATTATTACGTACAACTGAAGAAGAAAAAGTAAAAGTGATTGAAGCGGCTTTCAAAGGCGGCTTTTTGTCGTTTAATGAAGCTCGTCACAAATTAGATTTTAAAACTGTAGAAAAAGACTACTACTCACTTTCGATTGGACAAGTCTTGAAATATGAAGATGGCAGCCTAATCAATTTAAACACGTTAGGTCAGCAAAATAGTAATGGGGTGAAGCAACAAAATGGAAATGAAGATGGAGTTAAGAAGCAACCAAACATCACTGAACTCTGATGGAGATTTAGTTGTTAAAGGTTACGTGAATAAGCCGGGCCAACTTTCTCAAGTTCTTTCTAGTGGCGTTAAAAAATTCCGAGAGAAAGTTGCACCTGGTGCGTTCTCTAAAGCGATTGAAAATCGAACAAAAGATATTGATTTTCTAGGTGAACACGACAACAAACAAGTGTTGGCTTCCACGAAAAATGAATCATTAACGCTTCTTGAGGACGGTGATGGTTTATACATGGAAGCTCGTATTTCACCAACAACTTATGGACGTGATTACTATCAATTAATCAAAGATGGATTAATTCAATCTATGAGTTTTGGATTTAGAAGCTTACGCGATTCTTGGGAACATGTAAACGGTATGGCTATCCGTACGGTTCATGAACTTGAACTTTATGAAGTTTCAGCAGTAAAAGAACCTGCATATACACAAAGTGCAATTGCGGCACGTGGTATCAATCTAATTGAAGAAATAGAAGTACCAGATGAAAATACAAAACATTCAAAGAAAGAGGAAAAAGATATGATTAAAATGACAAATGAAAAAGAAAATCGTGGAATGAAGGAATTTGAAGATATTATGCGTGGAAATGTAGAGAAACGTAATCTTCAAATGACAACAAATGGATCTAGCTTAATCCCTCAAAACGTTGCTAATGAAATCGTTAAGAAGATGGTTGAGGTTTCACCTATCTTTGCTAAGGCTAAAAAATTAAGTCCTGAAGCTGGTTCAATCAAAGTTTCTCGTGAAGATGACAAAGTTGTAGCGGCATTCTTAGGTGAAGGTGATAGCATTCTTGAATCAGCATTACAATTCAAATTTGTAGAACTGAAACAAAAACGTGTAGGTGCAGCAGTTTCTTTATCTAAACAATTTATTAATGATGCAGGAATTGATATTGCAGATTATACAAAAGATTTACTTGCAAGACGTACAGCAAAAGCAGTTGAAAAGAGTATGCTAGTAGGGGTAGGAGAAAACGAATTCCAAGGTGTTATCAATGATGCTGATATTATTACTGTTTCTAATGCGACTGCCGGTAATGTTACAATGGATGACCTTTTATCTTTATACCTTTCAATCAATCCAGAATTCTTGTCTGATTCAATGTTCATCATTCAACGTAAATTCTTTAACAAGATTGCAAAATTAAAAGATGGTTTTGGTCATTACTATTTCCAACATGCAGTTGTGAATGGAAAGATTCAGTACAGATTATTTGATGTAGAAGTTCATATTACAGAAGCTCTTCCAGATGATACACCTGTGATATTTGGCAATATTACAGAAGCGGTATCAATGCTAATTAAGAAAGAGCAAGGTATTATGGAAATCACTCAAGATACTACTCAAGCTTTACGAGGCTCAGCTTTATATGTATATGATTTCTTCGCTGATTCAGCTGTAACAAATCCTCAAGCAGTTGCAAAGCTTAAAGTATCTTAATTGTAATTTTGATTGCGAAAAACTTCACAAGGAGGGCCTTTTATAGGCTCTCTTTTTATACTCCTATATCACATGAAAGAAGGTCGTGAAAATGACAACAGAATTAAAAGATATCGAAAGAATTAAATCGGTGCTTAAAGAAGATGATTATCGTTTTCTTGTAGCAAAGATAGCCATATTTCATTTGAAAGAACAAACTAAGAATAAGACAGATTTATATACTAAAGTGAATAGCGTCTTATTATCTCAGGGGCTAGCTCCAATAAGTTTTGGCTTTATTCGTAATAACATCTGATAAGCGTATATGATATTGGCATTAGATAGTGGTTAGATGTATGTATATCTATATGAGGTATAAGTAGATGTAATCATTATGGAAGTATATGATAGTAAGCGCTATATAAAAAGCATATGAGACGTAAGCATATCTGCCGATATAATGTATAAGTTCATATAATATATAGCAGTATATAAGGCAGTATAATAAGCGTATATAT
Organism: Bacillus sp. 05T21; assembly: GCF_056396785.1. Lineage (NCBI taxonomy): Bacteria > Bacillati > Bacillota > Bacilli > Caryophanales > Bacillaceae > Bacillus > Bacillus sp. 05T21. Next base: position 75,841 of record NZ_JBFTMD010000010.1, on the reverse strand, counting down.
ATGCAGATATATATGCTGTTATATTAGCAGATATATTAGCGATTATATCGTAATGATTAGTGATATGTATTAAGCATATACAATCGTATGGTATAACGTATGTGTATGATGTATGTAGATCATAAGGATAGATGATGATACAACAATCATAATGAATGATGATGCAATCACACATCAATGTAATAGGTGAATGATAGAGTGAATGATGTAGATGATGTAGATGATGTAGTGAATGATGTGATGAATGAAGTGAATGATGATGTAGTCATGACAGCAGTCGAACAGTCAGTCAGTCGAAGGTAGATGATGATGGATGATGATGAAGTAGTTGTAGATGATGAAGCAGTGAAGCAACAAGTGAATGAGGTGAGGGAACAGGGATGAAGTAGTAGAGTGTAAGTAGTTGTAGAATGAATTAAAAGTTTTATAAAATGAAAGAGATTAGTAGGGCGAGGTAGTCGGGCTTCATCCTCGTAGGGTACCGCCTCTTGTTTTCAGAAAAAAACGAATACGCCCCTTAATAACGAGGTGAGGTGAGTTTACACTTCCGGTACCAAAACCCCAAAAACCCGTGAACCCTTCAAAGTACAAATGACCTCGAAAGCTCACGGGAATGTTTTATTTCTCATATTCTGTTGCGATTAGTTACTGAGTTCCGAGAGTTTATATATATATCTATTTATAATTATATACCGAACGGGGTATTTCGTACACATGTTTTAGGGATTTTTTGAAAGAGTTTTAAGGTACCAATTGACCTAAACTCCGTTGAAATAAAAAAGGGCTTATTCTATACGAATATCCCCTAGAATTATTTTTATTCTTTATCCTTCTTTTCGTCTTCTTCCGACGATGGAGTGTCACGCCATTCAAGTGTGACTTTATCTCCGACTGCCATGCCTGGATAAGATCTTATGTGAACTGTAACACCTTCGCCAAATTCCTCCCGATTGCTCGGCTCATCTAAACTTGAGATTTCTGGAAGGGCTAATTCTTCTTTTGAATAATTTTGCTTCTTATCAGACATATTTATTTTCTCCCTCTTAGTTCAATTTTAATAACCTCACCGATATTATTTCTTTTTTATGAAAGCTTATACCTTCATTATTATTTAGTAGAAGTTAAGTTTTCAGCATTAAAGAAAACGCCCAAACTCCGTTGAAATAAAATAAAGCCGATTTTCAAAATAATAAGGTCTAATAAAAACTAAATCACATATTGAATTAGAAAGAAATGTAATAATTCAATAAGTTAGTATATAATAATAGATATGGAAAAATGTAGAATAATAAATGATTTTGTAGGTGAGTTGTCGTGGTTAACTATGAATTATCCCTATTTAAAAAAAATACAGATGCTATTGGAACCAACAGAGGTTTTCTTTATCAGTATTTAAAAACTTTGAATACATGGATAAGGAATTATATAGCAGGAAATAACGTAGAGATTTATTGTGAAACTGAAGACGATATCAAAGAATTAGATATAATAAACTCAATCGTAAGATTTACACAAGTTAAGTGCTATTCTACTTCTTTTAGTTTAAAAAGTGAGGATATAAAAAAATCAATATTTAACTTTTTTATTTTGTATTCAGAGTATAGCTGTAAGTATTCAGGCGAATTCCAATTTATTACAAATAGTAAAGTGTCTAGAGAAAGCGAGCTTTTAGATAAATGGGCAGTAAGTGATGGCGATCTAGATAAAGAGCTATTGGAGAAGTTAATTTTAGAAAGTAGGAAAATTATAGAGGAGTTTATTACAAAAGAAAAAGATGCTCAAATCAAGAAATTTGATGAAATGATATTAACGAGAAATAATAAAATAATAAGTGATGACCCGAACAGTGAAAAAATCCAAAGGTCAATCAAAGAATTAGAAGATAAAAAGGAGAATATAATAAAACAGTATGAAATAGCAATGAAATATGTTCAAGATGACGCTAAATTGAAAGATTTTATATCTAAAATTAAATGGGAATTTGATGATATTTCAGCAGAAGAATCTATAGAAGTATTAAAAACAGAAAATATTGAGCTTATCTCTAAAATAAAAGAAATCGAGTGTGTTTCTAAGACTATGGAAGCAAGGTTGCTTTCAGAAGTATTTCATAAGTCATCAGAAAGTCTGGTAGAAAAGAGAGTATTAACAAATAACTTGTTTGCAGAAATTATTAGAGAGTCAGAGGATGAAATTTTTCAGAAGGCAGATGGTGTACTAGTACAAATTTATTATCGTTTTGATAGTCTGGAAGATAAAATGAATAATATATTAGAGAGTTTAAAGGACAAAGAAAATGAGAAGATGGTTAGCAAGAAGCAAGAAATTGATAAGATAAATCTGAAGTTTTTTGAAGAAGATGAAATAGAAAGGGTTAAAGTGAGGGGAGAAGAGGAAAGGGAAAAACAAAGTAACTTAGAAAGAAAAATTTCTAATATTGGATTAGGTCTGGATACTGAATTTCTCATAGATATTGCAACTACTAATAGATGCTCATACTTACTTTACCTTGAAGAGCTAAAATTGAACGGCAGAACAAATGAATATCAGGTAATAAAGGAGCTTGAGAGAAAAGTAAGGAGTCATTGTTTTAATCAATTTAGGAAGAAGCAGGCAAAGGTAGATTTCAATCCTCATGAGTTTTGGTTAGATTTGCAGGAAGAATTAACCAGGGAATCTAGAGGGTTTGAAAAAAGTAAACAGATTGAAATTGATAATGAGATTGTATTTGCTCAAATGTACCAAATTGCCGCTGAATGTCCGCTCAAATGGCATAAGGAGTAATTTTATGGAAAAGAAAAGTAGTGTGTTTTTTAATATATTAATGAATAATAGAGTTAACATGGATATGGTCCCTTTGGATCAACAAATTAACTATATAAAGCCGGATGATGATTATGATTTTCATACGTATAGAATTTTACTTTTAATTAGAATATGTGGTAATGAAAAGACTATTGTTTCTAATTATCCTGTTTTATATGGCAGAAGAAAGTTTGCTTTTTACGATTTCTTAATTAGATATCCCTTTTATTTAGAAAAGGTGTTGGAAAAGAAAAATAAAACCAATTTAAATAAAATGTTAGAATTAAAGGCATATGAAAAATATGAAGCTTTTTCTCCAATGATTCATTATTTACGAGGACCTTGGGATAATAGGTACGATGAAATATTTAACTATATGCTCAGTAAAAGGTTAATCGAATTAGAATTATCTAAGGTTACGAGTTCGGGAAAACCTCAATTTTGTATAAGTTTAACTAGTTTAGGATTGGAAATCGCTGATAAAATTCAACAAAAAGAACCTTTGTGGACTAATAGAATGAATATAATTAATAATATATTTCCTAAGAATACAACTAATGAAGCTATAGATAAGTTTATATTTAGTAATTTTCCAGAACTAATCTTAGGGGGGGGAAATGATGTATATTGAGGCTATAAAAATAGATATTTTGACGGAGTCACATCGGAAATATGGTAGGTTTGTTTCATTTTTAAAAGAAGATGGAACAAAAAGAGAAATTAATTTAATTTATGGTGAGAATAACCTTGGGAAAAGTACATTAATTAAATCAATCATATACGCTTTAGGCGGGGAAGATTTATATGGGAAATCGTCTTGGAATGATACTAATTTTCCGCCTATCATGAAGCAAATTAATGGTGAAGAGGTAATTCAAAATACAATTTTTCTTCAATTAATCAATCATGAAAACAAAAGAGTTACAATCGCAAGAAATGCGTTAGAAAGAAATTCTCCAATTACTATATATCACAATATAGGTATAGAAAATATCGATGTGGCAGAAGAAATAGAGTATTTGAAAATAAAAAAGGATGCTTATATAGACGGGAACAAAACATTTCAAGAATTCTTATTCCAGTATTTTGATCTGCCAGAAGTACAATATGATGGGACAAAAGTCTATTTTCAAAATTTGATGCCATTATTTATTATCCCTCAAACTTCATGGAATGATATCCAAGCAGTGAATCCTTACTATGGTGTTCCAGAACTTAAACAAAAGGTATTTGAAATATTAATGAATTTTAGTACTGTGAAAAATTTAGGCGAGAAGATAAAGCTCAAGATTAAAAGGGAAGAACTGAAGGGAAAACGTCGATCATTACAGGATATAGAGGATATATTATCTGTTTTTAAATTAAAATCTTTAGCGGCTAACGAACAAGAAACAAAAGAATTGAATAATAAGCTGGAACAATATCAATTGCAATTATCTAATATAGAAGAGAGTAAAATAGAAGTGAATGATAATGTTAAGCCTTTAAGGGAAAAATTCAGAAGGCTAAACAATATCACTAGAAGACAAGAAGAGCAGCTACATATTCTGGAGAAAGAAATAGAAGAATATAGCTATTATATCAATAAGATAAATTTAGATATTGATAAAATAGATAAGTTAAGTACTGCAAAAAAAATGATTTCTATTTTGCCTATTCAAAAGTGTCCCCATTGTTTAAGTAATATTACAATTGATGAAAAGTACGAACTTGAAAATAATAATTGCTCATTATGCGGACATGATTTTATGATAAATAATCATCCGAAAAGCAAACAGTTATTTGGATATTTGTTAGATGAAAAAAAGGATTTTGAAAACATAAAGAAGTTGAAAGTAAGGGAAAGAGAAGAAATTGAGAGTAAATTATTTTTGCTTAATTTAGATGTTAAAGAAATACAAGAAACCCTAGATGAACTAGATACAAGGCTAAAACCTGACTATTTAAAAGAGTATCATTTTTTATCAAGAGAAATAGGCAGATTAAATAATGAAATCAGTAATTTAACTCGAGAAAAAGCGATAATTTCAAAATATGAATTGGCACTACAAGAAATTGATAACCTTGACGAAGAAGTTCAGGGGCTCGTAAAAAGTGTGAATAAGAAAGAAGAACAAAAAGATGATGATGATAAACTTAAGTTTTTTACAAAAGCATTTAAAGAGTTGCTAAAGAAGCTTGAGTTTATAAAAGACGGGTTTGATGGTGAAAAACTAAAAGAAGCTACAAATAAGATATTTCAACAAATAACAATCGATAAAAATGATTATAGGCCAAAAATCGACGGGAAAAATTTGTTCTATATTACTTCAAGCAGTGGTCTTATACGAATTATTATTAGTTATTATTTGGCATTTCTAGAGACAGCGCTTGAAAAAGATACAAATCATCCTAAAATTCTTATTTTTGATGAACCTCGACAACAGAATTTGGATAAAGGCACTTTTAATGCGTTTACTACAATCTTAAAGTTACTTGCAAAGGAGCACAAAGGAGAGATTCAAATTATTTTTACATCCGGTAATACAGGATTATTAGAAGAAAATCATACTGTTCTTGATTTGGGGGAAGATACTTTCTTGATTCAAGAGATTAATGATTAAGTTTTATGTAATGAAATCTAAAAGAAATTAAATAATAATTGATTATGAGAAAGCTTCCCTTTAGGGAGGCTTTTTTATTTTTTTTAGTTTTTGATTTACACTTTTCATTCTCTCGATAGAAAAACGATAGGGACAAAGAACACAGACAAAACGTCTCGCATATCATATCGGCAGAGGTGAGAGGCATCATGAATTTTAAATACAAAGAAATTGGAAAGTTTGATGCTCGTAAAGCAGCAAAAGCCCTCCTTGAATTGGCACAAGAAATAAAACTGGAAGACGAAAAAGAACGTAAAAGTGAAGATAAAAATGACAATGAGAAAGCAAGTTAAACCCGTACATATTCAGTGTGTACGGGTTTTTCTTTCTGATTTATAATTATATAAAGGAGTGATACACATGAAGGTGAACGAATATTCCGTTGATTTAGAAGATGTAAAGAAGATGTTGGAACTTTACTCAAAATTAAAGGATACGGATATCTTCAAGGAGTTTTATGAAGAAGAACTTGAGCCAATAAAAATAGAAAGATTACAAATATGAAAGTTTTAGATGGAGTTTACGTATACGAAGTAAATAATCACGATGGATTTTATGTTGAACAAACTTTGCAGCATGTTACAGAGCAGGAAATGAAAAAGGGCGACACAGAGTGGATTGAATTAAATTATAACTTTACTTTTGGTGATCTCGTGCAAGTAACTGGATATGATAAAGATGTTTTTCGTATTGTTGGTTTTCGTACAGAAGTATGGAGATATAAAAATGATGCATGGGAAGATACTATATATGAATTGTCACGAATTACTGATGGTGAATGGTTAGAAGCTGATGAATCAGATTTAACATTACTTGCCAATGCACAAACGGCAAATGCAATTTTGAAGAAAATGAAACAAGATAAAGCTGGTATGAATAAATTGGATTTAGGAAAATTGAAGTCGATTAACAATTCGAAAAAAGTAAGTGTAAAGACGAATCGCCAAGAAATTATTGATGGGTTATTAGATATTTATAATGATTATCATTTATTATTCGATACATTTAAAGATGAAGAATATAAAATTGTTATGGATGTTGTTCAAAATTATTTAGTTAAATTGACAGAGAAAAAATAGTTAACTAGAAAGAGAGAATAAATTGAACAACAACATATGCAGTATAAGGTATGCCTACAATTATTAAAAAAATAAAAAGCCATTTAATAAGAGAGTCTGCCCATTGATCTTCATGCATGAACTCTTCTTTTGTTTGCCCTACTTCTTGATCTACTTCATATTGGTATTCCATTATTATTTCCCCCTTTGGATAGCTTGTACTAACATCGTATGCCCTTTACCTACATGATATGACTTATAAAAAAAGAAAAACTATTTTTCTAATCTCATATACATAATTTTGAGATTTTTTCATAAAACAGAAATAAAGGAGTGATGCTCATGAAGGAAATTGAAGTCGTAATTGACACGGAAGAGATTGCGGAGTTTTTTTATGAGCGACTAATTGAAAGAGGGTACGTTCCAAAAAGAGAAGAAATTGAGGACCTGGCAGATATTACATTTGAGTATTTATTAGAGAAATGCATGATTGATGAAGTTTTTGATGAAGAGGAAGATTGAAAGTAACGGCGGGCTTAACTCGTCGTTTTTTACTCTTTACAAACTTGTCACAAATATAGACAAGAATTGTTGGTATAATTAAAAGAAAATTTTATACAAGAGGTGAAGGGATGTTCAAAAAAATTATTGATTCTTTATTAGGAAAGAAAAAACATCGTTCGTATTCAAGTAGTGATTATCGTCATAGAGGGCGCTCATATTCAAGTAGCGATAATAAACGACGTTCATCTGGTTATGGGCATCAGCATTATAAAAGAAAACGTAAAAGCCGTAGTTTCTTTTCAAGTAGCTGATGAAATGGCGTCGTATACTAGCTTTATTTGATAGACCACTGCGAAAAAATACAATCGTTGCAGAGCGTTATAAGATTGAATCAGTAATTGGAATGGGCAGTTATGGGGTTACATATATCGTTAATGATTTGCAAATAAATAAATATAAAGTCTTAAAACAATTAAGGCAAAGTAAACAAAGATATGAGTCTGGTAGAAAATCATTTGAGCAAGAGAAAGTGATTTTACAAACATTAAATCATGCGTCAATTCCTAACCTACATGATCATTTCATATGGGAGAAAAAGAACTTTTTGGTGATGGAGTATATGCCGGGGGAAAATTTCGAAGATTGTATTTTCTTAGATGGCCAAGTATATGATGAACGTGAAGTTTTTGGAATTTTATATGAAGTACTAGGAATTGTTTCGTATTTTCATAGTAAAGGTATCATTCACCGAGATTTACGTATTCCAAACATATTAATGAAAGAAAATCAGATTAGTATTATTGATTTTGGATTGGCTAAATTGAAAGGTGAGGGTGATGAGCGTGCTATAACTTATGAAGGTGAACAAGCTTTGATGCGAGAAGTTCACTTTCGTAGCGATTTTTATGCGCTCGGTCATTTCGTATTATTTTTATTGTATGCTAGTTATGAATCGACTGAAAAAAAGGAAAAACCTTGGTATGAAGAGTTAGCGCTGGAAGAATATAATCGCGACATGCTAATGCGAATGTTACAAATGAAAGCGCCCTACTATGAAAATGTACAAGATTTGAAAAAAGATGTAGCTTACGCTTTAGAAAGGATGGAGACTTCATGTTTCAAAAGTTTTTAGCAAGCGTTGGTATTGGTAGTGCAAAAGTAGATACTGTTCTTGAAAAAGATGAGTATATAGTTGGAGAAGAGATAGTAGGGAAGGTTCATATAACTGGAGGTTCAATTAACCAAGAAATTGAAAGCATTTACTTAACATTGTCGACGTCATATGTAAGAGAAGTGGATGATAAAAAAGTAATGGCAACGTATGATTTGGAGCGAGTTCGTTTAACAGATCCATTTTCTGTAGAGCCAAATGAAAAAGTGGAAATTCCATTTTCGTTTTTAATGCCAATTGAAGTACCACTAACACTTGGAATGAAAACGGTTTGGGTTCATACAGGCCTTGATATTAAACGTAGTATTGATCCAAGTGACCGTGATTATATTCAAGTGTTGCCGAATGCGCTATTGAACAGTGTATTAAATAGTGTAAATCAATTAGGTTTTAAAGCGCGTCATGTAGAATGCGAAGAATTACCGTATCGATTACGTAAGCAAGTTCCATTCGCGCAAGAATTTGAGTTTATTCCAGTTTCCGGAGAGTATTATGGGAAATTAGATGAATTAGAATTATTAATTTTGCCAAGTGCCCACGACCGATTAGAAATTATTATGGAAGTAGATAGAAAATCACGTGGATTGGCTGGTTTATTCGCAGAGGCGCTTGATCTTGATGAGAAGGTTATTCGCTTTACAGTAACAAACGAAGATATTCCAACGATGCAGCAAAAAATTAACAATAATATTTTTTAATAAACTATGCATAAAAAAGAAATGGGGAGGAAAACTAAAACAACCGCTCCATTTTTTTGCATAGTGAGGTTATGTATGTGAAACGATACCGACATTTATACTTGTTAAGTTGTACACTACTCATTTGTTTTGTCGCACTATCACTTTCGTATCATACCGCTTGTATTGAAAAATTTGATAATGTAGTCGCACACTTTATTCAAAGTTTCCGAAACGAGTATTTGACAACCTATTTTACTTGGGTGTCCTTTATCGGTTCAAAAAGAATATATTTCCCGTTACTCATTATACTTGTAATGTATTTTCTTCTTAGAAAAAAAATATTAAGTGCATTACTTCTAACAATTAATTATTACGGATCACGTTATTTGAACAGTATGCTCAAACTATGGTATGAACGAGCACGACCTGATGTGACGCAGCTTGTTACAGCAACTGGATATAGCTTTCCGAGCGGTCATACGATGAATGCTACTGCTTTTTTAGGATTTATTGCATACGTCACAATTACAGAAGATCGTATTTCATTGCATAAAAAGTTGCTGATTATTTTTATAGCAAGCTTCGTTGTATTATCTATTTCAGTTAGCCGAATTTATCTTGGCGTGCACTATCCATCTGACATATTAGCCGGATGGGCAGCGGGAGGTAGCTGGCTCGTTTTATGTGTTATATTTCATAAGGCGTTCATTAAAAAAGAACCTATGTCATAATAGGTTCTTTTTGCATGGGCTCCACATGAATATGAGCATGGTAAATTCCGAATTTCTTTCGAAGCATATCTTCAATATTGTCAGTAATACAATGGCTTTCTCTAACATCTATTCGAGCATCTACTTCAATTGTAATATCTACATACGTTTGATTCCCATACATACGAGCACGAATATCTACAATATGTTCTACACCTGAAATATGCCCGATAGCATCAGCGTATTCATCCATTTTTTCAGGATCAATTCCATCTGTTAGCATATGAGAAGCTTCTACGAAAATTTCCCACGCGGTCTTACAAATAATAAGACCGACAAGTAAAGCAGCAATAGGGTCCAAAATAGGCATTTGGAACTGTGCTCCGACTATACCTACTACTGTACCAATACTTACAAGAGCATCTGATAAATTATCTTTTGCAGCAGCCTCTAATGATTTACTTTTTGTTCGCATTGCAATCTTTTTCGTATACTTGTATACACCGTACATAACGACAGCAGAAAATAAAGCCACCCAAGCAGCAAGTACATTAGGTGCTGCTTGTTTCGGATTGAAAAACGATTGAATTGCACTAATAACAACTTCTAATCCGACCGTTGCCATAATAAAGGAAGCAACAAGTGATGCGATTTGTTCTGCACGCGAATGCCCATATGGATGATCTGGGTCACGAGGCTTACGAGAAATTTTCAGGCCAATTAATATTGCTAAAGAAGCACCAATATCCGTTAAGTTATTCAAACCGTCAGCACGTAATGCGCTAGAGAGGGTAATATAACTGATGATGATTTTCATAGAGGATAAAAATATGTAGGCTATAATGCTGACAATAGCACCTTTATCAGCTTCTTTATGAGAAAGAGAATCCATTTTAATCACTCGCCTTTCTACAAGGAATTTCTTTCTATACATAGAGTATCAAACGAAACTCGTGTGGGTCTATACAAACATTGTTGACGTTTTATAGCTTTTTAAGAAGGGGATAACAAAGTTTCGTTAAGGAAAAATATGTTGAAAAGTACAAAGTAGAAATTTATCCCGCTATTTGAGGGCAGTAAGACCCCCACCTCAAAATTCAGTTGGAGCAAAGAAGTTAGGTGGGAGTCGGGCTGCCCGTAAACGCCCGATTGGTGAAGGCTAATAATCAGTGGGGGATGAACAAAACTCCCACTGATTAAAGTTTCACTTTATTAAACAAGTAATGATGATTATGGCAAATGGAAAGAGGGCGAGAATAACGATTCTCAAAAATTTTTTCATATATATTTTTCGCAAAATGACTCTTTGTAATTCCTCGTGTGAGTAATATATAAGAAATGATAACAAAATTCTTCAATAAGAAGAGGAGAAAGCATTATAATATTCACTTTCCAGAAAGAGACAAAGATAAAGAACAATTTGAAAACGAAAAAACCTCTGATGATTTTTCAGAGGTTTTTCGTTTCTTAGTATGCTTCTAAAAACTCAGTAACTTGCTCTTCCGTTTTTGCATTTGCACTATGTAAGTGACCTAACTTTTCGCCATTTTGATATACAAGTAGGCTTGGAATACCCATTACTTGATACTCTTCAGCAATACTTGGGAACTCATCTTTATTAATAGAATACCATTCAAATTTATTGAACTCTTCCATTACATCTCCGATAAAGTTGTCCATACGCACGCAATCTGGGCACCATGTAGTAAAGAACTTAACAACTACTGGCTCCTCGCTTGCGATGATGTCTTTGAATTCTTGTTCAGCTTTGATTTCTTTCATGTTTGTTTCTCCTTTTTCACTTATAATATTTGGGGTTATTTAGGCGGTGTTTTTGCCTAGAAACGAAAACTTCTAACAAAAGTTTTTCTTTCCGAATAATTCGTTTGCAAATCGATCCACCGCAGTTTCCTGAAGGCCTGGTACAATATGTGAGTAGGTGTCCAAGGTGATACCTACTTTTTTATGTCCTAATCGTTCACTCACAATCTTCGGATGTATACCTTGCTTTAACATAATCCTCAGATCATGGAACCGAATATCGGGAACCTCACTTTTCTTTATAAGCTTTTTCCAGAGCTGTGTCAAACTTCTGAAACGGCAGACCAAATCGTAGTCATTATAGCTTTCATCATATCGCTCTTTTTCCTCAGAGATTTTTTGCAGATGGTCATTTAGTGCCATTAAAGTAATGGCAGGTAAAATCAGCAATCTCTTTCCATTGTAGACCTAAGATTTCACCTTTACGCATTCCACATGTAATAGCAAGAAGATAAGCGATATAATAACGGTTTTCTTTTGCATGTTCTAAAAAACGAAGATCTTCTTCATCGGTTAAAAAACCAGGGGGGTAACGCTGATTTAGTGGAGAGAGCTCATTATATCACTCTTTCGGAGGAGGTGAGTTAGGATGCGGAAATGGTTAAAGAAACTATTTTCGAAAAAACGCCCACCCTGCATTGTTTGTGAGGAACAAGAAGGTGAGCTTCAATTAAATGAAACTGATAGGATTTGTGAAAATTGTGCCCAAATTATGCATGGAAAAGGTATTGAAAGAGATGGATAGTACCCTTTACACCTTATTCCATATATAAAAAAGCTGGTTAGCTTCTGATTCAAGCGCTATTAAATGATCATTATTAATAGAGTTATTCGTATACATTCTGTTCTTTTGGATGTTAAGAACCGTATAATTCACATCGTTATGTTCATCTGAAAATGTTGATTCATTTAATAATGTCAGTGTTGAGTTGATGTTGTATTTATCAATTCGCTCTTTTTTTCCTTTGAAATATAGTTTGATAAGATGCGGCTCATCATTAATGAGCAAACCGAGTTCAGGTGATGAGCGGACGATTAAATTATCTGATATCCAATGTGATTTTCCTGGATCGAACCAAGAGACGTCGTTGTTTTTAATAAATTTTTTGTACTGCTTTATGACATCGATATAGTTTTGCTTTTTCTTTTGATCAACCGTTTGCACTAATGTTTCGAAACATTCAAAAGGTAGTTCATTTTGATGAAATTTAATAACAGTGTCTCGTAATTGTTTCCAGTAATCAAAAGCTGGTTGGTATTCAGGTTGAGATTTTAGATTTTTTACAAAGTTTGTTTTAGCTGCACTACTTTTCAGTGTGAAGTCTAAAAATTGTGTAAGTCCTACTTTAATTTCTGCCATGTTACACCCCCTTTCCAAACATTACTAATTCGATAATGGAAAGGGAAATCCTGCATTTTTTAAGAAGGTGAGCTAGATGCTAGAAAACCAGATGTCCATGCACAATGGCTATGGTAAAGCTGATCCACAGGAGCAAGAAGGTATCATGACAAAGTCTATCGATGCCGAAAAGTTACAAGATGCCATAAGTCGATTCCAAGCGTACGGGATTTAAAGGTACAACGCAGAAATGCAATCCTGCAGCATCCTGAATACCCGTGGATGCTTGCAAATGTAGACCGATTGATTGTCGGTGAAAAGATGGGCCTTGAATGCGAAAAATCGCTGGGATATTTCGGGAAAGAGTGAGGGTCAAAAGAAGGAAGGTGAACAAAACGCTATTTGAATAAAAGCTAGTGGATTAGTTTTTAACACTCACTGAAATTAAGAATCATAACATACTTTGTAATAACTTATATGGAAGTGAGTTGAATAATAATGTTTTATTCATATTTTGATACCCGAGATAGAATGCGTCCGTATGGTACGGCGGGTATTACGTATAGCGGAGCACAAACTACAATTCAAGCTGTTCAACAAGCGTTACAAGCACAGCAGCAAATGCAACAAATACAGCAAGGCATACAACCGTACTATCCATCTATGGAGTATTATTACCCAATGCATCATATTACACCATACGGAATTTCTGTTTCAACAATTCCATATGGAACTGTATACAATTTATAAAAATATGCGGGGGAATAAATTTAAGTATTTATATAAGGGCGCAAGTACAGAGCGTCCTTATAAGAAATGATTCGTATCTAGGGAACAATTATAAAATTTTAGATATTGGAATGAGAATGTTACAACCTCATGAGTTATATGCAACGCAAGGATTCTTAAGTGGGGGGATATTATTTTTCCAAAATGAAAGGTGACGATAAGAATGATGAGAGAGGAATTTGGCAAAAATTATTGCCAAGCGTTTATAAATTTTGGATGCTTTCCTAAAATGGCAAAGAGTAACTCTTACCTTATTTCTTGTCCATAGAATACACAAAACTCTTACGTTTGTACAGGTCAATAATTCACAAAAATAATATTTGAATATAATGTTTAGTAATAATTCTAGAGGATAGAAAAATATTTGGCACAGGGTATATTGTTGATTTTAAAGGGAATACAAGAGATTGTTATCACTTCATCTGTAATAAAAGAATATTGAAATAACAAAATATGAAATATTACATATTTCACTGAACAATATAATCTATTTAATAATAATAAAATCGCATGAAGGAGTTTTTTTCTGAAAATCCGAGTTGATGAAACTAGATAATTTGTATTACTGATTTAACTGGAATATTATATGAGTGCTTTGTTTGTATATGCTTTCTCTTTGCTTTTCCTTATGGTGGAGCATTTTTATTTTTTGTAATAGCAACAACTTGTCCAAACTTTTCAAGTTTAGCATACATAGTATGCGGTAATAGAGTAGAAAGGAGCACTATATATGTCCTGTTATTACTACTGTAAGAATTGTGAGAGTTACCAAAAGAAAAATCATGATTGCTGTAAAAAAAGAAGTGATTATTATAATAAGTGCGGTAAAAGATGTGATGACTGTTCTTGCGATCATAAGGAGAATAACCTTGTAAGAGCATCTGCTTTTAGAGCTGTAAATACAGTTAATCAAAACCTTCCAGCTAATACTTTTGTTAAAGTATTATTTCAAAATGAACAATTTGATTTAGCGAACGAATATAACCCAGCAACATCAGATTTTACTCCGAAGACTAGAGGAGTTTATTCCGTAATTGGGACGATTGGTTTCTTTCCGAACGATACAAATTTAAATTATAGAGCGCGTGTAGAAGTTCGAGTGAATGGAAATGCGGCAATTGCTATAGATAACGACTTTTTTGGTCCAATAAATTTCGGTAATGTCGTAAGTGTTTCAACAATACTTCAATTACATGCAGGTGATATTGTCGAGATTTTTGCACAAAGTAGTATAGATGGGGTTATTAGTAGTACAGAAGACGGTTCTCATTTTGAGGCTGCAAGATTCCCATCTCCAATTGTATAAATATTAAAAAGGAAAAAATTTTATTAACTCTGCTTTTCGGTGGAGTTTTTTAATTTCATAATAGCAATAGCTCGTCCAAACTTTTTAAATTTATTTTGCATAGTATACAACAATAGATTTAGAAAGGGGATATAAATATGTCTTATTATTATTGTAAGCATTGCAATGGCTATAAAAAGACAAAGCATACTTGTTGTAAGAAGAGTACAGATTATTACGATAAGTGTTGTGATAATGAGAAAGATAAACTTGTAAGGGCATCTGCTTTTAGAGCGGTTAGTACAGTAGATCAAAATGTCACTGCAAATACTTTTGTTAAAGTATTATTCCAAAATGAACAGTTTGATTTAGCGGATGAATATAATCCAGTAACGTCAGATTTTATTCCGAAGACTAGAGGGGTTTATTCTATTATTGGTACAATCAGCTTTGCACCTAATGATAGTAATACGAATTATAGAGCGCGTGTAGAAATTCGGGTAAATGATAATCCAGCTATAGCGATAGATAATGACTTTTTTGGTCCACCCAATTTTGCAAATGTCGTAGCTGTTTCAACAATACTTCAATTACATGCAGGAGATGTAGTTGAAATTTTTGCTGAGAGTGATGTAGATGGACTGATTATACAAAATGATCCAGGATTTATTAGTACGCATTTTGAAGCTGCAAGATTTCTATCTCCAATAAAATAAAAGACATGTTTGTGATTTATGGACTATTTTTTTAAAAAAGGCTCTACCTTATGGTAGGGCCTTTTAGTTAAAGGTGTTAAATTGGTAATATATTAAAATAAGTTCATAAATACTTGATAAGCAACACCTAGAGTTAATACGATAGCTAACAGTTGTGCTACCCATCTCGGTGCATTTAAATTTAGTAAAAGGGAATGACATATACTAAATGTAATGCCGAGTGTTAAAAGAATTGCGATAAGATATAAAATTAATAGGAATAAAGGTTGCTCTATGGAGCCGAAGTCAATTTTGGATGGATTCATGTAATATTTACCTCGTTTTATATTATTATATTAATATAATAATGAAAAATACAAGGAATTGGAAGAGTAATGTAATAAATACTATAAAAGAAAATTTGAAGTTATGGATGGAGTAGATAAAATAATCTTTGAAAGACTATTCAAAGCCAACATTTGTTTAAGTTTAATATACAAGAACGAACGTTCTTGGTATACTGGAAAATAAAAAAGGTGCGTTTACATGACAAATTTTAGTAATATAATTGAAAAACTAGATGAAATGATTTACAAACCTAATAATCTATTAATTACTAAAAGAAAAGAAGAAAAGCAAAATTCAGAATATGCAGGAGGGGTATTCCATCTGAATAATAGAAGCATCCGATTTAGGGTATCAAAAATTACGCCTAATAAGATGGGACAATTTGTTTCTTTTTGGGAGAAGAATGCCTCCATGAGCAATCAGGCATTTTCTTATGATTCAGCTCCTAACCTTTTAGTTATCACTTGTATAGCGGATAATAAACTAGGACAATTTATTTTTCCAAAAGAGATTCTTCTAAAAGAAAAAATATTAAAAACTCAAAACCAAAAAGGGAAAATGGCTATGAGGGTTTACCCTATTTGGGATAAGCCTGTTAGTAATCAAGCTAAGAAGAGTCAACTGTGGCAACTTCATTATTTTGTCGATTTAAGTGATACTGAAAATGTAGCTACAGATAAATTATTAAACTTATATTCATAGTGCATAATAAGAAAAGAGTTTTTTGGAATATTCAATTTTTTATAGGTGGATATTTGGAAATGCTAACAGGATAACCCGTTAAGTAAAGAATAAAAAGGAGCATACAAATAAAGTATGCTCAAAAAAAGATAGGCTTTATGAGTGGAGATTCTCCATACGATAATATATGCTCATTTCATTAATATGTGTAAAATATCAACAAAATATCAATAGAATATCAATTAATGAGTTATTTTAGTTTTTTAGTGAAGTCATGTTTTTGTGAAATGAAACAAGAGCCGTTTCTTTTGAAAGATGCGGCTCTTTTTATTACTTCGTTATCGTACTGTTCGAAACGATAAATCATAAAATTATACGATTAATAATTTGATAATGATCGGACTTCAGTTATATATTTCTTAAAGTCTGGATATTGAGATACAGTTTGGCAGGTAGGGGTGAGTAGTTGATTAATTAAAGATACATTTGTAATTACTTCGTTACAAGGACCGTAGAATGTAACTTTTAGCTTTGAATTCGGGGGAACTTTGAATACGATAGGGATTTTTTTCATTAAATAAACTCCTTATTTATAGAAGGTTTATGTGTTAATCTTCTTTTGAATGTGAAGACATTTAAATATAATATGTAAATTTAGTGTAGTTGCTTATTATAGATGCCATATTAGTACATGGCATCTATAATAAGCATATTACTTGAAGCTAGGAAAGGAAAGAAACATAGAATACTTTCCTTAAATTGCTTCATTACTATAAATAATGAATGTAAGAAAATAGTATATATGCCTTATGCAATTTTAAAGTTGTTACATATTATGGTGATAAGAATTGCATAAGGAGGTAGAATGCAAGAAAATGTACAAGTTGAGCTTTTACCACCGTGGATTACGTATTTTAATGAGCTTAAAAATTCTATAGGTGCTGATCCAACTGTAACAGTTGGTCCACTTATTCCAGTTGGTGGGAATTTTATTATTTTAGTACAAGCTATGAGTAATGAAAAAGCGATAGCATTAGCTACGCTTCTTAAACCGTTCGTGGAATTTGGAAATGTAAGTGTAACGGTTGTTGTTAGTAACGAAGAAAGTGTGATTGTAAATCCGCTTCCATGTCCACTAGATGCATTTGAAATTGCACATTTATTTCAAGTAGCGTTAGAAAATAATCCTTATTTTCAACAAGTTGTTGTACAACCACAGCTACCAGGTGGAGCGAATGTTATTTTTCCAGTTTTTGCTGCGAAAGTTATTCAATTTTTTAACGATGATATTTCAAACCTTTGTCAAACGTTTACAGGTGTTGCTGCCAATGTATTTCATGATGTAATGAACGACGTTGTGTGCGATATCCCTATTTTATTCTCTACAAGCTGCGTTACAAGCACTGGTGATGTACGATTTGTTATTGAAGGGAATATACAAAATAAGGATATAACACCAAAACTGTATTATTAAAATGTCTTTTTCTTGTACATAAAGAAAAAAATAACTAGACAGCTTTTATTATTTAGCTGCCTAGTTACAGGGAGATTGAAAAATATTGGAGGTCAGTTATGAGTCTAAGCTAAAATAGCTTACATATAGTATGCACACTATTTATAGTTTTATCCCGATATTTATAGTGAAAAAGTTAAATTTGTCTATTTAATTTAAAGAAAAATATTCTAGATAGGTTGTATATTTTGAAAAAATGATGAGATTATATTTATTTATTTTATGGAGAGTTTGTATTAGGCATATGAGTCTAACAATAATACAAGCTTTGAATAAGATAATAAAAAGGAGTTGATTAGTAATGGGTTATATTGTAGATATTTCGAAATGGAATGGAAATATTAATTGGGATATTGCAGCGTCTCAGCTAGATTTAGTTATTGCTAGAGTTCAAGATGGTTCGAATACGGTCGATTTTATGTATCAAGGTTATGTGAAAGAAATGAAGAAACGTAGTATCCCATTTGGGAATTATGCATTTTGCCGTTTTATATCTATTTCAGATGCAAAAAAAGAAGCGCAAGATTTTTGGAATCGTGGCGATAAAAACGCTAAATTTTGGGTGGCAGATGTAGAAGTTCAAACAATGGTAGATATGCAAGGCGGGACTCAAGCATTTATTGATGAATTACGCCGATTAGGTGCAAAAAAAATTGGTTTATATGTAGGACATCACACGTATGTATCATTTGGAGCTCGTAATATTGATGCTGATTTTATTTGGATTCCTCGTTATGGAGGGAATAAACCAGCATATCCTTGTGATATTTGGCAATATACTGATTCAGGAAATGTTCCTGGTATTGGAAAATGTGATTTGAATCAATTAATTGGGAATAAAAATCTTTCTTGGTTTATAGGTTCAA
The DNA here is from genome assembly GCF_056396785.1 of Bacillus sp. 05T21. Classification (NCBI taxonomy): domain Bacteria; kingdom Bacillati; phylum Bacillota; class Bacilli; order Caryophanales; family Bacillaceae; genus Bacillus; species Bacillus sp. 05T21. The sequence continues at coordinate 56,934 of NZ_JBFTMD010000010.1, read as the reverse complement.
ATCAAACAAATCAATCTAGTATTGGAGATAGTAAGCAACAAAATGGAATTGGTATTGCAGTTTCAAAATATGATGATGGATACGGCATTAATTTATATGAAAATCCTGCGAATCCGCAGTTTACAGGAAGACTTACGAAAAAAATCCCATATTTAATCTATAAAGGTTATTGGGGAGGTGGCGAAAAAGATATGATTTGTTTAGGTGGTGAACAACAGTGGGCTAAGTTAGAACATTTTAATGTACAATGGTTTTATGCATATTCAAAGTACACACCTGGATATGAAATTAGAACGTACGATGGGCCAAACGGGAATGATACAGGTGCGGTCGATGGGAAGGTCCCTTATCGTATTTGGAATCGTCAAGATGGATATATAGATATAGGTGGGAACAAATGGATCAAAGAAGAACATGTGCAGATTAAATGATGTTAAAAAGTCGGCTTTATGCCGGCTTTTTTATTTAATAAAGCTTGTCTCTGGCATGAAGAGAAATACTTGCGGAAAACACATTAATTTCACAATAGCGCTGTATAGTTCCTAATATACATTTATCAAAGTGAGGTATTTGAATTGAAAAAGAAAAAGCTATTTATGGGAACTATTATTGCATGTGTGGCGCTAACATTGTCTGCGTGTGGTTCCTCAGAAAATGTTGCAACATCAAAAGTAGGAAACGTGACAGAGAAAGAGTTAAGTAAAGAATTAAGGCAAACATATGGAAAAAGTACTTTATCTCAAATGATGTTAAATAAGGCATTGCTAGATAAATATAAAGTTTCAGATGAAGAAGCTAAAAAACAAGTAGAAGCAGCGAAGGAACAAATGGGTGACAAGTTTAAAGTGGCTTTAGAGCAAGTAGGATTAAAGAATGAAGATGAATTAAAAGAGAGAATGAAGCCAGAAATTGCACTTGAGAAAGCGATTAGAGCGACTGTCACAGATAAAGATGTGAAAGATAAACATAAACCTGAAATGAAGGTAAGTCACATTTTAGTGAAAGATGAAAAAACTGCGAAAGAAGTAAAAGAGAAAATAAATAATGGTGAAGATTTTACTGCTTTAGCGAAACAGTATTCGGAAGATACTGGTTCAAAGGAACAGGGCGGAGAAATAGCTGGTTTTGCTCCTGGTCAAACTGTGAAAGAGTTTGAGGAAGCTGCGTATAAATTAGATGCAGGACAAGTAAGTGAGCCAATAAAAACATCTTATGGTTATCATATAATAAAAGTGACGGATAAAAAAGAATTGAAACCATTTGATGAAGTAAAAGATACGATTCGAAAAGATTTAGAACAACAAAGACTGCAAGATGCGACAGGTAAATGGAAACAACAAGTAATCAATGATCTATTGAAAGAAGCAGATATTAAAGTAACAGATAAAGAGTTTAAAGATACATTTAAATTCTTAGATGAGAAATAAGGTTTAGAAGAAAAACAGAGATTTAGCATAATGCTATATTTCTGTTTTTTTATTTTCAATAGAAAAGGGAACTCATATAGAGTTCCCTTTTCGCGTTAGTGTGTGAGTTATAAATAGATAGTAAGACAATACAATATTACATTTAAATATTAAGAATTACAATAGGAAAATTTGGATGTAGATAAAAGGAATAAGCAATTAAATTCGCAAAATGTTGAAATGATAATGTTTTAGTTAATTAATTTTGTTAAATATAAACTAAATATATTTTCTTGGAGAGTGAATTGAGGACATAATTTAAAGAATAGTACATATCATATTTATTGGAGTATAAATTAACTTTATAGGAAGTGACATGTTGAACATTTAGTACAAAAGGATGTTCTTAATGATGATAAGAATTATTTATCCCGCTATTTGTGGGCAGTAAGACTCCCACCTCAAAATTCGGCGAATGCGAGGGAATTAGGTGGGACATCAACTGCTCGTAAAAGCCCGATTGGTGAAGGCTAATAATCAGTGGGTGATGGACAAAACCCCCACTGATTAAAGTTTCACTTTATTAAAATAGGATGAATATTTTTATATTTACTAGATTATTAAATTAATTTGGGGGAGAATATATGAAAGTTATTTTTAAGAGAGAAGGCGGTGGGAAAATTTTTGAATCATCTAATGAAAATGTAAGCGTTCTATTAGCTGTATTAAAAGAAACAAAAGGGATAAAGATTGGGATGGTTGAGTATGAAGTATTAGAATATAAACTGGAATATTATCGGAATCCGAAAAAAACAGAAACAGAGAGAGAATTACATATTATAATGCAACCCAAGCATATTCAATAAAGAAAGTGAAAAATTAATGAGTGTGAATCTTACTGCCTGCAAATAGCAGGATAAATGGTAGTAATTGTCGATATGTATGAAACTTATGAGGGATGAATTGTTTTACATCATAAGTTTCTAAAGCTTTGTGAGTTCGTTCATAATAAAAGTGTATGCTTTTGTTGAAGGATGGTTAATGAGATATAGCTGAAATTTGTATTCCAGAAAGAACGTTAGTTAGGATAGAAAAGTAAAATTAGAAATATAATTAGTTCAATAAAAGCGACTTCACATTAGGTGGAGTCGCTTTTATTGTTGCTACACGTATTCTATGATGCGATAGGAAGTGCAAAGAAATTTGATTAATAAAAGGGAGTAATAAATGAGTATGAATAAACTTCATATATTAAAGTTGCATTTTGTTTGAAAAATTTACATGTTGCACTTCCGGAAGAACGTTAGTTCGTGTATAATTAGAACGAATGTTCTTTTGGAGTGGAGATTTCTACAAATTCATAAATAGTTTTGAATTGGAAAGCTACGCTACATATAAATAAGAGATGGATAAAGTGTATTTAGAAGTGAAATTTCTATTCTTATGAATGGATAGATGTAGAAAATTGAGGAGTAAAGAAAATGAATTATGTAAAGGTACAGGAAAAAGGAAGAGAGTGGGTTCCGTTTACAGTAATGTCGGAGCAATTATTAAGTATGAAAAAAATTATTGGAGAGAAATTAAAAGTCCAAAGACCGCTAATAACAAATGAAGCGAAAGACAGCATTTCAGACAAATTATTAACTTCATTATTGTCTGAAGAAGAGATGTTAGTGACATATTTTGAAGAAGGATACGTACTTACGAGTTATATGACAGTGGTTCATATAAATCCAATTCAACAAATTGTAAAATGTACAGATGCATTTTATAAAACATATATATTTTCTGCAATGGACATAATTGATGTAACCTAAAAGAAGCTGAATTTTGAAGTTTAGCTTCTTTAATTTATCCAGCTATTTGCGGACAATTAGATTTACACCTCAAAATTCGGCTGTGAGTCAGGCTATCTGTAAAAACCTAATTTTTTGAAGAGGTGAAGAACTAAATGAAAAAGCAGCTAGATGCAAGCTAGCTGCTTAGTCCCAGGGAAAGGGAGAAAAAGATTGGCACTCAAAAAATCGACGATAGCTGTGTATCAGCCTGAGTATAGTATAGACAAATTTTAAAATGTTATACAAAAATGATTACAGAGCTGTTTAGGCCGTACCAACTTGGTTTTGATCTGCTAGATCAGAATCAAATGTATTAGTCGCGCTAACCCCACTAAAAGTGTTCACTACGAAACCAACGTTAGATGCGCCAGAGCCGTTATAAGCTTTCGTATTCTCTTTTGGGGAAACATTGTAGAAATCACCTAAGTTGAAAGATCCGTTACTATTTTGTACAACTAAATTCCCAACAACTGAGGGCATAATTTTCACCTACTTTATAAGTAATTGTTTGCATTACTATATGAAGGTACAGTCTAATTGGTTCATTTGACAAATATTCCGGAATAGAAAAATGTTTGAAGCTTTGTTTAATCAATCGAGCAAAAAGTATGTTAAAATTAATGAAGAGCTGAATTTTAAAAAGAACAAATTTGAATAATTAATATATACGGAATTAAAGGAAGCAAAATGTAATGGATAATGTTATAAAAACAGTGGATTTAACAGATGCAGAATCAAGTAAACTTGTTGCTTTTATTTATAGTAATGATGTCACATTGATCGAAAAAGCATTTTGTCCTAATGAAATAAAATTACATTTTAATGAAATAGCAATTTTATCGGCAATTAAAACCGCATATATTACGAAAGTATCTATAAGGAAAGAACTTGAAGCAATTTTTCACGATACAGGCGTTTTATTAGTAAAGCAAAATGTTGAAAGGAATAGTATTCAATCTATAACAATGCATTTTGAGCAATTTAAAAAGTTGCAAAATGAGATTGAGAATTTAAATAAAAGTATGTTATAAGACTAGGTGGAAATTTATTGATAGAGGTGGGCTCTGTTAAGTTGAAAAAGTGGATTGAAAAGTATTTGGATAAATCGAACCGTAAACATAAATATACTTTCATTAAGGTGTAACCTATATTTATCGATGTGAGAAATGTAGGGAATAGAAGATACAATTTAAAAATAATAGCGATACAAACAAAAAGAGTAACTATGATGGTTACTCTTTTTGTTTGTAATATATAATATTAAAAATACTTCTAAAGTATGAAATGAATTGATACTTAAGTGAGAAGTTGAATAAGAATAAAAAGAGTAATATTAATGGAAAGGAGGAGATGAAGTTGGAGCGAAACGACATTGGGAAACTTGTAATTATTACTGGAGTAACGCAAGGGTTAGGACGTGCAATGGTTGATAGGTTTCATGAATTGGGGTGGAACATAGTAGGGTGTGGACGCTCAAAAAATAAAATTGAAGAGCTTAATAAATATTACGGTGCTTCACATGATTTTCAAATAATTGATGTTTCAAATCATCACCAAGTTAGTAAATGGGCAAGTCGTATTCTTAATAAGTATAGGGCTCCGGATATGTTAATAAATAATGCATCGATTGTTAATCAAAATGCACCTCTATGGAAAGTTACTGCACAAGAATTTGAAAGTGTAATGAGTGTAAATGTGAACGGGGTAGTAAATGTCATTAGGGCGTTCGTCCCGGCGATGATAGCTAGGAAAGAAGGAATTATTATTAACATGAGCTCTAGTTGGGGAAGAGAAGGCGAGGCTGAACTTGCGCCATATTGTGCCTCGAAGTTTGCTGTTGAAGGTATCACGCAGTCAATGGCAATGGAACTACCAAATGGTATGGCAGTAGTTGCTTTAGATCCAGGTGGCAGTATTAGCACTCCAATGCTTGACTTATGTGCACCTCAATATGTAAAAGAATCTCCTACACCTGAAATGTGGTCACATAAAGCAATTCATTATATATTAAATATATCAATAGATAAAAACGGCGAGTCATTGACATGTCCGGCATACATTCATTGAGAAACTCCTTGTCAAAAAGAGCGCCTGAAAGGTGCTCTTTTGTATTATTAGTACATTATGTGATGCACAAAATTACATATGAAAAATAGAATAATGAATTAAAGGTGATATTTGTTTGTTTTGAATGTACTAGAAAATTTGAATATAGGTGATGGGAAATGAACCTACGCGATTTAGAATTGACAGGTGCCTGGTTTCAAGTAGGAGGAAATCTTATTGCAGCAATTGGAACAACTAGAGGGTTTGCAGGGGAAGAAAAGATTGAGTCGGATCTTGTTATTGTAGGGAGTTCATTACAAGCTCTCGGATATATATTACAAATTATAGCAACTAATGATGCGAAAGATGAAGATAAATGTGAGAAGCAAGAGGTAACTATAGATAATAAAAATAAAGCGCTAGCGAAAACGGGGATTGAGTTATTAGCTTTAGGTAATATTTCAAATGTAATAGGAACGTATTTTAATCTCAATGAACAAATGAAAGAAAATGATTTCCTTATAATTACTGGAAATAGTTTGCAATCAATTGGCGCTTTTTTAGGAGTAGAAGTAGCATTGAATGAGATAAATGGAATACAGTGGATTATCGTATTAGGGAATTCAATGCAAAGTTTAGGTGCGGGATTACAAGCATATGAAGGTATTAAAAATATATCAAAAGAAGAAAAGGGAAAAGAAGACAGTAATATAGATAAAGAAGATCAACGTATACTAGGGCTAATAGGTATTTGGATACAGGCAATAGGTACTGTAATTTCAGCAATTGGATTAACCGAAATAGTAGAGGAACAACGATTGGAATCTAAGAAAAGGTGATGAAATACTCATTTCAATGAAGTTTGGAGTATTTCAATTTTAGAAGTAGGACAAGATGGATGTGTTAATTGTTTTTGTAGGCTTTTTCATATAGGCGTAGAATATACATATAAACGAACAGGTGAAAATAGCTTGTTAACGTTAGTGAGAGGTTCCTCATTTAGTTATACTATTATATGTGATTTTTGTAATGATGAGTTCTTATATACGCTTTTAGAAATAACATGATTTCATAGGTTTGATAGTGTAGGAGATGGATGGGGAAGAATCGGAAAATAAACATTAAGGAGTTTTTCAGACATGATGTACTTATTAGCAATTCTACTTCCGCCGGTAGCTGTTTTATTTTGCGGAAAGCCGTTTCAAGCGATTATTAATTTCATTTTAACCTTAATTTTTTGGGTTCCAGGAGCGATACACGCAGTTCTTGTCGTACATGATAAAAAAGCCGACAGGCGACTTAAAAAACAAGTTCAGGCGTATGATGAAATTAATAAAAGAAATAGAAGGTAAATTGCGATTGGCATACAAAAAAGAAAGGGGATTTGATTCGCCTTTCTTTTTTGTATGCCAATCAAGTTTAAATTTTAGTATAGCGGTAAGAATTTTTAATATAAGTATTATGATAATAACTTTTAGAGTGTGCGTTTAATAAACCGGTGTAAATGCTTTCTGGCACATTAAAGAAATCATACATACCATTCATTAGTTGAATACGTAAAATCATAGAAAAAGGATTATAGCCAACAGCAACTAATTTTTTTGAAATAACGGGAGATAGCTTCATCATTACGCAACTCCTTATTTTTCATTTTAGATGGTTTCTTGTAGAGAAGGGGATTGTCGTGTTGAAATCCTAATAATTAAAGGAGTATTATACTTATATGCAATATATTAAATGTTTGTTATACGTAATTATAAGGAAGTTCACACGAAGTACATATCGTTGTGCTATTTTTATTTCACCTTTGATTTATAAATAAGAAAATATTGACCATTTGAAAAAAAGGTATATTATTTATACGAGGTATTAAAAATCCACTTCTTACATTCTATGCTTTAAGGGGCAGTATTATTAGAAAAAATAGAAGTGAAAATAGTTTGTATAAGAAGTATTCTAAAATGTATAATCTGTGAATTGGGAAAATATTGAATGCTCCAGGTCAATATACTTTCTTGATTAAATGTATTTGGGAAAGTGACCTCAATATTTTCAAGTAAATCAACGGGAGAATTGAAAGGCAGGAGAAAGTAACATGTCAGAAAATTATYGTTCTCGAGAGGAGCGACGACAAGTTCAAAAGAAAAAACAGCCAGCTTCTAAAAAAACAAAACCAAAAGGTAAAACATCGTTTTTTCGTAAATTTTTAATCAGTTGTTTACTACTTGGTATTGTAGGTTTAGTGGCAGGGGTTGCTACCTTTTTCGTAATGATTAAGGATGCACCAAAACTTGAGAAAGCAAAACTTGTTAATCCGTTATCCTCAAAAATTTATGATAAAGACGGGAATTTGGTATATGAATATGGGAAAGAAAAGCGGACGAATGTTACGTATGATCAAATCCCAAAATTAGTAGAAAATGCATTTTTAGCAACAGAAGATTCGCGTTTTTATGAGCATAGCGGAGTAGATTTTAAAGGTACTGCTCGTGCAGTTTTAGTTAGTCTTAAGGGAGATTATGGCTCTCAAGGTGGTAGTACGATAACGCAGCAAGTTATTAAAAACTACTTCTTATCGATGGAAAAAACGTCAAAACGTAAGGTTCAGGAAATATATTTAGCGTATAAGCTAGAACAACAATATTCAAAACATGAAATATTAGAGATGTATTTAAATAAAATTAATTTAGGAAACCGTTCATATGGAATCGCAACAGCAGCACAAAACTACTACGGTAAAGAATTGAAAGATTTAACATTACCAGAAGTTGCGATGCTAGCTGGCTTACCAAAAGCACCGAATAACTATGACCCAACGAAAAAAGAAAATGTTCAAAGGGCAACAGAAAGAAGAAATACTGTACTAAACTTAATGAATAGACATGGTTATATTACAAAGGCAGAAATGGAAGAAGCATCGAAAGTACCAGTGGATAAAAATATTAAGAGTGCAGCTGAACTACAAGCGATGCCATATACTGCATTTATGGATGCAGTAGTGAAAGAAGTAGAAAAGGAAATACCAGATGTTAATATTGGATCTGATGGTTTAGAAATTTATACAACATTGGATCCAAAAGCACAGAAATTAGCTGATAATATTTTGAATACAAATATTATTAATTATCCAAATGATAAATTCCAAGGTGCTTTCACATTTATGGATACGAAAACTGGAGAAGTTCGCGCTATAGGTAGTGGGCGCGGTGAAAATAAAGCAGTATTTAAAGGGCATAATATGGCGATTGAATTAGATCGTGCAGCTGGTTCAACGATGAAACCAATTTTTGATTACGCTCCTGCAATTGAATATTTAAAATGGGCTACTTATCATCAAATTGATGACTCTCCATTTAAGTATTCAACTGGCCAAGAAGTTAGAAATGCAGATAGAAGTCATTTAGGGCCAATCTCAATGCGTGAAGCACTAACAAAGTCACGTAATATCCCAGCTATTAAAACAGCTAAAGAGGTAGGTATTAGTAAATCGAAAGAGTTCTCTGAGAAATTAGGTATTACATTTAATGTAGCACCGACAGAATCAACAGCGATCGGTACAAATGAAGCGTCACCAACTGAAATTGCAGGTGCTTATGCGGCATTTGGGAATGACGGTAAGTATACGAAGCCGCATTTTGTTAAGAAAGTAGTTTATCCAGACGGCAAGTCACAAAGTTTTGGACAAAAACCAAAATCAGTTATGGCGGATTCTACAGCATATATGATTACTGATATGCTTCGTTCTGTAGTTACATCAGGTACTGGTACATCGGCAAATGTGGCCTCTTTAGATGTAGCTGGTAAAACAGGTACAACTAACTATTCTTCAAAACAACTAGCACAATATGGAATTCCAGAAAGTGCAACTCGTGATAGTTGGTTTGCAGGATATACACCGCAATATACGATGGCAGTATGGACTGGATATACGAAAGATGGTAAAGACGAGTATATTAGTAGTAAAAATACGAAAATTGCACAGTTGATCTTTAAAGAAATGATGAGCGAGATGGCTACAGATAAATCACGCTTTAAAATGCCAAGTAGTGTTATTCAAGAAGGTAGTGAATTGCGTATAAAAGGTGAAAAACGTGATTCATCTCCAAATACTAGCGTACCGGATACAACGGAACAACCAAAACAAGATCAACAGCAAAAAACTGAAGAAGAGAAAAATCAAGAGGAATTAAAGAAACAGGAAGAACTTAAGAAACAAGAAGAGCAAAAGAAACAAGATGAACTTAAGAAGCAAGAAGAGCAAAAGAAACAAGATGAATTAAATAAGCAAAATGAACAAAACAATGGAAATGGTCAAGGAACTCCAAATCCACCAACTAATGGAGGTGGCCAAGGAACTCCAAATCCACCAACCACTGGAGGTGGCCAAGGAACTCCAAATCCACCAACCACTGGAGGTGGTCAAGGAACTCCAAATCCGCCAACCACTGGAGGTGACCAAGGAACTCCAAATCCACCAACCACTGGAGGTGGCCAAGGAACTCCAAATCCACCAACCACTGGAGGTGGCCAAGAAACTCCAACCCCACCAACTACGGGCGGGAACACAGGAGAGGCTCCTTCCAATAATGGACAATAAATAATGCATTTTAAAAGCACCGAAGGTACCGGGAAAAACGGTTTCTTTGGTGCTTTTTGTATTATAAAGAGTAATATTATTTTTAAATATTAAAAGTACCATAGAAATTTTGAAAGTAAATTGATGGGAAATGATAAAAAATTTGAGTTGGCGGTATTGGATAACTAGGGCCATAAAAAGTAGTACTACTCGGGTGTGTACCATGATGCCAAAATGAAGGGGTGACTTGGTCAGTCGATTGATATTGTTGCCAAGCGGCAGGAAGTTCGATACCAACATCAGAACTAGCTGTATGAACGGTAGGAACATGTATTGAGGGAGCTGCTGGGACAACGGCGGTTATTCTTGGGGATACCCACATGAAAACGATCACTCCTAAGTTTCAATGATAAAGTAGTATATTCTTTTAATGCTTATAAAGGTACACATAGATAGGATTTTCGGTTAAAACATACGTACAAAGTCGTAAGACCAATGTGAATTGATGGTGGACCATTTATTACGAAAAGATACGCCTATTAGCGGAGGGAAAAGGAATATGAAACATATACAATGGATGTGTTAATCGTAATATTTTACGTGTTTATGGAGGGATTTTAATGGAACGATTATGGACGAAATCATTTATTCAAATGACTATCGCGATGTTATTTTTATTTACAGGGTTTTATTTGCTTGTTCCAACGCTCCCGCTCTTTATTAAAGAGATTGGTGGAAATGAATCACAAGTTGGGCTGATGATGGGAATGTTTACGATAGCCGCAGTTGTAATACGACCGATTATTGGAGGTATGTTAGATCAATATGGTAGAAGATCTTTTATTATTTTCGGACTCATCTTTTTTGGAATAACGATGTATTCGTATAATTTAGCATCAACTATTGTCCTTTTAGCTGTTTTACGCGTTATTCACGGAGTGACGTGGGCTGTTTCTACAACAGCAGTTGGAACAGCGATAACTGATATTATTCCAGATTCACGTCGTGGTGAAGGGATGGGCTGGTATGGCATGGCGATGACAATCGCGATGGCAATTGGCCCGATGATTGGATTATGGGTTGTACAAAATTATTCATTTCATGGTCTATTCTTGTTAGCAACTCTTTTATCCTTTATGGCAGTCGTATTATCGTTAATAACGAAAATGCCATTCACGCCACAAAAAGAAAAAGGGAAAATTCAGCTGTTTGAAAAATCCGTTTTATCAATAACGGTTGTTGTTTTCTTTTTATCATTTGCATATGGAGGAATAACAACATTTTTACCGTTATTCGCGTCATCAATTGATGTGAATCCTGGGACATTCTTTCTTGTATATGCAATTGCTTTAACAATTGTACGACTTATTTCAGGAAAACTATTAGATAAGTATGGAGAAGTTTTTATCATACTTCCGGCACTATGTATTACTATTTTAGCGATAGTTGTACTAACGATTTCAAATGGTTTGATAGGTGTAATGATTGCAGCGGCATTATATGGTGTTGGATTCGGTTCAGCACAGCCCGCTTTACAAGCAGCGATGCTGACAATTGTTGATCCTAGTAAAAGAGGAGTTGCTAACGCTTCATTCTTTACCGCTTTTGATTTAGGGATTGGATTAGGTGCGATTTTACTTGGAGTTGTTTCACAAATGTTTGGTTACCGTATTTTATTCGCAGGTAGTGCAATTTCAGGATTAATAGCTTTAATTATATTTGTCATTTTTGTAAAACAACGATTAGGCAAAAAAGATTTTGTGTATAAAGCATGATGAATCTATTTGATGTATTGTAAGGTACGGAGGAAATAGCTCAATTCAGCCCGGATATTCTTTAGGGATTGTTTCTGAGAAACCAGTTCGGGAAATAGTGCCAGTTGAGAAAGACGGTAGTTTATTTTTATAGATTTTGATGATCTTTCGTACTTTCAAAACTATGAATTAGTTGTAAGCTATCGTAAAGAAACGGAAGAAATTTAATTTAATTATGTAAAATAATAATTTTATTAAAAATAAATAAATTTTATATGAGAATTATATTTATGGGAATATGAAATAAATATTATAAAAAACCGAGCTGTGCATGAGTGCAGCTCGGTTTTTTATGTTTGTTGAAGAAAAAGGGATTAAAGGTATATTTAGTGGGATTATATGGATAATTGTTATATTTCGTTTTAAAAAATTGTAAAAGGATGTCTGTCCTTTCTTTATAAAAGATGAAAGTTATTTTTGAAAAATTGTATTATTACATCGGTAAAAGTATAGGAAACTTATCATTGTAAAATAAATTGAAATCTTCTAAAAACTCTGATACATTGAAATAGAAATGTAGTTTCATATTATTGTAAAGGCTTACAGTTATGTGCACGAAGATCTATTAGGATTGGAGGAAATAATGATGAAAGCTGAAGAAAAATTTTCCCCGGGATTAGATGGTGTAGTAGCAGCGGAAACGAAAATTTCGTTTCTTGACACAGTAAAAGGTGAAATTGTAATTCAAGGGTATGATTTAATCGAACTCTCAAAAGCAAAAGAGTATTTAGACATTGTGCACCTTTTATTAGAAGAACGTTTACCGAATGAGGATGAGAAAGCAACAATTGAAAAGAAATTAAAAGAAGAATATGCAGTGCCAGAAGGTGTATTCAATGTTCTAAAGGCATTGCCTAAGGAAACGCATCCTATGGATGGGCTACGTACAGGCGTGTCTGCATTAGCTGGTTACGATAGTGATATCGAAAACCGCTCGTTAGAAGTGAATAAAAGTCGAGGATACAAGCTTTTAAGTAAAGTGCCAAATATTGTAGCGAATAGCTACCATATTTTAAATAATGAGGAACCAATTGAGCCTCTTCAAGAATTGTCATATAGTGCGAATTTCTTCTATATGTTAACTGGAAAGAAACCAACTGAACTTGAAGAGAAAATCTTTGATCGTTCCCTTGTTTTATATAGTGAACATGAAATGCCAAACTCTACATTTACAGCACGCGTTATTGCATCAACGCAATCCGACTTATACGGCGCTTTAACAGGAGCAGTTGCATCCTTAAAAGGAAGTCTTCATGGCGGTGCGAATGAAGCGGTTATGTACATGCTTTTAGAAGCTGGTAATGTTGAGAAATTTGAAGAGTTATTACAGAAGAAACTATATAACAAAGAAAAAATTATGGGCTTTGGACACCGTGTTTATATGAAAAAGATGGATCCAAGAGCACTTATGATGAAGGAAGCATTAAAGCAGTTATGTGATGTGAAAGGCGATTATACACTATATGAAATGTGTGAAGCTGGAGAAAAAATTATGGAGAAGGAAAAAGGAATTTATCCGAATCTTGATTATTATGCTGCTCCAGTATATTGGATGCTTGGTATTCCAATTCAACTTTACACACCAATCTTCTTTAGTTCTAGAACAGTAGGGCTATGTGCACACGTAATTGAGCAACATGCGAACAATCGTTTGTTCCGTCCACGTGTAAATTATATTGGCGAGCGACATGCATTTAGTAAATAAAAACAACTGGGGAGTTGTTAGCACCGCCCGCCAGATGGGTGTTTGACCGACACCCATCATTAATAATAACGAATTTTCGACAGAAAGGGAAGAATAGCATGATTAAAACAAATGAAATTAAACAAAAAGATGCATTATTAGAAGAAATTACGGACTATGTATTAAATAAAGAGGTTACAAGTGCAGAGGCATTCAGTACGGCTCGCTACGTATTAGTTGATACACTTGGATGTGGAATTTTAGCACTACAATACCCAGAGTGTACGAAATTATTAGGACCAGTTGTACCAGGAACAATCGTGCCAAATGGTACACGTGTACCAGGAACATCTTATGTGCTAGATCCAGTAAAAGGTGCATTTAATATCGGATGTATGATCCGTTGGTTAGACTATAACGATACTTGGCTTGCAGCAGAGTGGGGACATCCATCTGATAACTTAGGCGGAATTTTAGCAGTTGCAGATTATATTAGCCGCGTTCGTATTTCAGAAGGAAAAGAACCATTAAAAGTACGTGAAGTACTAGAAATGATGATTAAAGCACATGAAATTCAAGGTGTACTTGCTTTAGAAAACAGCTTAAACCGTGTTGGTCTTGACCATGTATTATACGTAAAAGTAGCAACAACTGCAGTAGTTGCGAAAATGCTTGGCGGAACGCGTGAAGAAATCTTTAATGCATTATCACATGCTTGGATTGATAATTCTAGTCTTCGTACATATCGTCATGCTCCAAATACTGGCTCACGTAAATCATGGGCAGCAGGAGATGCGACGAGCCGCGGTGTTCATCTTGCAATGACTGCTCTAAAAGGTGAAATGGGTTACCCAACAGCATTATCTGCGCCAGGATGGGGATTCCAAGATGTATTATTTAATAAACAGGAATTAAAATTAGCAAGACCGCTAGAATCTTATGTAATGGAAAATGTATTATTCAAAGTGTCATTCCCAGCAGAATTCCATGCACAAACAGCTGCAGAATGTGCTGTGAAATTACATCCGGAACTTAAAGAAAGATTAGATGAAATTGATCGTATTACAATTACAACTCATGAGTCAGCAATTCGTATTATCGATAAAGAAGGTCCATTAAATAACCCAGCTGATCGCGATCATTGCTTACAATACATTACTGCAATAGGTTTATTAAAAGGAGATATCGTTGCGGATGATTATGAGGATGTAGTAGCGAATGATCCACGTGTAGATGAATTACGTAATAAGATGGTTGTTGTTGAAAACAAACAGTACAGTTTAGATTACCTTGACCCGAACAAGCGCTCAATCGCCAACGCTGTTCAAGTTCATTTTAAAGATGGTACTGTAACAGAAAATGTGGAATGTGAATACCCACTTGGCCACCGTTTCCGTAGAGACGAAGCAATTCCAAAAGTTGTTCGGAAATTCACTGCAAATATGGCAGGTCATTATTCTAGTAAGCAACAAGAAAAAATCCATGAAGCTTGTCTAAATGAAGAAAAACTAGAAAATATGAATGTAAACGAATTTGTAGATCTATTCTTAATTTAATAATAGGGGGAATTTATAATGGCTTGGGTTGTGAATAAACAGTCAACACAAGAGGAGCTTGCGAATCGCTTCCGAGCTTTAGTAGAAGCAAATGAAATTTTGCAAATTCCAGGTGCTCATGATGCAATGGCGGCTCTTGTTGCGAAAAATACAGGTTTTTCAGCTCTATACTTATCGGGAGCTGCTTACACTGCAAGTAAAGGTCTACCAGATTTAGGTATCGTGACATCTACTGAAGTAGCTGAAAGAGCAAGAGATCTAATTAGAGCTACAGATTTACCAGTTCTTGTTGATATTGATACAGGATTTGGTGGAGTACTAAACGTAGCGAGAACAGCTGTAGAAATGGTAGAAGCGAAAGTAGCGGCTGTTCAAATTGAAGATCAACAATTACCAAAGAAATGTGGACATTTAAACGGTAAGAAACTTGTTACTACAGAAGAATTAGTTCAAAAAATTAAAGCGATTAAAGAAGTTGCGCCAAGTTTATATATTGTAGCACGCACAGATGCTCGCGGCGTGGAAGGATTAGATGCAGCGATTGAAAGAGCGAATGCATATGTAAAAGCAGGGGCAGATGCAATATTCCCAGAAGCGCTTCAATCGGAAGAAGAATTCCGTTTATTTACTAGCAAAGTGAATGCACCTTTACTAGCAAATATGACTGAGTTCGGAAAAACACCATATTATAGTGCAGAGGAATTTGCGAATATGGGCTTCCAAATGGTAATTTATCCTGTAACTTCACTTCGTGTTGCTGCAAAAGCATATGAGAATGTGTTTACGCTAATTAAGGAAACAGGTTCTCAAAAAGATGCACTTTCTAATATGCAAACGAGAAGTGAATTATATGAAACAATTTCATATCATGACTTTGAAGAGTTAGATACTGGAATTGCAAAAACAGTATTATCTGAAGATCAATAGGTAGAAGGATTTAGGCGATGAAAATACATCTTTGGCAAAACGAACTGCTTGATGTGAAAAATCATCGCCTTCTGTTTTCAATAATAAGATATTCCACTCATCGTAGACGAGCATATGCAAAGAGCAACGAAGGCCGAAATGATAGGGGGATTCAGATGGAGAAAACGAAGTTACCATGGGATGAATTTTTTTCACTCAATAAAGATGTGAATAATACTTTCTTTACACCAGAAGATTTTTCAGGGGATGAAGATTTAATTGCAAAAACGACAGAACAATTCGTTAAACAAGAAATTGTCCCGCAAATTGAGAATATTGAACAACATAACTATAAAGTTTCTCGTCAATTATTTGAGAAAGCTGGGGAACTTGGATTATTAGGCATTGAGGTACCAGAAGATTATGGCGGATTCGAGTTAGGAAAGGCTGTCTCAGGTCTTGTAGCAGAGAAAATGGGTTACGCTGGTGCATTTAGCGTTTCTTTTAATATACATGCCGGTGTAGGTACATTGCCTTACATATATTATGGAACGAAAGAACAGAAAGAAAAATATTTACCGAAAATCGCATCGGGAGAATGGATTGGGGCTTATGCTTTAACTGAGCCAAATGCTGGTTCTGATGCATTAAGTGCAAAAACGAGTGCAGTATTGAATGAAGAGGGTACTGCTTGGAAGTTGAATGGTGAGAAGCAGTGGATTACAAATGCTCATATGGCAGATGTATACGTTGTTTTTGCGAAGACAAATAAAGGAATGACAGCGTTTATTGTCGAAAGAACATGTGAAGGTGTATCAATAGGATTAGAAGAAAAGAAGATGGGGATTAAAGGTTCTTCAACAGCGACGCTTATTTTAGAAGATGTTGTCATCCCCGCTGAAAATATTTTAGGGGAAGTTGGGAAAGGGCATCACGTAGCTCTTAATATCCTTAACTTCGCTAGACTAAAACTTGCTTTTGGAAATATTGGAACAGCAAAACAAGCAATCGGTTTATCAGTTCAATATGGAAAAGAGCGAAAACAGTTCCAAACGGAATTAGTAGATTTTACGATGATTCAAGAGAAAATTGCCAATATGATTATTTCTACATATGGAGCAGAAAGTGCAGCTTACCGTACAGCGGGTGTAATTGATGAAGCAATTCATGAGAGTGATGAAGATCTTATGAAAAAAATGTCCCAATTTGCAATTGAATGTGCACTGAATAAAGTAAACGCTTCTGAAACGCTTGCCTATATCGTAGATGAAGCTGTACAAATTCATGGTGGTTACGGTTATATGCAAGAATACGAAGTAGAACGATTATATCGTGATGCTAGAATTAGTCGTATTTTTGAAGGAACGAATGAAATTAATAGATTAACAGTTGCAAAAATGTTAATGAAGCAAATCGAGAAAATAGAAGATGCTGAAGTAGAAATTGATGTAGCAAATGTAGAAAGAAACCATCGTTACATTTTATTAGCGAAAAAATTGTTGAAACAATCTTTGAAAACGCTCTCTAAAACTCCAGGAATAAAAATTGAGCAAGAGCAAGAATATTCACGCGTATTATCAAATATGTTGACGGACGTGTACGTCATGGGATCAGCATTTTTACGTACGAGGAAAGCAGTTAGTAAAAATGGTGAGGAAAAAGAGCGTACGAAACAAATGATAACAGATGTTATTTGTGAAGAAGGATATCGTAAAGTAGAAGAATCCGCGATTTCCATTCTTTCAGCAGCTGTCACAGAAGAACAAAATAGACAAGAAATATTAGCTGAAATCCGTCAATTATTAGTGCCTTTATACTCAAACTTATTTACGAAAAAGAGAGATATTGCGAAAGTTATTATAAATCGCGGGAAATATATTGTGTAAATAGGAGGAAAGCGATATGAAAAAGATTGGTTTTATCGGTTTAGGTAACATGGGTCTTCCAATGTCTAAAAATTTAGTTAAATCTAGCTACACAGTATATGGAGTGGACTTGAATAAAGAGGCGGAAGCTTCCTTTGAAAAAGAAGGAGGAATTATCGGCCTATCAATCTCAAAACTAGCAGAGACATGCGATGTGATTTTTACAAGTTTGCCTTCACCGCGTGCTGTGGAAGCGGTATATTTTGGGGAAGAAGGATTATTTGAAAATAGCCACTCGAATGTAGCTTTAATTGATACAAGTACAGTATCTCCACAATTAAACAAACAATTAGAGGAATCGGCGAAGGAAAAGAAAGTAGACTTTTTAGCAGCACCTGTTAGCGGTGGGGTAATTGGTGCAGAAAACCGTACATTAACGTTTATGGTTGGTGGATCGAAAGAAGTATATGAGAAAACTGAATCTGTCATGGAAGTGCTTGGAGCGAATGTTTTCCATGTTAGTGAGCAGATTGATAGTGGTACAACTGTTAAATTAATTAACAATCTATTAATTGGTTTTTATACAGCTGGTGTGAGTGAAGCTTTAACATTAGCGAAAAAGAACAATATGGATTTAGATAAAATGTTTGATATTTTAAATGTAAGTTACGGTCAAAGTAGAATTTATGAGCGTAATTATAAAAGTTTCATTGCATCAGAAAATTATGAGCCAGGCTTTACTGTAAATTTATTAAAGAAAGATTTAGGATTTGCAGTAGATTTAGCTAAAGAAAGTGAACTTCACTTACCAGTAAGTGAGATGCTATTAAACGTATATGAAGAAGCGAGTGAGGCAGGATATGGTGAAAACGATATGGCTGCTTTATATAAGAAAGTTAGCGAACAATTAATTTCTAATCAAAAATAGTGCACTTATAAAAACCATGATAAAAAAGGAGAGAATATAATGATTACAACTGAAATTAAACGAGTGAAAAATCATATTAATGGCGAATGGGTAGAATCTACTGGTACGGAAGTAGAAGCGGTTCCGAATCCGGCAACCGGAAAAATCATCGCTTATGTTCCACTTTCTCCAAAAGAAGATGTTGAAAAAGCTGTTGAAGCGGCAAAAGCGGCATACAAAACATGGTCTAAAGTGCCAGTTCCAAATCGTTCAAGACAACTATACAAATATCTACAACTGTTACAAGAAAATAAAGAAGAGCTTGCAAAAATCATTACGCTAGAAAACGGTAAAACGCTAACGGATGCAACTGGTGAAGTACAGCGTGGTATTGAAGCGGTAGAACTTGCAACATCAGCACCAAATTTAATGATGGGACAAGCTCTTCCGAATATTGCTAGTGGAATTGATGGATCGATTTGGCGCTACCCAATCGGAGTTGTTGCTGGTATTACACCGTTTAACTTCCCGATGATGATTCCATTATGGATGTTCCCACTTGCAATTGCTTGCGGTAATACATTTGTATTAAAAACATCTGAAAGAACGCCACTTTTAGCTGAGCGACTTGTAGAGTTATTCTATGAAGCTGGTTTTCCAAAAGGGGTATTAAATTTAGTACAAGGCGGAAAAGATGTTGTAAATAGTATTTTAGAAAATAAAGATATTCAAGCAGTTTCGTTTGTTGGCTCTGAGCCAGTGGCACGCTACGTATATGAAACTGGTACAAAAAATGGTAAACGTGTACAAGCGTTAGCAGGTGCGAAAAACCATGCGATTGTAATGCCAGATTGCAACCTTGAGAAAACAGTACAAGGTGTAATTGGGTCTGCGTTTGCAAGTAGTGGAGAGCGCTGCATGGCATGTTCAGTAGTAGCAGTAGTTGATGAAATTGCTGATGAATTCATTGATGTATTAGTAGCGGAAACGAAGAAGTTAAAAGTAGGTGAYGGTTTCAACGAAGATAATTATGTTGGACCATTAATCCGTGAATCTCATAAAGAACGTGTTTTAGGCTATATTAATAGTGGTGTAGCAGATGGAGCAACTTTACTAGTAGATGGCCGTAAAATCAATGAAGAAGTTGGAGAAGGTTACTTTGTTGGTGCAACAATCTTTGATGGTGTAAATCAAGAAATGAAAATTTGGCAAGATGAAATTTTCGCTCCGGTATTAAGTATTGTAAGAGTAAAAGATTTAGAAGAAGGTATTAAGCTGACAAATCAATCGAAATTTGCGAATGGTGCTGTTATTTATACATCAAATGGAAAACATGCACAAACATTCCGAGACAATATTGATGCTGGTATGATTGGTGTAAACGTTAATGTTCCAGCACCAATGGCATTCTTCGCATTTGCAGGAAACAAAGCTTCATTCTTTGGAGATCTTGGTACAAATGGTACGGATGGCGTTCAATTTTATACACGTAAAAAAGTTGTAACTGAGCGCTGGTTTTAATAAAGTGAAATGATAATGAGTGGGGTGCATTCCCACTCATTATCAAAATAATACAAACGAAAATACACTACTCATAATGAAGTAGTGTATTTTCGTTTGTATTGTGTTAACTATTTCTTTCAAAGGCTAATTTAATACCAAACCCAATTAAGACGATTCCTGTAATCCCTTGAATATAACGCTGTGTCTTCGGTTTTTTCATAAAAGCACTAATTTTATCAATTAAAAATATATAAAAAGCAAACCAAATGACTGTTAAAATGAGATAAGTAAGTCCCATAACGAGAAGTTGTATAAATGTATTATGATTTGGATTTAAAAACTGTGGTAAAAAAGTTAAAAAGAAGACTGCAACCTTAGGGTTTAGTAAATTTGTAAGAAACCCTTGGCGAAAGCAAGAAGTATGTTTATTATCATTATTTATTGGAATGTCATCTGTATTTAAGTCTTCTGTGTTTCTTACTGCTAAAAGGGCTTTAATACCAATATAGACTAAATATACAGCACCAACATATTTAAAAATAGAAAATAAAAGAGCAGACTTTACAATAAGTGCTGAAAGACCAATTACAGCAGCTAAAGTGTGAATTAAAAGCGCAACACAAGTACCAAAAACAGTTTTTACGCCGCCGATTTTGCCGGCAATCAATGTGTTTTTCGTAGCCATTGCTGTATCAGGACCGGGTAGAATAATAAGACATATAGACATAATAATAAACAGAAAAAAATTTTCCATAATGTTATCCGCCTTCCTTTGTTGTTTTTAGAAAATTCGATTAACGTTAGTTTAACATACATTTTAGTTAAATAAAATTAAATTATATTTAAAATTATTTAACTGAAAAGAAGAGGCCATATAGAGTAGCTGAGAGTGTGCTACAATATATGGCCTCTTTGTTTAAGCGTTAAGTAAGTTAAAGAATCGATTTACATCTTCTTCTGAAACATCACTTAATTGTTTATATTTATAATTTGGATTTTGGTCTTTATCAACTACAACGGAGCGTACTCCTTCAAAGAAATCTTCATGTCGCATGAAGTTTTTAGCGAGTATAAGATCTGTCGCGAAACATTCTTCAACTGACTTTTCTTGGCCATCAATAAACTGTTTTAATGTTACCTTTAATGAAACAGGGGATTTGGATAATAGCTTTTCTTTCGTTGTTTGGGCAAATGGACTTTGATCTTTCTCTAACGATTGAATGATTCCCTCAATTGTATCGAATGCAAAATGCGAATTAATTTCTTCTACTGAAGAAGAAAGATTGCCATCTAAGTTTGGAGCAGTTGCAAATGTACGAATAACTTCTTTTAAATGAGTATGTACATCTTCTTTTTTCCAATTTACATTTTCAAGTGCGGTAAGGAAATTTGGTAATGAATCTGATGTCATAAAGTAATCAGCAGCGTTAATATATAATACATCAGGAGCTTTTAAAATAGATGCCGTTAAAGCAACATATCGACCAGTATATCCAGGCGCTTTATTTAAGAAATAAGCAGCACCGACATCAGGGAAGAAACCGATGTTCATTTCAGGCATTGCCCACTTCGTACGCTCTGTTACAATTCGATACGTCGCTCCATTTGTCAGACCGACACCACCGCCCATTACAATTCCATCTAAACAAGCGATAATTGGTTTTTTGTATTGATAAATAAATGTATCAATTTCATATTCTTCTTCAAAAAACTGCTCTGCATGTTGTAATGCAACTTCGTTAGAACGTGCTTCGTATAGCGTTTTAATATCACCACCTGCACAAAAACCTTTCGTCCCAGCTCCTTTTAAAACGATGAGTTCAATACACTCATCTTGCTCCCATTCTTTAAGTTTTTGCCCAATTGGTTGTAACATTTCATAGGATAAAGAATTAAGTGCTTTTGGACGGTTTAAAGTAATAGATGCAACGCCGTTTTCGCTAACAGAAAATAAAACGTGTTCAGTCATTATAAATCCTCCCTTACTTATCTTTCTATTCTTATTTCTTGATACATGCTGAAATGTCCTCTATAATTTTTGTCTAAATTAGGTGCTTAGTGTTAGTATTTATTGCATATTTTGACGAGTTATATTTGCAGGATTTCAGAGAATGAAGAGGAATATTACAACATTACTGTAAGTGCTATTATTTGAAAATGTCGTGTTGAAGGCGCTATTATATGTATAACTTATATTGAGTTAGTATACGTGGCGTAAATTAAAGAGTGGATGTAGAAAAAGTTAAAAGGCTGAATTATCTAACTTTTAAAGAGCGCGGGGTTTGTATATAATTAGAAATAGAGAAAGGAGAGATCGGAATGCCAGGACCTTTACTATTGTCGGTTATTATTTTGTCATCTCTTATGGTAGGAATTACACAGTATTTTCATCATACAGATACGACAGAAGAAGTGAAGGCTAAGGTACGTCTCGTGTTTCCGATTTTTATAATATCTATTTCCATATGCTTTTTATTAAATAAAGATGGGTATGTTGTGGCCGTATTTGCGTTTTTTGTAGCGATTGTCTTAATAACTGTATTGTACTACGTTATGAAAGAGTACTTACAAAAATAAGGATGCCTAAAAGGGCATTTTTATTTTTGTAGATTAATAATTTCACATACCGTATTTCATATAAAAAACATAAAATATTTATAATTAAAAAAGTATGTACATCGCGGTGTATTTACTTGTCAATCTTGCATGACCACTATACTATTAAAATGTAGAGATTAGAAAAAAGGGGTTGTATCTAGCATGAAATTTGAGATGCATACAAAAATTATTTCAAATGAAAAAGAAGTAAGATTACATATAGAAGATAATTTATTTCAATTAATTTTAGATGGTTATCATCTATTTACTATTCAAGAAATATTGCCTTTATATAAATCAAACGAAGAAAGAATCGGTAGTGCAATTGTCCAAAAGTTAGAATGGGAGAACGGAAAAACTACACTAAACTATCAGCTTGTTTCACTACAATCAGTAAACTAAAAGGAGAAGGGTAATATGAAGTTTTTTCATACAGCGGATTGGCATTTAGGTAAGCTTGTTCATGGTGTATATATGACTGAAGATCAAAAAATTGTGTTAGATCAGTTTGTACAAGCTGTTGAAGAGGAAAAACCGGATGCTGTAATTATTGCAGGAGATTTATATGACCGAGCAATTCCACCTACAGAAGCAGTAGACTTATTAAATGATGTATTACAAAAGATAGTTATTGATTTACAAACACCAATAATCGCAGTTGCAGGAAACCACGATAGTCCGGACCGCATACATTTTGGTAGTAATTTAATGAAAAAACAAGGATTACATATTGTTGGACAATTCCAGTTTCCATACAATCCTGTTGTTTTAAATGATGAATACGGAGAGGTTCATTTCCATCTCGTTCCGTATGCAGATCCAAGTATTGTTAGACATATATTGAAAAATGAAGATGTTCGTTCTCATGATGATGCGATGCGTATTTTTATGAACGAACTCTCTGAAACGATGGATAAAGAAGCGAGACACATATTTGTAGGACATGCATTTGTAACTTCTTCAGGAGAGGCAGAGGAAAATACGAGTGATGCGGAACGACCACTTTCAATTGGTGGTGCTGAATATGTAAATAGCCATTATTTTGATAAGTTTCATTACACGGCGCTTGGCCATTTACATCAAGCGCATTTTGTACGTAATGAGACAATTCGTTATTCAGGTTCACCACTTGCATATTCTATTTCTGAAGAAAAGCATAAAAAAGGATATTATATTGTGGAACTGGATGAAAAAGGTGAAACAACAATTGAAAAACGTTTACTTACACCACGTCGTAAAATGCGTACAGTAGAAGCGAAAATAGACGATTTATTGCTTCATCCAGTGAGTGAAGATTATGTATTTGTGAAATTATTAGATGAAAATCCTGTCTTGCAGCCAATGGAAAAAATACGGTCTGTATACCCAAATGCAATGCATGTTGAAAGATCTATTCAAAGACGAGAGTTCACAGATGAAAATGAAGTAACTGTTTCAAGACATAAAACGGATGATTTATCTCTTTTAAAAGCATTTTATAAAGAAATGAAAGGGCTAGATTTATCAGAAGAGAAAGAACGTCTATTTTTAGATGTTTTGCAAACAGTGCAAGAACGGGAAGGTGAGCGTGGATGAGACCGATTCAGCTTATAATGACCGCGTTTGGTCCATATAAACAGAAAGAAATAATCGATTTTAAAGATCTTGGTGAGCATCGTATTTTCGCTATTTCTGGAAATACAGGAGCTGGAAAGACAACGATTTTTGATGCAATTTGTTATGTATTATATGGAGAAGCTAGTGGAGAAGAGCGCAGTGATACTAACATGCTTCGTAGCCAATTTGCTGATGATGATGTTTATACAAGTGTGGAATTAACTTTTCAATTAAAAGGAAAAAGTTATGAAATTAAACGACAACTAGGCCATAAAAAACAAGGAAATAAAACAATTACAGGACATGCAGTCGAATTATATGAAGTAATTGATGAGGAAAAAGTTCCATGTGTCGATCGTTTTCATGTAACGGATGTAAATAAAAAAGTTGAAGATTTAATTGGGTTAAGTAAACATCAATTTAGCCAAATTGTCATGTTACCGCAAGGAGAGTTCCGAAAATTATTAACATCTGAAACGGAAAATAAAGAAGAAATACTACGCCGTATTTTTAAAACAGATCGTTATAAATTAATGCGTGAGATATTAGATCAAAAGCGTAAACAATGGAAAGACGTCTTACAAGAAAAACAAAAAGAACGTGAGCTATATTTCCGTAATGTATTTAAATTACCAATACGTGATGGAGCATTATTAGAGGCATTAGTGGAGCAAGAGCATGTAAATACACATCAAGTAGTAGAGGCATTAGAACAAGAAACAATTTGGTACAATGCAGAGGTTGAGCAATTACACTTAGAACAAAATGACAAAACGAAACAATTAAAAGAAGCAGAGGAACGTTTTCATGCAGCAAAAGCTGTAAATGAGAAATTCAAAGATTTAGAACAAAAGAATGAGAAGTACAGTATTTTACAAGAAAACCGTGCCGTAATCGAAATGAAAGAAAAATCTTTTAAACATGCGGAACAGGCGAAGCGATTATTACCATTTGAGCAATGGTATGAGGAAGCGATGCAATATGAACAGCAGTCTGAAAGTTTGTTAAAACAGATAATCGCAAAAAAAGAGCATATAATGAACAGTTTTGCACTTGCTCAGGAGAAATATGAAGCATTAAAGAATAAGGCATCCGAGCGAGAAAATGCTAAAAAACAAGTTCAAAGACTAGAAGAGTTACAGCCAATTATTGCATCATTAGCTGAGAAAAAGTTAAATTTGCAAAATGCTGAAATTCAAATAGGAAAATTAAAAGAAGGTATGCAAAAGTTAGATGAACAACTAGAAGCGCATAAAAATGAAAAACAAAGAATGTCTGGCGAATTACAGCAATTAGAAGCAGCGCTTGAACAATATGTAGCTAAAGTAGAAGAACTAACGAATATGCGAGAAGATGCAAAAGTATTAAAGCAGGCATATGATGTATGGCAAGAAAAACAAAAATACGAGCTAGAAAAAGAAAGTGCGTTTCATAAGATGCAACAGGCAGTTAGTACATATGAAAATATGGAACGCCGCTGGTTAAGTGAACAAGCTGGTATATTAGCTCTTCATTTACATGATGGTGAATCTTGTCCAGTATGTGGTAGTATGGACCACCCGAAAAAAGCTACAGAGCAAAGTAATGCAATTGATGAAAAAGAGTTAAATGAGCTAAGAGAAAAGAAAAATATTGCGGAAAAATTACATGTTCAATTAGAAGAAAAGTGGAATTTCTATCGAGTTCAATATGAACAAGTGATAGAAGAAGTGCTAAAGCGAGGCTATCGCTCAGAAGAATTAGTAGAAACATATAGTGCGCTCGTTCAAAAAGGAAAGCAATTAGCAGCAGAAGTTAATGCGTTAAAAGCAAGTGAAGAAACGCGTAAGCAAATTGCTGTGAATATAAAAAGCGTAGAAGAAAAAGTAGAAGAACTCCAGAAACAAAAGCGTGAAGTAGAAACTGTGCAGCACCGTACTGAAATGGAGTGTATGCAGCTTCGTACGTCATATGAACATGATAAGCAAAATATTCCGGAAAGCTTGCAAACGGTACAAGCTTGGAAAGTACAGTTTGACCAAGCTCTGCAAGAACTTAGGTTAATGGAAGATGAATGGGAGAAAGTACAAGAGGCGTATCAACATTGGCAAAATGAAAATATACGTATTCAAGCAGAACATGATAATGCTTCTAATCAATTTAATAGTGCAAAAGAGAAGAAAGAAGAGACGTTCACACGCTTTATGAAAGAGCTAGAACAAAGCGGATTTACAGATCAATTAACATATAAAGAATCCAAATTAAATGATGCTGAGATGGATAAGTTACAACAAGAAATTCAAAGTTATTACTCATCTCTAGAAGTACTTACAAAACAAATTGAAGAATTAAAAGCAGACTTAAAAGATAAAGAGTATATGGACATTTCTTCATTAGATGAGCAAGTGAAAGAATTGGAAATTAACCTTGATATTATTAAAGAAAAACGACAACGTGCTCAAAACGCCGTATCATATATTACGGATTTACATGAAAATATTAAACGAATTGATGAACAAATTCATGAGGAAGAAAAAGCATTCCAAGAACTTGTTGATTTATATGAAGTAATGAAAGGGGATAACGATAGTCGAATATCCTTTGAACGTTACATCTTAATTGAGTATTTAGAACAAATTGTTCAAATTGCGAACGAACGACTACGTAAATTATCAAATGGACAATTTTATTTAAAACGAAGCGAACGAGTTGAAAAGAGGAATCGACAAAGTGGATTAGGATTAGATGTATATGATGCATATACAGGTCAAACCCGAGATGTAAAAACATTATCTGGCGGTGAAAAATTTAACGCATCACTTTGCTTAGCGCTTGGAATGGCAGATGTAATTCAAGCGTATGAGGGTGGTATTTCCATCGAAACGATGTTTATCGATGAAGGATTCGGCTCATTAGATGAAGAGTCATTAACGAAAGCAGTCGACGCCTTAATTGACTTACAAAAATCAGGCCGATTTATCGGTGTAATTTCACACGTTCAAGAACTGAAAAACGCAATGCCAGCTGTATTAGAAGTAACGAAGCAGAAGGATGGGTGTAGTCAGACGAGATTTGTGGTGAAGTAAGTTCAATTATAATTCATGCTCAAAGTATTGTTTGCAATTTTCTAGTATAGAACTTATGAAAAAACAAATGCCGCCTCATTATAGAGATGGCATTTGTTTTTTATTCAAAACTACATAATTCACCTACGAGTTATCTGTAGAAGGCGGTGTATTTTCTAAGCGATTATACGTTTTAAAGGCCGAAATTGCTGATATAACACCACCTACTAGAAATAAAGCTGATCCGCCGACCAATATGATACGACTGACATATGTTTCGCGCGCTTCTTCAACTTCTTCTTGTAACATTGTTGGCATTTGAATTCCCCCTAAACAACATTTCTTTTGTAGATAGTATATACAAATGCCTAAAATATGTTAAAATCACTGGATAGTATTATGAGGAAGTATATAGTTAGATGTGAATTGTTTGAAAAATCTTCATTATAAATTTATGCTAACTTCACATAGAGCACAAATTGAAATTGTATTATGTATATGTACCAAATAGATGAAATTGTATAGTATTGCTGTTTTTAAATAATCAAAATCCTATTATTTTTATATAAGGGTCTTAATTGTATATTAGAGATAATATTTTATTTAGAAGCAGATTTTAATAAAAAGGAATTCAAATAAAAGGGGAATGTCTTATGACAACATATACGAGCGAGATAAAAAAAAGTTTAGTAACTGAAGAAGATGTGGATATTTTAAAAATAATGGCACATCCAATACGATTACAAATTGTAAATGAATTAAGTGCACGCAAAACTTGTAATGTAACACAATTAACAGAAATATTAAATATTCCTCAATCGACTGTTTCGCAGCATTTATCAAAAATGAAAGGTAAAGTGCTAAGAGCTGAGAGAAGAGGGTTAGAAATTTATTATTATATTAATAATTTAAAAGCAAGCAAGATTGTTAGTGTTTTAGGATATATAAATTAATGAATTGTTATTATACAAAATAGCCTCCGCTGTTAAGCAGGGGCTATTTTGTATTGTTTTATTTATTTGCATTTAAAATTTTATAGTTTTTATGATTTACAATTGTTCGGTCAAATTCAAAAGTACCACCGCTTACATCTGTAACTTCAACTAAGACTGATTCAGTGTATAGTTTTAGTACAGATGCTGTGATCTTTAAGTTATTTCGTTGAAATAGTATAGTATCGCCTACGTTTGCTTTCATAGTACCTCCTTATAAAAGTCAGAAATGTTTGTTTATTATATATATTAAACCACGTATAGATATATTAGTGAATGTTTAGTTTTATTTATCAATAAAATATTTGTTGTTTAATAAAAATTAAAGTGCAACATTATGTAAATGAATTATATATTTTCTGTTTTTATGTAGAAAATTGTAAAAAAACGTTGTAATTTTGTATGTTCCGTTAGAAAAACAAGATATACGGAAGTGGAAGTGGTGGGATTTTTGATTACAAGCATTGTAACGAGAAGCCAGATTACAAGACTATTAAATGATTTGTATTAAGAAATATAGACGCAACATGTTATAAAGCTGGAGAGTTAAAAAGAATATGGTGTTTTTTTGTTTGTATAGGATAATCAAAATTTTGAAGTCCAGCCATGGTGTAACAGGGCGCATAACTTTGTATAAAAGAGGATATGAAAACACACATAAGTCGTATTGATGTAAAACATTATAAAAACTACTACGTATTTAACAAGTAGTTTTTTGTATTTCACCCTTCGTTTTCTGTAACTGATTCCATATTTTTGACGCTTCGTCTTGTAAGTGCTTACATGAGCGAAAACATCCTATACAATGAAGTTGTTAAGTCGAATGAGGTGGCGAAAATAAAAATAAAAAAAGCATATTTAGCGAATAGCATTGAAATAGAAAGAGGAGGCGGAATGATATGAAAAAATCAAATGTTAATCCATGGCTTGTTGTCCTTGGCACAGTCATAGTACAAATGGGACTTGGGACGATATATACATGGAGTTTATTCAATCAGCCTTTAGTTAGTAAATATGGTTGGAGTCTAAACGCTGTTGCTATAACTTTCTCAATTACTAGTCTTTCCTTAGCGTTTTCAACTTTATTTGCGAGTAAATTGCAAGAAAAGTGGGGACTTCGAAAACTTATTATGATAGCTGGACTAGCATTAGGACTAGGATTAATACTTAGTTCACAAGCTTCCTCATTAATATTGCTTTATGTACTAGCAGGGGTTGTTGTAGGTTATGCAGATGGTACAGCATATATCACTTCATTATCCAATTTAATAAAGTGGTTTCCAAAGCGTAAAGGTTTAATTGCTGGTATTTCTGTCTCTGCATATGGTTCGGGTAGCTTAATTTTTAAATATATTAACGCACAGTTAATTGAATCAGTTGGTGTATCACAAGCGTTTATATACTGGGGGTTAATTGTTACAGCTATGATTGTCCTTGGCGCTTGTTTAATCCATCAAGCTGCAGATCAAGGAGCAGTTCATGAAACAAAAACTCAGGAATATACAACGAAAGAAATGTTAGGCACAAAACAAGTATACTTATTATTTATTATGTTATTTACATCATGTATGAGTGGCTTATACTTAATTGGTATGGTAAAAGACATTGGTGTTCAACTTGTAGGGCTTAGCGCAGCGACAGCAGCTAATGCGGTGGCTATGGTTGCAATCTTCAATACATTAGGTCGTATTATTTTAGGACCGTTATCAGATAAAATCGGCCGTTTAAAAATCGTTACTGGTACATTTGTTGCTATGGCAGCTTCAGTCTTGGTTTTAAGTTTCGTAGATTTAAATTATGGTATCTACTTCGTATGTGTAGCAAGTGTAGCGTTTTGCTTTGGTGGAAATATCACTATTTTCCCAGCTATCGTTGGTGATTTCTACGGTATGAAAAACCATAGTAAAAACTACGGAATTGTGTATCAAGGATTTGGATTTGGAGCGCTCGCTGGTTCCTTTATCGGTGCAGTTCTAGGTGGATTCAAACCAACTTTCATGGTGATCGGCGTATTATGTGTCGTATCATTTATTATCGCACTTTTAATCCAAGTGCCTAAGCAGAAAAAAGAAAAAGAAGAAGAGTATCGCAGTGTAGCGTAAGTATATAAATCTTCTTTAACACTATGTTTACTAAAAAGCACCCTATTTAATAGGGTGCTTTTTTATGAATTACAACATGTGGAATTTTCTAGAGGCAAAAAAATGAGTAAAGTATCCGTTTGGATTATATTGGAATATCATAAATTGATATATTACATTCGAAATACTTATTAAATCTTAAATTATAAACACGACATGCATCGGTAATTGCAAGATATACTTTCTCGATATTTTCAGAAAAATGTTGAGAAAATATATACTTGAGTTTTTGGTAAGGCTTTGTAAATGAAGGTATCTACAGTTTATCTTCTTCAATTTTAAAAAGAGGAGTACGAATTAAATTTTTTAATGTAAGTACTTATTAATGCTTTTAGATGTAATTGTATTGAGAAGTACTAAAATATTTTATCTGAAAAATAAAAATAGGTTGACAAGTTTATTGAGAAAGATTATCATTTCGATGTAAGAATATTAAATGAAAAACATTATCAATTAATAATATTTTGATGAAAAGTACACTTGACCAATTAGTTTAGTAAGTGTATTATTTTTTACATTGATATTGATAATCGTTATCATAATAGCTATTTGTTTAATTAGATTAATTTTCAAATGAAAGGATAGAGGAAATGAACTTAGGGGAATTTGATGGAAAAACGGTTTTAGTAACAGGTGCAGCTCAAGGTATAGGCAGTGTTGTTGCCAAAATGTTTTTAGAAAGAGGAGCTACAGTTATTGCGGTTGATCAAAATGAAGATGGGTTAAACGTACTCTTAAATGAAAATGAATTAAATGAAACACGTATGAAAACATTTCATTTAGATGTGAGTGATAGTACCGCTGTTGAAGATATGGTAAACGGTATTGAAAATGATATAGCACCAATAGATATATTAATAAATGTTGCAGGGGTATTACGTATGGGACCAATTCACTCTTTAAGTGATGAAGATTGGAATAAAACCTTCTCTGTAAATTCTACAGGAGTTTTCTATATGTCTCGAGCAGTAAGTAAACATATGATGCAAAGAAGGTCAGGGGCAATTGTTACAGTTGGTTCAAATGCGGCAAATACTCCGAGAATGGAAATGGCTGCGTACGCTGCATCAAAAGCCGCAACGATAATGTTTATGAAGTGTTTAGGATTAGAGCTTGCAGCATACAATATTCGCTGCAACTTAGTTTCTCCTGGTTCTACTGAAACTGAAATGCAAAGATTACTATGGGCTGATGAGAATGGAGCTGAAAATATAATTGCTGGTTCTCAAAATACATATAGACTCGGTATTCCGTTACAAAAAATTGCACAACCTTCAGAAATTGCTGAAGCAGTATTGTTTTTAGCTTCTGATAAAGCAAGTCATATTACAATGCACAATTTATGTGTCGATGGTGGAGCTACATTAGGAGTTTAATAAAAAATTCAGGAGGTTATTATACTATGAATGAACTTACAGCCGTAAAGGAACTGTCAGAAAAACTTTTAGAAGATTATAAGACAGAATCTTCATTCTTTTTCGCTTCACCAACTCGAACAATATTAGCAGAAGGAGAGTTTACTACAGTAAAACATCGTGAAATTGAAAGCTTTCCAGAACTTGTACAAGCGGTATTAAGTAATGCAAAACAAGCCGGAAATCCGAATCCTATCGTTGTTGGTGCTTTGCCTTTTGATCGTAGAAAAGAAGTTCAACTTATCGTACCAGAACATAGTAGAATTACTGAGCGTTTACAGTTAGAGACAACAAATGAGATAAAACGAAATGAGAAACTGACATTTGAAATGACACCGATTCCAGCTCCTGAAGTTTATATGGATGGTGTGAAGCAAGGAATAGCAAAAATTCAGGACGGAGATTTAAGGAAAATCGTTCTATCTAGATCGTTGGATGTTAAGTCTTCCGAGAAAATTGATCAACAAAAACTACTTCGTGAATTAGCGGAACATAATAAGCACGGCTACACATTTGCTGTGAATTTACCGAAAGATGAAAACGAGAACAATAAGACGTTAATTGGAGCAAGCCCTGAATTGCTTGTTTCACGTAGTGGTATGCAAGTAATTTCAAATCCGTTGGCTGGCTCAAGACCACGAAGTGAGGATCCAGTAGAAGATAAAAGAAGAGCAGAAGAATTACTTTCTTCTCCAAAAGATTTACATGAACATGCGGTAGTAGTTGAAGCGGTTGCTGCTGCGCTTCGTCCGTACTGTCATACATTGCATGTGCCAGAAAAACCATCAGTTATTCATAGTGAAGCAATGTGGCATTTGTCTACAGAAGTGAAAGGTGAACTTAAGGATCCAAATACTTCTTCTTTACAATTAGCAATTGCTCTTCATCCTACGCCAGCAGTTTGCGGAACTCCAATGGAAGAAGCGAGAGAGGCTATTCAAAAAATTGAGCCATTTGACCGTGAATTCTTTACAGGAATGTTAGGGTGGAGCGATTTAAATGGAGATGGCGAATGGATTGTTACAATTCGATGTGCTGAAGTGCAAGAGAATACACTTCGCTTATTTGCAGGTGCTGGAGTTGTTGCTGAATCAAAGCCAGAAGATGAGTTAGCAGAAACATCAGCTAAGTTCCAAACAATGTTGAAGGCTTTAGGGTTAAGAGATAATTCGCTGAATGAAAAATAGGGGGAAGAAAGAATGTTAATAGGTTATACGGAATGGCCAAAAGAATTTGCCAATCGCTATCGAGAAGAAGGGTGTTGGCTTGGAGAAACATTTGGTTCGATGTTAAAAGAACGCGCTGAAAAACATGGAGATCAAATTGCGATTGTAAGTGGTAATTCACAAATAACATATAGTGAACTTGATAAACAGGTAGATCGCTTAGCTTCAGGTTTACTGAATTTAGGAATAAAGAAAGAGGATCGAGTTGTAATCCAGTTACCTAATATTATAGAGTTTTTCGAAATATGCTTTGCACTATTTCGAATTGGAGCGCTTCCTGTTTTTGCACTACCTTCACATCGAAGCAGTGAAATTAGTTATTTTTGTGAGTTTGGTGAGGCGAGTGCTTACGTTATTTCAGACAAGGCTCTCGGCTTTGATTACCGAAAACTAGCAAGAGAAGTAAAAGAAAAAGTGCCTACTTTACAACATGTAATCGTAGTAGGGGAAGAGGAAGAGTTTGTGAGTATAAATGAACTTTACATGAATCCAGTTCCGTTACCAGAAGTTCAGCCAAGTGATGTTGCGTTTCTCCAATTATCAGGAGGGACGACAGGACTTTCTAAATTAATTCCTAGAACACATGATGACTATATTTATAGTTTACGTATTAGCGCTGACATTTGTAATTTAAATGCAGAAAGCGTCTATATGGCAGTTCTTCCAGTAGCACACAATTACCCGATGAGTTCTCCAGGAACATTTGGAACTTTCTATGCGGCTGGAAAAGTAGTATTGGCAACTGGAGGTAGTCCAGATGAGTCATTTGCTCTTATAGAAAAAGAAAAAGTTACGATTACAGCGCTCGTTCCACCATTAGCAATGATTTGGCTTGATGCGGTATCTTCCCGTAACGACGATTTATCGAGCTTGCAAGTTATTCAAGTAGGCGGTGCGAAATTTAGTGCCGAAGTTGCGAAGTGTATACGCCCTACATTTGGATGTACGTTACAGCAAGTGTTCGGTATGGCAGAAGGGTTAGTAAATTACACAAGATTAAATGATCCTGAAGAAATCATTATTCATACACAAGGTAGACCGATGTCTACATTCGATGAAGTAAGGGTTGTTGATGAAAATGATAACGATGTAAAGCCCGGTGAAGTAGGAAGTTTATTAACAAGAGGGCCATATACAATTCGTGGCTATTATAAAGCGGAAGAGCATAATGCAAGATCATTTACAAAGGATGGATTTTATCGTACAGGAGATCTTGTGAAAGTAAATGAACAAGGTTACATCATTGTAGAAGGCAGAGATAAAGATCAAATTAATCGTGGCGGTGAGAAGGTTGCTGCGGAAGAGGTTGAAAATCATTTATTAGCGCATGATGCAGTACATGATGTAGCAATTGTATCTATGCCTGACGATTATTTAGGAGAACGTACTTGCGCTTTTGTTATAGCTCGCGGACAATCTCCAACTGTAAGTGAATTAAAAACGTTTTTAAGAGCACGTGGTATAGCGGCTTATAAGATTCCAGATCGAATTGAATTTATTGAATCATTCCCGCAAACAGGTGTTGGAAAAGTAAGCAAAAAAGAATTACGTAAAGCCATTGCTGAAAAACTTATTACAGTAAAACGATAAAAAACTATTAAAATTTGGAAGGAAGTGATTAGATGGCTATCCCATCTATTTCAGTATATAAAATGCCAATTGAATCAGAACTACCAAAAAATAAAGTGAATTGGACGCCAAATCCGAAACGTGCGGTTCTTCTAATCCATGACATGCAAGAATACTTTCTTGATGCATATAGCGATACAGAATCGCCAAAAGTAGAACTAATTTCAAATATTAAGGTGATAAGAGAAAGATGTAAGGAACTAGGTATACCAGTTGTTTATACAGCACAACCTGGTGGACAAACGTTGGAACAACGAGGGTTATTACAAGACTTTTGGGGTGACGGTATTCCTGCTGGACCAGATAAAAAGAAAATTGTCGATGAACTTACTCCAGATGAGGATGATATATTCCTAACAAAATGGAGATATAGTGCATTTAAAAAGACGAATCTATTAGAAATTTTAAATGAACAGGGAAGAGATCAACTTATTATTTGCGGTATTTATGCGCATATTGGCTGCCTTTTAACAGCTTGTGAAGCCTTTATGGATGGTATCCAGCCATTTTTTGTAGCAGATGCAGTTGCTGATTTTTCACTAGAGCATCATAAACAAGCATTGGAGTATGCATCTAATAGATGTGCAGTAACGACATCAACAAACTTACTATTAAAAGATTTACAAAGTGTAAAAGGCGATGACAGTGAAGGAATCACTTTACAGGAAGTACATGAACTAGTTGCACAACTACTCCGTGAGCCAGTAGAGAGTATTGAAGTTGATGAAGACTTATTAAATAGAGGACTTGATTCGGTCAGAATTATGAGTTTAGTAGAGAAATGGCGTCGCGAAGGGAAAGAAATCACTTTTGCAGATTTAGCAGAACGTCCAACTGTTGATGATTGGTACCGTTTACTATCTTCACAAGCAGCACAAGTGCTGTAACAAATAGACTACATAATAAAGGGGTAGTAAAGAATGCCTAACAGTCAAAAGATTCGTCATTCGTTATCATCTGCGCAGTTTGGTATGTGGTTTGCGCAGCAATTAGATCCGCTTAATCCGATTTATAATACTGGGGAATATATAGAAATAAACGGAAATATTAATCAAGAAATTTTCGAGTTAGCTGTACGTAAAGTGGTAAAAGAAGCAGAAGCACTTCATGTTCGTTTCGAAGAGGATGAAATTGGCCCATGGCAAGTTATTGAGGAATCGTCAAAGTTTCATATGCATTTTATTGACGTTCGTAAAGAGGAAAATCCTGAAGAAGCTGCTAAAGTATGGATGAAAAATGATTTATCTATGCCCGTGGATTTAACAGAGGATAAATTATTTACTGAAGTACTTATTCAAGTTGAAAATAATCGTTTCTTTTGGTATCAGCGCATCCATCACATTCTGATGGATGGCTATGGATTTTCACTTCTTAGCCAAAAGGTAGCGAATGAGTATACATCACTTATAGAAGAAACAAACAAGAATGAAAAGCCATTTGGTTCTCTTGCAAAAATTGTACAAGAAGATAATGAGTATCGTGAATCTAAACAATTTCAGGAAGATCGTACTTTTTGGCTAGAAAAGTTTGCAGATGAACCGGAAGTTATAAGTTTAGCAGAACGAGCGCCGAGAACATCAAATGGATTTTTACGAGAAACTGCTTATCTATCAAATGCTAGTACGAAAACTTTACTAGAAGATATTAATATTTCGTTAACGAGTTGGCCCGAATTTGTTGTAGCCGTAACAAGTATTTACATGCATAAATTAACAGGCGCAAATGATATTGTTTTAGGTTTACCGATGATGGGGCGTCTTGGTTCTGTATCTATTCATACACCAAGCATGGTAATGAATTTAGTTCCACTTCGTCTCACTGTAACTCCAAATATAACTCTTGCGGAATTAATACAGCAAGTTTCTAAAGAAATTCGAGACGTACGTCGTCATCATAAATACCGTCATGAGGAATTAAGAAGAGACTTAAAGCTACTAGGTGAAAATCAAAGGTTGTTTGGGCCGTTAGTGAATGTTATGCCTTTTGATTATGGGCTTAACTTTGCTGGAAATCGTGGTATTACACATAATTTATCAGCAGGACCTGTTGATGATTTATCGATAAATGTATATAAACGTTTCGATGAAAATGAGTTAATGATTCATTTTGATGCGAATCCGGAAGTATATAACGGCGCGGAACTAGCATTGCATAAAGAAAGATTTATGAGTCTATTAGAATTAGTGATAAATAATTATCACAAAGACGAGCCGATTGGAAAAATAAACATTACTCTTCCCGAAGAAAATCATAAAGTTTTATTGGAATGGAATGAAACGAAGAAAGCTGAAGAGCTAATTAATTTACCTATATTATTTGAAAAACAAGTACAAAAAAATCCAAATAAAATAGCAGTTACTTGTAACGGGATAAAACTTACGTATAAAGAGCTAAATGAACGAGCGAATGAACTAGCACACTATTTATTAGAAGAAGGAATACGACCAAATCAGTTTGTTGCCTTAGCATTTCCAAGATCAATAGAAATGGTAGTTAGTATGTTAGCAGTTCTAAAGACGGGTGCAGCGTATTTGCCGATAGATCCAGAATACCCAGTTGAACGTATTAGTTATATAGTAAATGATGCAAAACCGGTGTATATCATAACACATTCATCTGTTTCATCCTCTTTAGTTATAGAAAATAATATTAAAAAAATCATATTAGATAGCGAAGAAACGAAAATAGTGTTAAAAACATATTCTCATATGAATATACCATTTAAAAATGATGAATCACTTTTAAACCCAGCGTATACAATTTATACTTCAGGATCCACTGGAAATCCAAAAGGTGTAATTGTTCCTATGAAAGGTTTAAGTAACTTCTTATTAGCCATGCAACATACGTTTTCATTAAATGAAAACGATCATTTATTAGCAGTTACAACGTTTGCGTTTGATATTTCTGCTCTAGAAATTTATTTACCTCTTATTAGTGGTGCAAGTATAACAATTGCACAAAAAGAGGTAATCCAAGAGCCTTCTGCGTTAACGACATTGTTACAAGAAGAAAGAGCGACAATTATGCAAGCTACACCGACGCTCTGGCAGGCGTTAATAACTGAATATCCAGAGAGGTTACAAAGGCTAAACGTACTCGTTGGCGGTGAAGCTCTTCCGGCACATTTAGCAAATAAATTAAAAGAATTAGGTTGCTCTATAACTAACTTATATGGACCAACTGAAACGACTATTTGGTCTACTTTCATGAACATTGATGACAGTGAAAATGGTATACCTCCTATTGGAAGACCAATTTGGAATACAGAGGTGTACGTTTTGGATGCAGGGTTACAGCCTGTTCCACCTGGAGTTATCGGTGAATTATATATTGCAGGAGAAGGACTTGCGAACGGATATTTAGGAAAACCAGCGTTAACGGCTGAACGGTTTGTTGCAAATCCTTATGGAGAACCAGGAGCACGTATGTATCGCACCGGTGATTTTGTGAAATGGCGTAACGATGGTGTGCTAGAGTACATTAGTCGTGCAGATCATCAAATTAAAATTCGTGGTTTCCGGATTGAATTAGCTGAAATTGAAACGGTTTTACAACAACATGAAAATATACAACAAGCAGTGGTAATGGTACGAGAAGATCGTCCAAATGATAAACGAATCATTGCGTATATCGTTGCCGAAGAGAAGGAAACGATTCATCTTTCAGAAATTCGCTCTTATGTTTCAGAAAGTTTAGCGAATTATATGGTACCATCAGCATTTGTTGTGCTAGAAGAATTACCATTAACACCAAATGGTAAGGTTGATAGAAAGAAATTACCTGCTCCTGATTTTAATGGAATGAACAATGAGAGAGTTGCTAGAAATCCGAAAGAAGAAATACTATGTGATTTATTTGCAGAAGTACTTGGTGTTTCGCGAATTAGTATAGATGATAATTTCTTTGAAATGGGTGGCCATTCGCTTCTTGCATCTCGTTTAATGGCAAGAATTCGTGAAACGTTAAGTGTAGAATTAGGGATCGGAAAGCTATTTGAATCACCAACTGTTGCTGAATTAGCGAAACAATTAGATCGTGCAAAAAGCGCAAGACCAGCTATTAAGAAAGTAAGTAGACCAAATGAAGTTCCACTTTCATTTGCACAGCGCAGGTTATGGTTCTTAAATTGTTTAGAAGGTCCAAGTCCTACTTATAATATTCCGTTAGTCATTCGTATGTCTGGAAAATTGAATGAGGAAGCACTGCAAGGTGCCTTTTATGATGTAGTTGAGAAACACGAAACACTTAGAACGATTTTCCCGAATTCACTTGGCAGTTCATATCAAAGAATTCTAGAAATGGATAAATTGAATTTAAAAATGATTATAGCAAATACATGTAAGGATGAATTAGAAAGTACACTGTCTGAAGCTGTAAGATATAGCTTTAATCTTGATATTGAACCAGCAATTCGTTTGCAACTTTTTAAAGTGAGTGAAAATGAGCATGTATTACTAATTCTTTTACATCATATTGTAGGAGATGGCTGGTCATTACAACCGTTAACGAAAGA
Organism: Bacillus sp. 05T21; assembly: GCF_056396785.1. Classification (NCBI taxonomy): domain Bacteria; kingdom Bacillati; phylum Bacillota; class Bacilli; order Caryophanales; family Bacillaceae; genus Bacillus; species Bacillus sp. 05T21. The sequence goes on along the minus strand of NZ_JBFTMD010000010.1, from coordinate 17,676 downwards.
CTTTACAGTAGCTTATAAAGCACGATGTCAAGGTGATAGTGTTCAATTAGAAACCCTTCCAGTTCAATACGCAGATTATTCACTTTGGCAACAGCAATTACTAGGTGATGAAAAGACACCAGAAAGTCTTATTTCAACACAATTAGATTTTTGGAAAGAGGAATTAAAAGGTTTACCAGATCAAATGGAGTTGCCTATAGATTATCAGCGTCCAATTGAAACAAGTTATCGCGGAGAGACAATTCATTTTCATATAGATAAAGGTATGCATAGTAGGTTAGTAGAGCTTGGTCGTAAAAATGGAGTTAGTTTGTTTATGGTGTTGCAAGCGGGACTTAGTGCACTATTTACAAGATTAGGTGCTGGAACTGATATACCATTAGGTAGCCCGATTGCTGGAAGAAACGACGATGTACTCTCGGATATAGTCGGTTTATTTGTAAATACATTAGTGTTACGTACAAATACATCAGGAGATCCAAGCTTTAAAGAATTATTGGATAGAGTGAAGCAGGTAAACCTTGCAGCTTATGAAAATCAAGATGTTCCATTTGAACGACTTGTTGAAGTGTTAAACCCAGTACGAACTCGAAATAGTCATCCGCTGTTTCAAGTTATGTTAGCTTTCCAAAATACGCCAGAAGCAACGTTTGATGTACCGGATTTAGAAGCGAGCCTTGAAATTCAAGGTGTTGGTTCTGCAAAATTTGATTTAACATTTGAGATTAGTGAAAGTAATGGAGCTGATGGTACGCCAAATGGCTTACACGGATTGTTAGAGTTTAGTACCGATTTATATAAACGTGAAACGGTTCAAAAACTAATAGAACGATTCATTCTATTATTAGATGATGCAGAGAAACATCCGGATCAATCAATTGGTAGATTAGAAATATTAACTTTAGCAGAGCGAAATACAGTTTTAGAAAAGTGGAATGGTGGTTTTCAAATTGTACCTGAAATGACATTGCCACAATTATTTGAAAAGCAGGCTCATGTAAATCAAAATTCTATTGCTGTCGTCTTTGAAGATGAAAAGCTAACTTATGAAGAGTTAAATAGAAAAGCGAATAAAATAGCTCGTTTGTTAATAGCGAAAGGAATCGGTCCTGATCAACTCGTTGCTTTAGCGATGCCGAGATCTTTAAACATGGTTGTAAGCTTACTAGCTGTTCTTAAAGCTGGTGCGGGATACCTTCCGTTAGATCCGGATTATCCGTCAGATCGTATCTCATTTATGCTACACGATGCGAAACCATCGTGTGTTTTAACAAATTCAGATGTGGAAGTTGAATGTGGTGAGGCACTAAAGATTTTAGTTGATGATGTGAAAGTAATAGAAGAAATTGGGAAATATAGTGAAGATAATATTGATGAAATGGAGCGCATTAAGCCGTTATCTCCTTCACATATTGCTTATGTTATTTATACGTCAGGATCAACAGGTAGACCGAAAGGCGTTATGATACCTCATCAAAATGTAGTAAGACTTTTAGGAGCAACTGATCATTGGTTCCAATTTGACGCAGACGATGTGTGGACGATGTTCCATTCATACGCTTTTGATTTCTCAGTTTGGGAAATTTGGGGACCTTTATTATATGGAGGGCGTCTAGTTGTAGTACCACATACTGTAAGTCGCTCGCCGAAAGAATTTTTACAACTGCTTGTTAAGGAAAAGGTGACTGTTTTAAACCAAACTCCATCAGCGTTCTATCAATTGATGCAAGCCGATCGTGAAAATGAAGAGATTGGTCAAAAATTATCTTTACGATATGTTGTTTTTGGAGGAGAAGCACTTGAACTAAGTCGATTAGAAGATTGGTATAGTCGTCATCCTCATAATTCACCGAAGCTTATTAATATGTACGGTATAACGGAGACGACGGTACATGTTAGTTATATTGAATTAGATGAGAGCATCGTCTCTTTACGAGCAAATAGTTTAATCGGGTGCAGTATACCGGATCTTAAAGTATACGTATTAGATAACTATTTACAACCGATGCCACCTGGAGTAGTTGGAGAAATGTATGTTGCAGGTGCAGGACTGGCTCGTGGATATTTAGGAAGAGCAGGATTAACTGCTGAACGTTTTATCGCAGATCCATTTGGGAAGCCAGGTACAAGAATGTATCGTACAGGGGACCTAGCGCGCTGGCGTCAAGATGGGACGTTAGATTATATAGGACGTGCAGATCATCAAATTAAAATTCGTGGATTCCGAATTGAATTAGGGGAAATAGAAGCGGTCATAATGAAACATCCTAAAGTTGAACAAGTAGCAGTTATTGTACGGGAAGATCAACCAGGGGATAAACGATTAGTTTCTTATATCGTCGCATCAAATAATGAAACGATTGATACGAATGAAATGCGTCAGCATGCAGGAGGTAGTTTACCAGATTACATGGTTCCGTACGCTTTTGTAGTAGTAAATGAGTTACCTTTAACTCCAAACGGTAAATTAGATAGAAAGGCATTGCCAGCTCCAGAATTTATTGCATCATCTTCTAGCCGCGGACCAAGAACGCCGCAAGAAGAAATGCTATGCGACTTGTTTACAGAAGTTTTAAGTGTGTCTCAAATTGGAATTGATGATGGATTCTTTGATCTTGGTGGTCATTCACTTCTTGCGGTGCAGCTGATGAGCCGTATTAAAGAGGCACTTGGGGTTGAACTGAATATCGGAACTTTATTTGCAGCACCTACTGTTGCAGGTCTTGCTGAAAGACTTGAAATGGAGAATGGTCAAAGTGCACTTGATGTGTTGCTTCCATTACGAGCAAGCGGAGATCAATTACCACTATTTTGTGTACATCCAGCAGGTGGATTAAGTTGGTGTTATGCAGGACTTATGAAATCTTTAGGAACAGATTATCCAATCTATGGTGTACAAGCACGTGGTATCGCTGAAAATGAAGAACTTCCAAAAAGCTTAGAGGAGATGGCAGCGGATTATTTAAAACACGTTCGTGAAATACAGCCTCACGGACCGTATCGTTTACTCGGATGGTCGCTTGGAGGAAATGTTGTTCATGCTATGGCGGCGCAACTTCAAAATGAAGGGGAAGAAGTAGAATTACTCGTTATGCTGGATTCGTATCCTGGTCACTTCTTACCGAATACGGAAGCACCTACTGAAGAAGAAGCGTTAATCGCATTACTTGCTTTAGGTGGATATGATCCAGATAACATGGATGGTAAACCACTTACTATGGAAAGTGCGGTTGCAATACTTCGCAAAGATGGAAGTGCATTAGCAAGTCTTGAGGAAGAGACTATTTTAAACTTGAAAGAGACATATGTGAATTCAGTAGGGTTGTTAGGGAAATACGTGCCAAAAGTTTATAACGGGGATATTTTATTCTTTAGATCTACTGTTATACCAGACTGGTTTGACCCTATTTCTCCAAATACGTGGCTAAATTATTTAGACGGGGAAATCGTGCAGCATGATATTGATTGTAGACATAAAGATTTATGTCAGCCAGGTCCACTTACAGAAATTGGACAAGTGCTAGCGAAATATTTGCAGAATAAGAAAGGGGTAAGTAAAGTATGACGAATCCATTTGAAAATGATAATTACACATATAAAGTATTAATGAATGAGGAGGGCCAGTATTCTCTCTGGCCTGCCTTTCTTGATGTACCAATTGGATGGAATGTCGTACATGAAGAAGCTAGCAGACAAGTTTGCTTAGACTACGTTGAAGTTAACTGGAATGATTTAGAGCCGAAAAAAAATCAAATTAGCGAAAAAATATTAGTAGGAAAACAATAATGAAAGTAAAAATAAATCCAAAAGTAGTTGTAAGCATCGTTTATATAACAGCGATGTTTATGGCTGCGATGGATGCAACGATTGTGAATGTAGCACTGCAAACGATAAGTAAAGAACTACAAGTGCCCCCATCTGCAATGGGGACAGTAAATGTTGGGTATTTAGTTAGCTTAGCTGTTTTTCTTCCGATTTCTGGTTGGTTAGGCGATCGTTTTGGTACGAAAAAAGTATTTTTAACTGCCCTTTTCGTTTTTACAATTGCATCTGCATTATGTGGAATTGCGAATGATATTACTTCATTAAACATTTTTCGTATCATTCAAGGTGCTGGCGGCGGGCTTTTAACACCAGTCGGGATGGCGATGTTATTCCGAACATTTTCACCAGAGGAAAGACCAAAAATTTCTCGATTTATTGTACTTCCAATTGCTGTAGCACCAGCGATCGGACCAATTATTGGTGGTTTCTTTGTAGATCAAATGTCTTGGCGCTGGGCATTTTATATTAATCTGCCGTTTGGTATCATTGCGTTGCTCTTTGGACTTCTATTTTTAGCAGAGCATATTGAAAAATCGGCTGGTCGTTTTGATTCTCTCGGTTTTGTTCTTTCAGCACCAGGTTTTGCGATGCTCATCTATGCACTCAGTCAAGGCCCGTCAAAAGGTTGGGTTTCTCCAGAAATAATAAGTACTGGGATAGCTGGGATTGTGTTCATTACATTGTTTATTATTGTAGAACTGAAAATGCAGCAACCGATGTTAGATTTACGCTTATTAAAAGAACCGGTCTTTAGAAAAATGAGTCTTATTTCGTTGTTTTCATCAGCTGGTTTACTAGGAATGTTATTTATTTTTCCGCTTATGTATCAAAATGTAATAGGAGTTTCCGCGCTGGAATCAGGTCTTACGACATTCCCAGAGGCGATTGGATTAATGATTTCTTCACAGATTGTGCCATGGTCATATAAGAAATTAGGAGCTCGAAAGGTAATCTCTATTGGATTAGTAAGTACGGCGGTTATCTTTATTTTATTAAGTTTTGTAAATCATGATACGAATCCATGGCAAATTCGGGCACTATTGTTTGGCATTGGTATTTTCTTAGGTCAATCTGTCGGTGCGGTTCAATTTTCTGCTTTTAACAATATTGCACCACCTTCTATGGGGAGAGCAACTACTATATTCAATGTGCAAAACCGATTAGGATCTGCAATAGGAGTTGCTATTTTAGCTAGTATACTATCTGGTTTTGGAAGTAATAGCGTACAGAATAATGCACAGTCAGATTTCTTACCATATCAAGCTGCATTAATTGGATCAGCAATATTTTTACTCATAGCATTACTATTTTCTTTACGTATTTCCGATAAAGAGGTAATGTCAAAGAAGAATAAAAAGCCGTTATCTGTATTACAAAAAGAGAAAGAAGTTGTAAATGAATGAGTTGTAGCATGCTAATACTCTTTTAAAATAAAGTGATATTGGCATTTAAAAGGAGAGAGTTTACATGATAGAGAGTAAAGTTGTAGATTCTGTACCAACTCTTAATGAGAATAGTTGTCAAATATGGTGGGCAAGAATTTCAGATTTACAATCATCGCATTACAATTTACTAAATGATGTAGAGCGAGAGAAAGCAAATTCATATCATCATTCGGCAGACCGTGCGCGTTTTATAATAGGTTGCGTAATTAGTAGATTAGTACTTGGAAAGGTACTTTCTATGTCGCCAGTTCAAGTGCCAATTGATCGAATGTGCCCAGTATGTAAATTACAACATGGCAGACCACAGTTACCAGAAGGTATGCCGCAAATATCAGTCTCACATTCGGGTGAGTGGGTTGTTGTTGCATTTACTAAATCTGCACCTGTGGGTGTTGATGTTGAGCAAATGAATCCAAATGTAGATGTTATGAAAATGGCAGAGGGCGTATTAACAGACATTGAAATAGCACAAGTTATGAAGTTACCTGATGAGCAGCGACTAGAAGGATTTTTAACATATTGGACTCGAAAAGAAGCAGTGCTGAAAGCGACAGGTGAAGGACTATTGATTCCACCGGTAGAAATTACAGTATCAGCTCCAAATGACCCTCCAAAATTGTTGATTTTTAAAGATAGACAAGAGTTAGCAGAAAATACAATGATGGAAGATGTAAGGCCAAGTGTGGGTTATATGGCTGCAATTGCAATATTCAGTAAAGAAGTGATTGAAATCACGCAGTTAGACGCGGGATTGCTATTAAATCATCGTTAATTTTTAATAAAATTTCTTATAGAAGAGGTGTTCCTCATGTTAGTAGCGGAAAATAGAAAAACTGAATTAACTTATAATGTACAGGCAATTAAAGATATGTTGTTTTCTAGAAATACGTCATCTATTCTAGCTTTAGAAAAACTTGTAAAAGATACAGTTCAGTTTGATGTACTTGAACAGGAAGCGCTTAATAGACAATACATTCCGAAAGAAGCAAAGAATTTCTTTGATAAAAACGGAACATTTCTTTATCGCGTATCTAATGTTAGTTATAAAGGTAAGGTGTTATCTGAAAATCTAATTTTTGCAGACACTTCGTTTTTACCGGATACAATAAAGAGTGAATTAGAGAGTGGAAATATTCCTGTTGAAAACCTTATAGAAAAGATGGAAGTAAGAAGAAACGTATTATATGAAGGATATCAGCCATCTGGAAATATTATCGAATTGTTTGATGGATGTTCTGTTGCGGCGAATGTTTATCCAACTAGAAAATATCAAATTGTAAGTAACTGCAAATGTGTATTTTATATTTGTGAAGTGTATCATGCAGAGAATATAAAGGAACTGCTTAAATAAACAATAAACAATAAACAAGAAACCAGCCTATAAAATGGCTGGTTTCTTGTTTATTTAACAGCTTCTTTTAATTCTTTTCCTGCTTTAAATGCTGGAACTTTACCAGCAGCAATCTGAATTTCTTCTCCAGTTTGCGGATTACGCCCTGTACGAGCAGATCTTTCACGCACTTCAAAAGTTCCAAAGCCGATTAGTTGCACTTTATCGCCAGATTGTAATGCATTAGCAATTGTGTCAAATACGGATTGTACAGCTGCAGAAGCATCCTTTTGAGAAATATCAGCTGATTGTGCTACATTTTTAACTAATTCTGTTTTGTTCATGTTTTCACCTCATAAAAAAATTTTTAGAATGAATGTTTTAGTATAATGGTTAGTAAAGATAAAGCTAACTTTGTGATTAGAAAGAATGCTGTATATTTATGTTAATTTCGTTGAAAGAAACTGAATCCCTGCTAATAATTAGGGATTAATTAAGAATTGATGCATACAACAAGCTGTAATATGAGGATGAGGGGGAATATACGGATGATTTTTCGTGAAAAGAATGAGAAAGAAAGTATATTAATTCGTCAACATGATCATGGTTTTTTAGCTGGTGAAATTGCAAGACATATAATAGAAGATTTTTTTGAAGATAAAATATACTTAAAAGAGACAATTGATGCTATATATGAGCATGATAGAGGATGGATAGAGCTTGATAAAGTACCAATTTTGAATGATACTAAAAATATTCCATATACATTTATGGATTGTCCAAGTTCATTACGCTTTGTTTTTTATACGATTGGTTTGAATGCAATTGAAGAGTCAAATCCATACGGGGCGCTACTTTGTAGTAAGCACTTTTTATCATTTTCATTAAATGAGGAAGATGAAGAGATGATGTCTTTTTATAAACATGAATTGGAACGACAAAAAAGAATTTTGAAAACGCTAACAAAAGAACAATATGCGATGTTTGATAAACATTATAGATTATTAAAGTTTTGTGATGAACTTTCTTTATATGTATGTATGAATAAACCTGGTGTAAAAAAGAAAGATGAAATTGATTTATTTAAAGAGGGTTTTGAAGGAACAGAAATGTTTAATAGTAAGGGGGAGAAGCCTATTCAAGCTGAATGGGTGGATGAAGAAACAATTCAAATAACATCGTTTCCATTTAAAACGGAATTTCATACGTATGTAAAATATAAAACTATAAATAAATATGAAATGAATGAAAAAGGGATTGTAAAAGCTGATAGAGAATCGGAAATGAAGAAGCAAAACATTCGTTTCATACAATAAGGAGGCGATTTAGATTGAAAGATTACATGTTAAAACAGTTTGATTACCATGCTTGGGCTAATACACGATTATTCAACCGACTAAAAGAGTTACCAAACTATGAGACAATTTTTAATGAACAGATACAGAGTGTATTCCCATCAATTAAGGATACTTTTGTACATATTTATGTTACAGATCAAGTGTGGTTACACATATTGCGTGGTAAAAGTATGAGTGAAGTAATACAAGACCGAGAAAAATTACGAAAACAAATCGAAACTAAATCGTTACATGAATTAGAAAAAATGTTTGAAAACATGGCAAATCAATATAAAGAATTTTTAAGTAGAATACAAGACGTAAATACTGTATTTGTTATTGAGAACCCATATGCAGGTGCATTAGACACTTCCATTTTAGAGTTAGTGCAACATGTCGTAAATCATGGTACATATCATAGAGGGAATATAACAGCAATGATCCGTCAACTTGGTTATTCATCTACAATGATGGATTTTGTACTTTATTTACATATGGTTCAGGAGGGAAAGGAATTGAAATAGAGAAAAAAGGAATGGCTTATTATAAATGAGCCATTCCTTTTTTTAGTGATTAACTTGCCTGTTTTTTATGACTTTCTTTCAATTTCTCTGCTTGTAAAAAGCGATTCGTTTCAGCGACAACTACACCACTTAATCCAATTAGACCAATTAAGTTTGGAATCGCCATAAGTCCATTCGCAATATCGGCAAATGTCCATACGACACCTAGCTTTAAATTAGCACCTATTGCAATCATAACGATAAAGATTGCTTTATAATATCGTACAGCACCTTGCCCGAATAAATAAGCAACACACTTCTCTCCGTAATACGACCAACCTAAAATAGTAGAGTAGGCGAATAATATAATGGCGATACCAAGAATCATACTACCAGCAGTACCGAATACGGATTGGAATGCTAATGTTGTAGCTTCAACACCAGTTTTACCTGATTTCCATGCGCCTGTAGTAATTAATACTAGCCCCGTAATTGTACATACAATAAATGTATCTAGAAAAGTACCAGTCATAGAAACTAAAGCTTGTTTTGCAGGTGAATCTGTTTTGGCAGCAGCCGCAGCAATAGGAGCACTTCCTAAACCAGCCTCGTTAGCAAATACACCACGTGCCATTCCGATTTGAATTGCAGATGCAACTGTTGCTCCGATAAAACCACCAGCAGCTGCAGTACCTTGAAATGCACCAGAAAAAATAAGTGAAAATGCTTCTGGAATTTGATCAAAGTGATAGAAAATAATAATAAGGCCAGTGATTATATAAAAGAATGCTTTAATAGGAACGATATATCCAGTAACTCTACCAATCTTTTTTACACCGCCCAAAATAACGATGGCGATTAAGAATGACATGAGTATACCAGTTAATGCAGGAGGGAAAGCAAAATTGATTCGCATTGCCTCTGCAACTGAATTAGATTGAACCATATTACCGATACCGAAAGAAGCAGCTGTGCCGAATATAGCGAATAAAACAGCCAGCCATTTTTTCCCTAAACCACGTTCTAAATAATACATTGGTCCACCGGAGTATTCACCATTTTCATTACTAACACGGTATTTCACCGCAAGGATTGCTTCGGCATACTTTGTTGCCATTCCAAATAAAGCAGTAATCCACATCCAAAAGATTGCGCCGGGTCCACCGATTGTCACAGCAGTTGCGACACCTGCTATATTTCCCATACCAATCGTTGCAGCCATAGCTGTCATCAGTGCTTGGAAGTGACTAATATCTCCAGAAGATGATGTATCCTCTGATTTTTTAAAAGCTAGTTTGTGAGCGTATATTAGTTTACTAAACTGTAAACCTTTTAAGCGCACTGTGAGAATTATACCAGTTCCAACGAGTAGCAACAAAGTTGGTAACCCCCACACATACTGATTAATTTGTTCTAATACTTTACTTACTGTCTCCATCTGTATTCTCCTTTTTTAGAAAAAATAAAAACCACTTCAAGGAAATGAAATGGTCTCTGGAGAAACAAGGGATAGAAAAATAAACCGATACAAATCGGCATTTTCTTTCGCTTGTCTCTGTCCTTTTACCTGAGAGATTATCCGCTAGATTAGCGGATTTGCTCCTTCGGTGCTCGTTTTCCTCCGCGCTATATTAAGCGAGAGGGAGTCTCTCCAGAGATTCGTCCCCATGCAGTTCTACTTGTAAACAAGACCTGAGAGTTTCAAAGTTGGTTCAGCAACTTTTTGCCCCGTCGGTAGATCAATAGACCTTCTCCTGAATGGTTCATCCGAATTATAAAATTAAAAACTTAAACGCATTGATTGTGTATAGAATCAATAAAAACATTATAGAGATACAATTAGTGAAATGCAATCATTTTTTATTTTGAAATAGTAAATGAGTTAAGAGTGAGATGTAATCTGTATAGGATTATACCCCCTTTAAATTCCGAATTATTTGAAATAAAATCAATTTGGTGGTTTGATAGATTTAGAGTGACTAAAAATGGTTATTTGTGTATGGAGTATAACAGCAGATATAATTTGTTCACATAATTTTATTATGTAAACAAATTATTACAAGAGGGAAATGGGTCTTATCATAAGGGGGAGTAGAAATGCTATTAAAAACAATATTTTGTAAGGTGGAAGAAGAGAAAAGGGAATTGTTTTCTGATGCGCAAGAAAAATGGCGTGATTTACAGTATTTAGACGGATTCTATGGACAATTTGGTGGGTGGAATGAAGCTGAAGCCTGTGTGTATACTTTATGGGAAGATCGAAATGCATATCAATCGTTTATGAATGAGGCTCACGATACAATTTATTTAAATAGTAATCAAAAAGATACGTTTCTTTCATGTGAAATTGAACTATTTCAAACGTTGTATGATATAACAGAAACTCCTTTGAAAGACGTAATTGCACAAGGGTCATTTGTAAGAGTTGCAATTTGCGATGTGAAAGAAGGAAAAGAAAAGAATTTTTTACATACGCAAGAAACAATTTGGAATAAAGGAATGGAAAATGCAAAAGGGATATTAGGTGGAGTTGTAGGGAAGTCTTTAAAGAATGAAAATCGTTACATAGTATTAACTTATTGGCAAGATGAAATAGTACATGGACGTTATATGAAAGAAATTTTCCCAGAGTTATATCAGTTGGCAAATGTAAATGAGTATGTTGAAAATATAAATGGAAAGAAAGTTATTCGGAAGGAAGAATGGTCTGTTGCCGCTTCTAAATAAAGTTAGAACTTATTAAAGTAGCTAGTTTCGAAAAAAATGATACAGAACATTAGTTCTTGTATAATTACTTTGTACAAGAATAAGAGGGGAGATATTTAAATGAGTAGAGTTTTAAGATTTGAATTGCAAGTCCCAAACCCTCAAGAAGCTATTCAATTTTATACAAATAGTTTTGGATGGAAGTTTGAAAAAATGCCTGGGCCACATGAATATTGGTTCATAATTACAGGTGAGAGTGATAGACCCGGTATCGATGGTGGATTAATGAAATCCCCTGATGGTGCTACTAGGACGACTAATTCTATTGAAGTATCTTCAGTTGATGAGTACATAAATAAAGTTATTGAAAATGGTGGACAAGTAGTTGTACCTAAAACTGCTATTCCTAATATGGGCTACTTTGCTTATTGTATAGATAATCAAGGGCTTCTTTTTGGAGTATGTGAAGAAAATATTGAAGCGTAAAAAATTAGGGAGTTCGAGATTATTTTGTTTGTTGAACGATGTTTTCTATCAAAGATTATAATTATTGAACACTTTTGTATAAAAACTAGTATTATTTTAGCTGAAGAAGGATCCATTTTGAATATTTTCAAAAGGATTCTTTTTGCTTTTCACATATTGTGAGTTATTTAGGCATTATTAATCAAACTTATATCGGTATATTATCTATGAAAAAAGTAAATAAATGATGTTATATTCAAGGGTTAATCTATTGACTGCTAAACAGTTTGAGGTGAAAAGGAAAAGAGGACCACTTATTTTCTTGTAAACATGTAATTAAGTGAAGACGTCATATACCCTTTCATGTTAATATATTTAAGTTATAATAGGAGGCTTACCCTTTTGTATTGTACGGTAGAAGCAGTGTGAGCTTGAAATTTTTTATGAAAAGGATGTGCCTAACTTGCGTATCAATAAATTTATTAGTGAAGCTGGAAAAGCGTCTCGACGTGGAGCAGATAAGTTAATTAACGAGAGAAAAGTAATTATTAACGGTAAGGTTGCAAAAATTGGTGACCAAGTAAATCCAGGTGATGACGTACGAGTAAATGGAGAGCAACTTCGTATTGCTCGAGACCATGTGTATATCGCTTTAAATAAACCAGTAGGTATTACATGTACAAGTGAAAAAGCCGTAAAAGGTAACATTATCGATTTAGTGAATCATCCTTTACGAATTAATCACATCGGACGTCTCGACAAAGACTCAGACGGTTTAATTTTGTTAACGAATGATGGCGATATCGTTAATGAGATTTTACGCGCTGAAAACAAACATGAGAAAGAATATATCGTTTCAGTAGATAAGCCGATTACACCGGAGTTTTTAGAAAAAATGGCAGCAGGTGTTAAAATTTTAGATACAAAAACACTTCCTTGTGAAGTAACACAGTTATCAAAATATGAGTTTGAGATTATTTTAACACAGGGGCTAAATCGTCAAATTCGTCGTATGTGTGAAGCTCTAGGTTATCAAGTATATACGTTAAAACGTACGAGAATTATGAATATTGAATTGAATAATTTACCGGTTGGACAGTGGAGAGATTTATCGAAAAAAGAGAAAAAACGCCTATTTTCAGACTTAAATTACGAACCACAAGATTGGTAAAAAAGAGAAGGGGAAACCAAAAATGTTTTTGGTTTCTTTTTTTTGAATAAAAAATATATTTTTAACACTTGTAAAAATAAAATGAATAGGATATATTAAATAACAATAAATGGATTTTTTACAAAAGCAAAGAAAAGGACACGAGTTATTTTAAACGGTTATACAGAGAAGGAAGAAAAGCTGAGAACTTCCTAACGCAGAAAAATAACTTACCACCTTAGAGCTGCACTGGGGAAATCAAGTATCTAGTGCCGTGTAAGCGACGTTACCCGCAAAAGAAGCCATTATGTTTTTTGTGATGGGAATCTGGGTGGAACCACGAATATAAGCATATTCGTCCCTATTTACTAGGGATGAATATGCTTTTTTATATTTAATTTCATAATAAGCGAAGAAAAGGACACGAGTTATTTTAAACGGTTATACAGAGAAGGAAGAAAAGCTGAGAACTTCCTAACGCAGAAAAATAACTTACCACCTTAGAGCTGCACTGGGGAAATCAAGTATCTAGTGCCGTGTAAACGACGTTACCGTAAAAGAAGCCATTGCATGTTTGCGATGGGAATCTGGGTGGAACCACGGGTAAAAGCACACTCGTCCCTATTTTAGGGATGAGTGTGCTTTTTATTATGAAATGGAGAGATGAAAAATGAAAGAACAGATGATTGAAATTAAATTTCCAGATGGTAGCGTTAAAGAATTTGTGAAAGGTATTACTTTGGAAGAAATTGCTGGTTTGATTAGTAGTAGTTTAAAAAAGAAAGCAGTCGCAGGAAAAGTTAATGAGCAGTCTTTTGATTTACGACGAAACATTGAAGAAAGTGCGAAAGTAGAAATCATTACTATGGATTCAGATGAAGGGGTAAAAATTGCAAGACACTCTGCGGCACATATATTAGCGCAAGCTGTGAAAAGAATTTATGGTGATGTGAAGCTTGGAGTAGGGCCAGTTATTGAAAATGGATTTTATTATGATATGGATCTTGCAAGTAGTGTAAATGTTGAAGATTTACCGGAAATCGAAAAAGAAATGAAAAATATTATAAATGAAAATGTAAAGATAGAACGAGTTGAAATCTCTCGAGAAGAAGCAAAAAAACTGTTTCAAGAAATGAATGATAGTTTGAAATTAGAGCTTTTAGAAGCAATTCCTAATGATGAGAGTGTAACACTTTATAAACAAGGTGAATTTGTAGATTTATGTAGAGGACCACATTTGCCATCTACTGGTTATTTGAAAGCATTTCAATTAACTCATGTTTCTGGTGCATATTGGCGAGGCGATAGTAACAATCAAGTGCTTCAGCGTATATATGGCGTTGCATTTGCTTCACAAAAAGAATTAGAAAATTATTTGCATTTTGTTGAAGAGGCTGCGAAGAGAAATCATCGGAAATTAGGTAGTGAACTTGAATTGTTTATGTTTTCGGAAGAGGCTCCGGGAATGCCCTTTTACTTGCCAAAAGGACAGATTATTCGCAATGAATTAGAAGCATTTTTAAGAGAAATTCAAAATGAGTACAATTATCAAGAAGTGCGTACTCCATTTATGATGAATCAAGAATTATGGGAGAAATCAGGACACTGGGGACATTATAAAGACAATATGTATTTCTCAGAAGTAGATCATAAAAGTTTTGCGTTAAAACCGATGAATTGCCCAGGCCATATGCTTATGTTTAAAAATAAATTACATTCTTATCGTGAGTTACCGATTCGTATGTGTGAGTTCGGTCAAGTGCATCGACATGAATTTAGTGGCGCTTTAAACGGATTATTAAGAGTTCGTACTTTCTGCCAAGATGATGCTCATTTATTTGTAACTCCAGAACAAATTGAAGATGAAATTAAATCAGTAATGGCGCAAATTGATTACGTATATAAAACTTTTGGATTCCAGTATGAAGTAGAGCTTTCTACTCGTCCAGAAGATTCAATGGGTGATGATAAATTGTGGGAGCAAGCAGAAGCGGCATTAGAAAATGTATTACATTCATTGAATTATAAATATAGACTAAATGAAGGTGACGGCGCATTTTATGGACCGAAAATTGATTTCCATATTAAAGATGCTTTAAATAGAAGTCATCAGTGCGGAACAATCCAGCTCGATTTCCAAATGCCAGAGAAATTCGATTTAAATTATATAGATGAGAAGAATGAAAAGAGAAGACCAGTTGTCATTCACAGGGCAGTTTTAGGCTCGTTAGACCGATTCTTAGCGATATTAATTGAGCACTTTGGAGGCGCGTTCCCGGCATGGGTAGCACCAGTTCAAGTGAAAGTAATTCCAGTTTCAAATGCAGTGCATGTACAATATGCAGATGAGGTTGCAGACAAATTGGCACAAGCTGGAATTCGGGTTGAACGAGATATGCGAGATGAAAAGTTAGGATATAAAATAAGAGAAGCGCAAATGCAAAAAGTACCGTATGTTCTTGTTGTTGGTGATAAGGAAATGGAAAGCGAATCTATAAATGTACGAAAATATGGGGAAGAGAAGTCGGAAGTTGTTTCGCTGGATATATTTGTGGCAAGTATTGAAGAGGAAATAAAGGATAGAAAATAATAATTGACTAGAAAATACACCATTTTAATGAAGTGAACCCGAATAGTGGTACATGAAAAAAACACCTCCTGAATTCGCATACTAAGTATGTCAATTCAACGGCGGTGTTTTTCATTTGAAGGGAAGAGTACATTACCAGGAAGAAGCAAAGTGGAAAGTGATTGATTTGATATTGAAAGGCCCCCAACATTTTAGACATATCTAAAATGTTGGGGACCGATTTGTTTTCTTGTTAATCACTTATTAAAAGTAAAGCTGTTAACTTGCCTTACAAATTTTCTTCAAAAAGTTTCGGTAAAAATTTGTTGAACTGACTCATTTCTTCTACATTGTGTTTATATAAACCACTTAGGTTAATAAATGGTGATAATCCTTTCGGGAAAATGAATGTAGAAGTTATTACTGTACTATTCTCAGATTTTTGGATTTGTTGTTATTTGTTGCTTATTTGTTTTTTATTTGTTGTTTATTTGTCTTGTGTTTATTGTTTATTTGTTGTTTTTATCTATGGAGAAATATGTAATGATGCATATCTAAATAAAGGGGATCGATATGCAGAGTGTGATTAAATTATATTAAACAAAATTCAAATTATATTAACTATTTTATATATATTAAAAATGACTCCTTTTAACTAAGTATATCAAGTTGTAACTGCTATAATTACTTAAATGAAATTAAAAAATCATTTTATAAGTATAACATTTTCATTTGTATTAATACTTAATAGTTAAATTATCGAATATAATCGACAAAATTCTACTAGTTACGTATTAAAAATTTAATGTTTTAATAAAGGTGTAAATGGTATGACCACTCAAGGGGAGAGAAGATTGCACTAATAAATGTGCAGTAAAGTTGCAAGTAACATTATGTTAAAGTTAATTTTCTTAATGTTGCGTCACTTCTAAAAAGATCTATAATCTCGAAAGTATAACATTTGAAAAAAAGTGTTTTAAGTTTCTACATAGCAAAAATGATTTTATTCCATAATAAAAGTATAAGCAATGTACAGTATAAATTCATCTTTTGTAATCTTGTAGGACCCTGTCGACAAAACTAGGAGAGATATTATGAAATTATTATCAAAAAGGTCATGGCAGGGGTAGCAGTAGAAGCAATGAGTCTATCTATCTGGACTCCTGTAAATCCAGCAGCAACTCAAGAGAAACATAAATATTTTACTTTTCATTGGGCAGTTAATTCAAATATAGGTGATGAAATTTTATTATTAAATCCCAAAAACTTAATATTAAAATTACCAGAAAGCAACATCCTTACTTTCTATGAGAAGTAAATAATAACGAGGTTTAACACTCTATCCGAAAGATTTCTCCTTCCTAGAGCATGTGACAAAAAGAGCCTAGCGTTAGGTCGTTCAAGATGTATGTATAAGATTGTAAATAGACAATAGTAAAGGGGCGTACGGAATGAAAAATAAAATAATTTCAGGATTTTTTATAACATCAATTGTAACTGGGGCGACTATTCCTATCAATACTCTCGCAATACCAATCGTTCATGCAGAAACTCAACAGGAAAGTATGGATATTTCCTCATCATTACGAAAATTAGGTGCACAATCTAAATTAATCCAAACATATATTGATCAAGGTTTAATGAGCCCTAATGTACAGCTGGCAGAAGTCCCAGCTTTAAATACAAATCAATCCCTAATCAAGCAAGATATGAAGGAATGGTCATCAGAACTTTATCCACATTTAATTCTAGTAAATTCAAAAAGTAAAGGGTTTGTAACTAAATTTAATAACTATTACCCAGCATTAAAAGAGTTTGTAGACAATAAAGAAGATAAAGAAGGGTTTTTGGATAGACTTGAGGTTCTTCAAGATATGACTATGACGAACCAAGAAAACGTACAAAGACAGATTAATGAATTAACAGATCTTAAATTACAGCTGGATAAAAAACTTCAAGATCTCGATATGGATGTTACAAAAGCACAGGGTGTACTAAGTTCAGATGGAACAGGGAAAATAGATCAGCTAAAAAATGAATTACAAAATACCCAAAAATCAATTCAAAATGATTTACAACAAATAGCATTATTACCAGGAGCTTTAAATGAACAAGGGTTTGTTATATTCAAAGAAGTCTATAACCTTTCAAAAGATATCATTGAACCTGCTGCTCAAACAGCAGTAGCAGCGTATAACAAAGGAAAAGAAATAAACAATGCTATTGTAGAAGCAGAGAAGAAAGCAGAGCAAGAAGCAACAGAAAAAGGAAAATCAGCTATAGAAATTGAAGCTGCCAAAAAAGAAGTACGTGAAGCGATAGAGAAAAGTAAAAAAGGTGAAATTG
>NZ_JBFTMD010000009.1:0-167008 GCF_056396785.1 Bacillus sp. 05T21 | reverse complement strand
ATTCGCTCGACTTGCATGTATTAGGCACGCCGCCAGCGTTCATCCTGAGCCAGGATCAAACTCTCCAATAAAGTTAGTTTGTCTAGCATCTAAAAATAAAAATTGACGTTCACGTTGTTTGTTTCGTTCAGTTTTCAAAGAACTTATCTGCCGCTTCAGAAGCGACTTCATCATATTAACATCTTCATCTTTCGATGTCAACTATGTTTTTCAATTTCTTTTTTGTCGTTTTCTGCGTTTCTGCATCAGCGACGTTTATTAATATATCATGTGAAAAAATGAAATGCAACACCTTTTGAAAACTTTTTTGAAACCAACTACATTTCTTTTTTAATATCATATACTTAAACGAAACATCCCTTTCATTTCTAAGTAATTCCTACATATATTCTATAGAAAGTCCCTCTGTCACAAAACGTTTCTTTCTATATAAAGTGAAACTTTAATCAGTGTGGGGGTGTTCATCCCCCACTGATTATTAGCCTTCACCAATCGGGCATTTACGGGCAGTTGTCTCCCACCTATCTTTCTCACATTCGGCGAATTTTGAGGCGGGGCTTACTGCCCGCAAATAGTGGGATAAACGTTTTATTCATATACCATATCATACAAGGAGGAATACACATGGACTACACCGACTTATTAATAAAACTAGGTCTCTCGGCTATTTTAGGATTCGCTATCGGTTTAGAGCGCGAATTAAAACGTAAACCACTCGGCTTAAAAACTTGTTTAGTTATTTCTATTATTAGTTGCCTCCTAACCATTGTTTCTATTAAAGCAGCTTACAACTTACCACATACCGATCATATGAATATGGATCCACTTCGACTTGCCGCTCAAATTGTATCAGGAATTGGTTTTTTAGGTGCCGGTGTAATTTTACGCAGAGGAAACGATAGTATTGCGGGATTAACGACCGCCGCTATGATTTGGGGTGCTTCTGGCATCGGCATTGCCGTTGGAGCTGGTTTCTATATCGAGGCTATTTTCGGAATGTGTTTCCTTATGATTAGTGTAGAACTTATACCATTAGCGATGAAATACGTCGGTCCTAGATCATTTCGCCAACGTGATATCGCAGTGAAACTCGTTGTACGAAATATGGACAATATCCCGACCGTAATTGAAGAAATAAAAGAAATGGATATAAAAGTTAAGAACATGAAGCTCAAAACATTGGAAAATGGTTCGCACTATTTACATTTGAAATTGTCTATCGATCAAAAAAGACATACCGCTGATGTTTATTATGCTCTTCAGCATCTTGAAAGTGTTCAACAAACCGAAGTGGAGAGTATGTAACATAAAGAAAAACGTTACTACTCAGCCATACCTTTCATTTAGAAGTTAGGTAAGGAGTATTACTCCCGCAAAAATACGTACCTTATTACCTATAGAAAGTTATTTTCATTTTTCAGCATATAGATTACTGCCATGGAGATAAAATGGTCCTCTACCTTTCTTTGTTTTAAAACTTCGCGCATGGCAGGAAAATACACTGACCGATCCTATACATAACCAGTCCCTCTCGGTCATTTTAAAAAATGCTTTTCTGGCGTTTTTTCATAGAGTGACTGAGTAGTTAAAGAAAAACTCTCTTTTTAATTAGAGAGTTTTTCTTTTTTCTATAATGGTAACAATGAATGTAGTCCTGAAAAGTAAGGAGGAATAGGAACTTGAAATCCCGTCCGAATTTAGTAGATACATTTCGTGATTCCATTATTTTTCGTTTAATTTGTTTTATTATTGTACTTACTGCCTTCTCCGGCTTTCTTATACATATATTAGAGCCATCTCACTTCACCACATGGTTCGACGGGGTTTGGTGGTCAATCGTTACCATTTTCACCGTTGGATACGGCGATTTCGCCCCCCATACAACGATAGGAAAACTTATTGGTATATGTATTATTTTATTAGGGACGGGATTTTGTTCTTATTATATGGTTCTATTCGCTACCGACATGATTAATAAACAATATATGAGAATTAAAGGTGAAGCAGCTGCTACCTCTAATGGTCATATGATTATCGTTGGCTGGAATGAGCGTGCAAAACATGTTGTAAAACAAATGCACATATTACAACCGAACCTTGATATCGTTTTAATTGATGAAACACTTTCTTTACTTCCAAAGCCATTTCATCATTTAGAATTTATAAAAGGTTGTCCGCATCACGATCAAACTTTATTAAAAGCTAACATTACAACAGCTCACACTATATTAATAACAGCGGATAAAGAGAAGAACGAAAGCT
This sequence comes from Bacillus sp. 05T21, assembly GCF_056396785.1. Classification (NCBI taxonomy): domain Bacteria; kingdom Bacillati; phylum Bacillota; class Bacilli; order Caryophanales; family Bacillaceae; genus Bacillus; species Bacillus sp. 05T21. The sequence goes on along the minus strand of NZ_JBFTMD010000009.1, from coordinate 164,746 downwards.
TAGCAGATACACAGTCCATTTTAAATATTTTAACTGCAAAAGGACTTAATCCAAACATTCACTGCATCGCTGAACTTCTTACTTCTGAACAAATCCAAAATGCAACGAGAGCTGGCGTATCAGAAATTATAGAAGGAAATAAATTAACGAGCTATGTATTTACCGCTTCTCTTTTATTCCCTTCCATTTCAGGTGTACTATTCTCACTTTACGATGAAATCTCTGATAACAAATTACAACTGATGGAGATTCCCCCGTCCTGCACCGGACAATCCTTTACAAATTGTAGCTATACTCTTTTAAAGCAAAACATTCTCTTACTAGGTGTAAAGCGCGACGAACAATATATGATCAATCCAGTTCATTCTTTCATTCTCATCGAAAGCGACATACTCATCGTTATTCACCATTAAAAAAATGATTTTCTAGTTCTTGTACCAATACTTTACCAATATTGACATACTTTTTTTTCACATCTCCATCTGGATCTTGCGGCTCCGCAAATTGATCCAATCCACTCGTTCCAGCTGTTAAAGCATTAACATTATCATCTAGTTCGTCTTGATATACGTGCGAAAGAATATACGGTGTTTCAAGACGGACTATTACACCAGGCACATCTAGTTCCCCATCCACCGCTGTAAATGGTACGCGTAAAAATTGATACCCTTCTTCTTCGTCGATTTTATAATCAAGGCATCCTTTATCATAATCCCAATTGCCGCCAATACTATATCCAAGTGGTTTCATAACCTCTTCTAACTTATATAACGCATATGTACATCCTTCTAATTTTGATTGAATCGGAATCAAGCCCATCCCTCCTAGACTTTTCCTTTAGCATACCCATTCTAGTTTGAATATACCGATGTACCTTTCAATAAAATAATAAAAAGCGACCGGAGACCCGATCGCTTTTCATTATTTTAAACGCTCTTCTAATTCTGCTTTTAATTCTTCAAATCCTGGTTTACCAAGTAAAGCAAACATGTTTTTCTTGTATGCTTCTACTCCTGGTTGGTCAAATGGATTTACGCCTAATAGGTAGCCGCTCATCGCACATGCTTTTTCGAAGAAGTATACAAGGTAACCGAATGTGTACTCATTTAATTCAGGGATGTTTACGATTAAGTTTGGTACTCCGCCATCGCTATGTGCAAGTAATGTACCTTCGTATGCTTTTGTGTTTACGAAGTCTATCGTTTCACCAGCAAGGTAGTTTAATCCATCTAAATCGTTGTCGTCTAATTCGATTTTTAGTTCGTGTGTAGATTTACCTACTTTAAGAACTGTTTCGAATAGGTCACGACGACCTTCTTGAATGTATTGACCTAATGAGTGTAAGTCAGTTGAGAAGTTTGCTGAAGATGGGAAAATACCTTTTTGATCTTTTCCTTCACTTTCACCAAATAACTGTTTCCACCACTCAGAGAAGTAGTGAAGTGCTGGCTCATAGTTAACAAGCATTTCAATTGTTTTCCCTTTATTATATAGAGCATTACGAACTACTGCGTATTGGTAAGCTGGGTTTTCTTCAAGTTCTGATTTCGCGAAATCATTATGACCAGCAGCTGCACCTTTCATCATCTCTTCAATGTTTAGGCCACTTACAGCGATTGGCAATAAACCTACTGGTGTTAATACAGAGAAACGACCGCCAACATCATCTGGAATAACGAACGTTTCGTAGCCTTCATTATCAGATAATGTTTTTAAAGCACCGCGCGCTTTATCTGTAGTCGCATAGATACGTTTGCGTGCTTCTTCTTTTCCATACTTTTCTTCTAATAATTTACGGAAAATACGGAATGCGATTGCAGGCTCTGTTGTTGTACCTGATTTGGAAATAACGTTAATAGAAAAGTCTTTACCTTCTAGTACGTCCATTAAATCTTTCATGTAAGTGGAGCTAATGTTTTGTCCAACAAATAGCACTTGTGGAGTTTTACGTTGTTCTTTAGAAAGCGTGTTATAGAAAGAATGGTTTAACATTTCAATTGCTGCGCGTGCTCCTAGGTAAGAACCACCAATACCTACAACAAGTAAAATATCAGAGTCATTTTTAATTTTTTCTGCGCATTTTTGAATACGAGCGAATTCTTCTTTATCATATTGAAGCGGAAGCTCTACCCACCCAAGGAAATCGTTCCCAGCTCCAGTTTTTTCGTGGATTGCATGATGTGTTACTTTTACTGCATCACGTAAATAAGTTAGTTCATTTTCACCGATGAAGGATAACGCTTTAGAATAGTCGAACGTTACATGTGTACTCATCTTTTTCCCTCCAATTATGTATATGTATTTCTGTATTCACTTTAGCGAAACTAAAGTTGTAAATCAAGCGATTCAGCAATTGTAAACGTAACCATTATTTATTTTTTAGAAAAAGTTCATTTTTTGCATAAAAATTCGAATTTTTCGGTATAGATGTATATACATCGTTTTTCGTACATTTTTCATGTATAAAAACAACAAAACTATACCATTCTATAAAGGAGTTAAATTTTCTTATTAACTCCTTGCTTGCTCACGCTTCACATTAAGGGGGGGACTTTTCATGAGTACCTTGCAACGTATCGCATTAGTCTTCACTGTAATCGGCGCTGTTAACTGGGGACTGATCGGGTTCTTCCAGTTTGACTTAGTAGCGGCTATTTTCGGGGGACAGAAATCAGCTCTTGCACGTATTATTTACGGCATCGTTGGTATTTCTGGGCTTATCAATCTCGGCTTACTATTTAAACCATCCGAGAATCTTGGTACTCACCCAGAAACACATGAAATTCAATAGTCAGTATGTCTTTTTCGCCTCCGACATACGAATATGATTGCATGCAATCATATTTGCAAATATATATATCATAAGTCACAGTAAAAGAGGAACGCTCATATGCGTTCCTCTTTTACTTTATTACCTCCGACTCTTCAATCCATTCCGCTAGCTTTTCTCGCAGTGTATTAAATCCGTTCTCTGATGGATTCGGTATAAGAATTCGTCCTTGCTTTCTTTTCGCCGCTTTTAACGATAAACTCATTTTTCTGTGTTCTTCATCAATTGAAAGTACTTTTACTTCTACTGTATCTCCGACCTTTAAAAAGTCATGAATGTCTTTTACATACCCATTTGTGATTTCAGATATATGCACAAGTCCTTGTGTTTCTGCATCCAAAGCTACAAATGCACCGTAATCTTGAATTCCAGTTACTTTCCCTGTTACAACCACTCCCGTTGTATATTGTTCTGACATGTGAAACACTCCCATACGTTTACCATTTTCTCTACAATTGTAAATAGCAAAGCAGATGTATTTATTGTTAAATATCCGATTAGTGGTAAGTATCCTAAGTAAAACACCGAGGATACTCCCACCTTATATTAGTAAATTATACCACTTTGATAGAACTCATTCAAAATTCACGAAAAAATTTCCTGTAATACGTATAATTCTCCAATATTAGGATAGAATACTAACACATGGCTTTCTAGTATTCCCCCCCTTTTATGGACAAAACGTATTGTGTTTTGTCCTTTTTTTATTCTCTATGAACCGTTCCATTCTCTTCATTGCTTCCATAAGTTGCTCAAGCGATGTTGCATATGAACAACGAATAAATCCTTCACCACTCCCGCCAAACACATTTCCAGGAACAACAGCCACTTTTTCTTCTAATAATAATTGTTCTGCAAATTCTGCTGAAGATAGTCCGGTTGAAGCTATAGAAGGGAAGACATAAAATGCCCCGCCTGGCACATGACATGTTAAGCCCATTTCATTGAAAGATGTCGTCATAAAGTTACGACGTTTTTTATAGCTATCTCTCATTCGAATTACTTCATCATTTCCTCCGCGTAATGCTTCAAGCGCTGCAAATTGAGACATCGTTGGTGCACACATCATTGAATACTGGTGGATTTTGAGCATTAATTCTGAAAATTGAACAGGGGCTGCAATCATCCCAAGACGCCATCCCGTCATGGCAAACCCTTTTGAAAACCCTGAAATTAAAATCGTATAGTCACGCATATTTTTAATACTCGCGAAACTCGTATATGCTTCGTCGTATACGAGCTCTGCATAAATTTCATCCGATAACACGATTAAATTATACTTCTCAACAATAACAGCTAGCTTTTCTAATTCGGATTTATTTAACATTGCGCCTGTTGGGTTATTGGGAGAACAAAGTAATATTGCCTTTGTTTTCGTTGTAATAGCTGCTTCAATTTGATCTGGCTGTACTTTAAATTCAGCTTCTAATGAAGTCGCCACTGGAACTGGGACCCCGCCCGCTAACGTAACAAGCGGTGCATACGAAACGAAACTTGGTTCAATAATAAGTATTTCATCATCAGGGTTTACAATAGCACGCATCGCTACATCTAGCGCTTGACTCGCTCCAACTGTAACAATGATTTCATCATTCGGATCATAAGATACTGCAAATTGTTTTTTTAGATACTTTGCTATTTCTTGACGGAGCTCCAATAATCCTGCATTTGCTGTATATGACGTATATCCTTGTTCTAAAGAACGAATACATGCTTGCCTTACATTCCAAGGTGTAACAAAGTCCGGCTCTCCCACTCCAAGTGAAATAACACCTTTCATACTTGCCGCTAAATCAAAAAACTTTCGTATACCGGACGGTTGTAAAGATTCTGCTACTCTAGATAGGTCAAATTGCTTCACGGTGTCACCACAATTCTCTTATCATCATCTGTCTTTTCATAAATAATCCCCTCATGTTTATACTTCTTCAAAATAAAATGAGTTGTCGTTGAAACGACAGATTCAATTGTTGCTAATTTCTCAGAAACAAACATCGCTACTTCTCCCATCGTCTTTCCTTCTAATGTAATAGAAAGGTCATATGTCCCAGACATTAAATAAACGGATTTCACTTCTGAATAGCGATAAATTTGTTCAGCTACTGCATCAAAACCGACACCACGCTTCGGTGTAACTTTCACATCAATCATCGCCGTTAAACCAGTATGTTCTTTCACTTTTGTCCAATCGATATGTGTTACATAGTCCACGATAATCTTTTCACTTTCTAATTTCGTAACCATTTTTTTCACTTCTTCTACTTCTATATTTAACAACTTCGCTAATGTATCTACAGATAAACGACTATTCTTTTCAAGACAAGCTAATAATTCCAATTCTTTCTCTGTCACCATATAAATCATCCTTCCTTTTAGTTTCTGTCTAAATTATACAAATACTCTTTCCAGTTTGAAAAGAAGATTTTTTTAGTGAATTATGTCAAAATAAAGTGAAACTTTAATCAGCGGAAAAATGYGTGATAAAGCGAAAGGGGATGGAACCGTGAAACCAAAAGTATATATTGCCGAACCAGTTCCAACATTTGTAGAAAACTATTTATCAGAACACTGTGATTTCGAAAAATGGGATCAAGATGAGAAGGTACCTCGTGATGTTCTATTAGAGAAAATACAAGATAAAGATGGTTTATTAAATTTTGGATCTGCTATTAATGAAGAATTATTAGAAGCGGCTCCTAACTTAAAAGTAGTAAGCAACATTTCTGTCGGTTACGATAATTTTGATTTACAAGCGATGGAAAAGCGAAATATCATCGGAACGAATACACCATACGTACTAGATGATACAGTAGCCGACCTTGTTTTCGCTCTTATGTTATCTGCCGGTCGCCGTGTTTGTGAACTCGACTCCTACGTGAAAAATGGTGAATGGAACGCTGAAATTGGAAAAGAACACTTCGGACTAGATGTACACCATAGTACAATCGGTATTATCGGAATGGGACGCATTGGTGAAGCTGTCGCAAAACGAGCGAAATTCGGATTTGATATGAATGTTCTTTATTATAACCGTCGCCGTAAAGAAGAAGCAGAGCAAAAATTCGATGCTACATATTGTGATTTACAGACGCTACTAAAACAATCTGACTTTATTGTCCTTCTTACTCCACTAACAGATGAAACATATCATCTTATTGGAGAAAAGGAATTTTCATTAATGAAAGAAACTGCAATCTTCATTAATGCTTCTCGCGGAAAAACAGTAGATGAAGAAGCGTTAATCCATGCATTAACAGAAAAGAAAATCTTTGCAGCGGGCATCGATACTTTTACACAAGAGCCGATTCAAAAAGATAATCCGCTCTTATCATTACAAAATGTTGTGACTTTACCGCACATTGGGTCTGCAACATTAAAAACTAGGCAGCAAATGGCAATGACAGCTGCTGAAAATTTAGTTGCAGGGTTACAAGGAGAAACACCGCCTAATATTGTGCGTGGGTAATTATAAATAAGCGAAAGGCAAGATGACGATGTCATCTTGCCTTTTTTTGTTAACATATTTTGTTTCTTGCCGGGAGATGATATGAACAAAAATCAATGGAGTGACAAAAAATGAACCATGAATGCAAATGCCCTTACTTCACTTTTTCCACTCGCGGGACTACTATTCATTACGAATTGTATGAACATAATACTAAAAAAGAACGACCTACTTTCGTACTCGTTCACGGCTTCCTCTCTTCCACATTTAGCTATCGACGACTCATTCCTTTACTGACAAAGGAAGGTACAGTAATTGCCCTTGATTTACCACCATTCGGAAAAAGTGATAAATCTCATCTCTTTAAATATTCTTATCACAATTTAGCAGCTATTATTATCGATTTAATCGAACATTTATCTCTCGCGAATATTGTATTAGTTGGCCATTCTATGGGCGGACAAATTTCACTCTTTGTAAACCGTTTACGCCCTGAATTAATTTCAAAGACGATTTTACTATGTAGCTCTAGTTATTTAGCACGCGCAAACTTACCTTTACTGTACTCCTCTTATTTACCATTCTTCCACTTATACGTGAAGAACTGGATTATTCGAAGGGGCATCGTCCATAACTTAATGAATGTCGTTCATGACCATTCATTAATTGACAATGAAATGATGGAAGGCTACGCTGCTCCTTTTTATGATGATCGTATATTCCCTGCTTTAACTCGAATGATAAGAGACCGTGAAGGTGACTTATCTTCAACTGAATTACAAAAAATCGAAACCCCAGTATTACTCATTTGGGGTGAAAAAGATCGCGTCGTCCCTGTACATGTAGGACACCGTCTCCATAAGGACCTACCTAATTCAACTTTCATTTCTTACGAAAATACAGGGCACTTACTACCTGAAGAAAAGCCCGATCATGTTTATGAAGAAATTATTACGTTTGCGACGCAATAAAGTGAAGCTTTAATCCGTGGGGGTTTTTACGGGCAGTTTGATTTCTCGCCTAACCTCTTTGCTTCAACCGAATTTTGAGGCTGGAGTCTTACTGCCCGCAAATAGCGGGATAAAGTGAAGCTTTAATCCATCCGCACAAATGAAAATAAACAAAAAGGCTGTCGTAAATTCCGACAGCCTATAATGAACAACTTCCGCCTTCTTTTAGTACGAGTAACTCTACTGCTAATTTTTCGCATTTTTCAAGTGCAGGTACTTCTTCAAAAGACATAAAGTATATATGTTGAATCTTCTTTGCGATGTATTTCGGATCATCAAACACACTTACGACGTTTACAACATCGCTCGCTTCTGTTTCATAAAACTCCGGTCCCATTTGAAACGGATCCCAATTTTTCACAACCTCAATCATTTTGTCATATGCACCCATCTGCTTCCCGCCTTTTCACTTTTTAATGCTTTTCTTTATCGTATCACATCAGCTATTCTATAAGAAGAGTGAGAATTTTCATAACTTAACAGTTTGACAGAAGAAAGGAGCAAACATATGCAACTATTTCATAAAACGGTAAATCGTCGCGGAACGCATAGTACAAAATGGGATACATATAAAAATGAAGAGCTCATCCACGCTTGGATTGCCGATATGGATTTTGAAGTACCAAAACCAATTCAAACTGCATTACAAAAACGCACAGAACATCCTATTTTCGGCTATACACTTCCTCCTGAAAATATTGGGAATATCATTTGTAATTGGACGAAAAGCCAATACAATTGGGAAATACAAAAAGAATGGATTGTATTTAGCGCAGGTATCGTCCCAGCTCTTAGTACGAGCATACAAGCTATAACGAAAGAAGGAGAAGCCGTACTCGTACAACCTCCTATTTATCCACCATTTTTTGAAATGGTCAAAACAAATAATAGACAATTATGTGAGAGTCCCTTGTTTAAACAAAATGGCATATATAAGATAGACTTCGAGCATCTAGAAACTCAATTTAAACAAGGTGTAAAACTAATGCTTCTTTGCAGCCCTCACAATCCTATCGGGCGCGTTTGGACGAAAGAGGAGCTAACAAAACTCGGTACGTTATGTACGCAATATAATGTAACCGTTGTCGCGGATGAAATTCACGCCGATATTATTTATAGAGGCCATACTCATACACCGTTTGCTTCTTTATCTGAAGAATTAGCAGCACGCACTATTACTTGTATGGCTCCGAGCAAAACATTTAATATCGCTGGATTACAAGCATCGATCATTATTATTCCGAATGAAAATCTCCGTAATGCCTTTATGTCTATCCAATATAGACAAGGATTCCACGGATTAAATACATTTGCTTATACAGCAATGCAAAGTGCCTATACAGAATGTAATGATTGGCTAAATGAAATTCGATTGTACGTTGAAGATAACGCTCAATTTGCTTGTGAGTATATTCAAAATCACATACCAGCTCTTTCTGTAATTAAACCAGAAGGCAGTTTTTTACTGTGGATTGATTGTTCCCACTTGGATCTTTCTCAAGATGAACGAACAGCATTGCTTGAAGAGAAAGGTAAAATCATCGTTGAGCCTGGTGAGAAATACGGAACAGGTGGAGAAGCTTATATCCGAATTAACATTGGCTGTCCTAGATCTGTTTTAGAAGAAATTTTAAACAGACTACATCATACATTCTCATAACAAAAAAGGAGGCTATCCCAAAATGATTTTGGGATAGCCTCCTTTTTTTCGATAAATCGATATAATTCCACTTACGATTATGCGGTTTTACACCAAAATCTATCATTCAAGGTAGCTTCTATTTTTTCTTCATATCCGACACTTTTTTTACGATAACACCGCAAGCAATTCGGCCACCAGATTTACCTGTTGGTTGTGTCATACCATCATCAGCGTTTTCTGTAATAATAATAGACGCTCCATCTTTTCTATGAATCGTCGTTTTTCCTTCTTCAAGCGTTATATGCGGAGCATCGATTTCTGCTTTAATCTTTCCCGAACCGTCTGCAATTACGTTCGGTAAATCACCATTTTCCGCACCTTTCGGATTGAGGAGTCCGTGCTTTTTATTATCCGGATTAAAATGATTCCCAGATGATTCGAAACGTGGCGCTTTACATTCTCCGATTTCATGCACATGTATCCCGTGTGGTCCTGGTGTAAAGCCTTCCGCTTTAATCGTAATTTTCACTCCACTTGTTTGCTGAACTACTTTTGCAGTCCCAACTTCATCACCTGAAGCATTATGTAATTTCACATCAATTTCTTTCGGCTTCCCTTGGTCACAACCCGCCATTAGAAATAATAAACAACAACTGAAAAAAAGCCGTCTTTTCATTCAATTCCCTCCAAAATGCTTTCTGCCCTTAGATTGTCCGAGCATAGAGGGAAACATACAAAAATGAATTACCGTTTCTTTTCAGCTAAAAGCTTTTCTTCTACTTTCTGTAATCGCTCTGCTTCTCGTTTTGATACACGAATAAACATACGCCACGTAGCAACCGCACCGATGATAAATAGAACGCAAACAATACCTGGAATAATATACTCCGTTTTATCTTCAGGAAAATATAAAGGCATCATATGAAACACTCCTTATCGGGGAATTTATAGCAAGAATAAACATCAGAATTTTCTGTTTTATCACCTTAAATTATAATTGAAGCCTGTCATATTCTCAAGGACATTCAAAAATCAACTAATTTCTTTGACTCCTTCTTATACTTTCCTTACTATAAACTTGAGGTGAAAAATATGAGAGAAACATTTGAAATTGGTGAAATCGTTACTGGTATTTATAAAACCGGAAAATACATCGGCGAAATTACAAATAGCCGTCCTGGCAGTTACGTCGTAAAAGTGTTAGCTGTTTTAAAACATCCGGTGCAAGGTGACTTACATAACGTAAAACAAGCTGACGTACCATTTTTCCATGAAAGACGTGCTTTAGCTTTTCGTGAACAGACGAACATTCCAGAGCAAATGGTGAAGAAATATGAAGGGGAAATTCCGGATTATACAGAGTCACTAAGATTAGCATTAGAAACTCAAATGAATTCATTTTCTGAAGATGATTCACCTTTTGCGGGGCGTAGTCTAGAAACACTTCAGCAATTGAAGCAAGATTACAAACTTTAAAAAACAAAACGACCAAATTACATATTTTGCAATTTGGTCGTTACTGTGTACTCACTTTCTTTAACACTTTCGAAAAATCAACAAGTTCCCCTAATGTCGGAGGTGCTGGTTTGACTAAATACTCTTTATCTTTTTCTACTAACTTAAAAATATTATATGTCGTCATCGCATCATCAAGTGCACAATGATGCTTTCCTGTTCCTGCTTTTCCATACGCCTCAATTGCCTTCCACAGCCCTGTTTGATTTCTCTCTCCAAAAAACTTCTTATACTCAAGCGATAAATCACGACACTGTCCAAAGAATGGAAATTCTACTCCCGCCATTTCACAGTTATGCTTTAAGACTTTCATATCCATATTTCCCCACGTTACAATTGTCGGTCTACCACTCTTTTCATATTCTGCAAGTTTCTCAACAAGTTCATGAAAAGAAATTCCTTTGTCCACTACTTCCTGTTTAATTCCTAAAAATTTTTTACATCGATCCGTTAAAGACGGAAATGTTTTCGGTCTAATATGCGATGAATACGTATCTTCCACCTTACAACCAACAACTGAAACGAGTCCGACCTCAATAATTTCTGGGAAAAAACCTTTTGGCTTTTTTCTATGCTGGGGCATCGTAAACTCAAAGTCTAAAAACAAAAATCGTTGTTCATCCATACGATCCCTTCCTTATCATATTTGTCATTCCTTTCTATTTGACACTCCTACACGAACAAGCTCGAATGCTGATTCGATTTTAAATATTCAGATTGGATGTATCTTATATATATGTCAGATGCCCACAAATATTTTTAAAAATAAGAAAAAATGACCTATGCAGAAAATATGACAAAATAAACCCTTTCATTTACATCCGCCATTTTTCTACTTTATAATGACGGTATGTGTGTTTCATCTAGTTAATTTTTTGACACACTAAGAAAAGTGAATGAAAGGAGATGAGAGTTTTGCACGAAACAACGCAAGAACTCGCAAACTGGCAGTATTATTTCGCTATCGCAGTCTTTTTAATTACATATGCCATTATTATTTCTGAAAAAATTAACCGTGCTGTCATCGCACTTCTTGGTGCAGCATTCATGGTAATTGCAGGGGTCGTTGACTTACACAATGCCTTTACGAAACATATTGAATGGGGAACAATTACATTACTCATCGGTATGATGATACTCGTAAACATTACAAGTAAGTCAGGTGTCTTCCAATACGTTGCCATTAAAGCCGCAAAAGGAGCACAAGGAAATCCAATTAAAATTTTAATTTCACTTTCCTTACTTACCGCGCTCGGTTCCGCATTTTTAGATAACGTTACAACAGTACTTCTTGTTGTTCCAGTTACTTTATCTATTACGCGCATCTTGCAAGTAAATCCTGTTCCATATTTACTTTCTGAAATTATTTTTTCAAATATCGGAGGAACAGCAACATTAATTGGTGATCCGCCAAATATTATGATTGGTTCTGCAAATAAGCATTTAGATTTCAATGCTTTCTTATTCAACTTAGCACCTATCGTAATCATCATTATTGCTGTTACAGCAACAATTCTTTACTTCATGTACCGTAAGCAATTAATTGCTGATCCTGTACAAATTAAAAAATTAATGAGCTTAGATGAAAAACAATACATTAAAGACCCAGTATTAATGAAGAAATCTTTAACAGTACTTGGCCTTACTATTTTAGGTTTCATGACTCATTCCATTTTCCATATTGATGCAGCTATCATCGCCTTAACTGGCGCTACTGTACTTATGCTAATCGGTGTGAAAGAGCATGAAATTGAAGAGGTATTCGCAAGTGTAGAGTGGGTAACAATCTTCTTCTTCGCGGGACTATTCGTACTCGTTGGAGGACTTATTGATATCGGGCTTATCAAAATGTTAGCTCAAAAAGTAATTGGAATAACAGGCGGAGATATTTCTCAGGCATCTATCCTTGTTCTATGGGTATCTGGTATCGCCTCTGCAACAATCGATAACATTCCATTCGTTGCAACAATGATTCCACTTATTAACGATATGGCAGTTGGGCTAGGGTTATCACCTTCTGACGCACAAATCGACGTACTATGGTGGGCATTAGCATTAGGGGCTTGCTTAGGTGGAAACGGAACATTAATCGGAGCTTCTGCTAACGTAATCGTAGCCGGAATCGCAAGTCGTGAAGGACATAAATTCAGCTACATGGAATTCCTTAAAGTCGGCTTCCCAATTATGATCGTTTCATTAATCATTTCTCATATTTACATTTACTTACGCTATCTTATGTAGTAGAAAAAAGCGCCCTGCTGAGCAGGGCGCTTTCGTTCTTTTTTCAGCATATCCGAATTATTATAGAACCAAATATATCGACCGCAGGGCAACTTTGATACGCCTACTCGTTATACCTCACCGGCTCATTCCGAATAATGAACAAATGAATCGGCAAGAAAACCGAAAACGTGATTGTATGAATGATCGTAAATAGTATGGAATTCGTTCCGTATCTATCCAAAATAGCATAGATAAGATAAATAGACAGTACAAGTGATACAGCTGTTGCTAATATATATAGAATTGGTACGAAATTAAAGATGAAGCATCCAACATATATGCCAAATACTTTCCACCCTGCTTCTTCTTTCAAGAAATCTGGTAATTTATCTTTCGCTAAATCACCCCATATCTTACTATTTATAAACGGAATAAAAGCAAGAACACCATCAGTTGCACCATCATTTTTCGCCATCGTATAAAGTGCAAAAGCCGTTAACAAATACGAAATAATTGCCCAAATTATTATAACAAGCATAAACGCAAAACTAAGAGCAAAGAAACCTGCTAGTACGCCTTGATCTTCCATCTTATCCTCTCCTCTCTCTTCTCAACATATTTCATTACAGTGCAAGTTATGTTTTAAAATTTAACCAAACTCTTTGTATAATAAGAAGAGAAAGATAATGAGAGAGGAGCACATACCTATGCATCCATTTGTAAAGGCATTACAAGAGCATTTTACAGCTCATCAAAATCCCGAAAAAGCAGAACCGATGGCACGTTATATGAAAAATCACTTCCCGTTTCTCGGTATTCAAACTCCTGAGAGAAGACAGTTATTGAAAGACGTCATTCAAATACATACTCTCCCAGATAAAAAGGACTTCCAAATTATCGTGCGTGAACTTTGGGACCTACCAGAACGTGAATTTCAAGCTGCCGCACTCGATATCATGCAAAAATATAAAAAACACATAAATGAAACTCACATCCCATTTTTAGAAGAACTTATTGTCACAAAATCTTGGTGGGATTCTGTGGATTGCATCAGAAAACATATGGTTACAACGTGCCGCTATTTTATTCCAGCTGAAATATAAACAAAAAATGGATGAAGAACTCCTTTTCTGGATTATCGGTCAACTACATTCCTCAAAAGAATTTTTCATTCAAAAAGCAATTGGCTGGGTCCTTCGCGAATATGCAAAAACAAAACCAGATGTAGTATGGGAATACGTTCAAAACAACGAACTCGCTCCATTAAGTAAACGCGAAGCAATTAAGCACATTAAGCAAAATTACGGAATAAATAACGAAAAAATAGGCGAGACTCTATCCTAGATGGGCACGTTCCTCTATTGAGATTTAAAAAAGAACGTGTTAAAATATGTTCATTATTATTAATATAAGTAGCGATGACGGACTTATAAGTACTTGCATAAAAAGCGATTCAGGGATAGTGAAAGCCTGAAGCTGCGAGGAAACGGCAGTCTCGAGCAATACGTGATAAAGTGGATGCACATTTTGTGTATCAACTAGGGTGGAACCGCGGGCAAACGCTCGTCCCTAGGCGATTAAGCCTTGGGACGAGCGTTTTTTTATGTTTTTTAAAGCATATATTGCTCGTTTCCAAAGTACCCATCACGTCATCGCAAATACGTTAACTTTCAAAAGGAGGATTTTATTATGTATTCAATGGAACAAGTTGTAAACTTAGCGAAACATCGCGGTTTCGTTTTCCCTGGTTCTGAAATTTACGGTGGTCTTGCAAACACATGGGATTACGGTCCACTTGGAATCGAATTAAAAAATAACGTCAAAAAAGCTTGGTGGAAAAAATTCATTCAAGAATCTCCACACAACGTTGGTTTAGATGCTGCTATTTTAATGAACCCAAAAACTTGGATCGCTTCTGGTCACGTTGGTAACTTTAATGATCCAATGATCGACTGTAAAAAATGTAAAGCTCGTCACCGTGCTGACAAATTAATTGAAGATGCATTAGACGCAAAAGGTATCGAAATGGTCGTTGACGGTCTTACTTTCGACCAAATGGCTGACTTAATGAAAGAACATGAAGTAAAATGCCCAGATTGCGGTAGCCAAGAATTCACGGAAATCCGTCAGTTCAACTTAATGTTCAAAACATTCCAAGGTGTTACAGAGTCTAGCACAAACGAAATCTTCCTTCGTCCTGAAACTGCACAAGGTATTTTCGTAAACTTTAAAAACGTACAACGCTCTATGCGTAAGAAACTTCCATTTGGTATCGGCCAAATCGGTAAAAGTTTCCGTAACGAAATCACACCTGGTAACTTCACATTCCGTACACGTGAATTCGAACAAATGGAACTTGAATTCTTCTGTAAGCCTGGTGAAGATTTAGAGTGGTTCGCATTCTGGCGTGAAACTTGTAAAAACTGGTTACTTTCACTTGGTATGACTGAAGAAAGCATGCGTCTTCGTGACCACGGTGAAGACGAATTATCTCACTATAGTAACGCGACAACTGATATTGAATTCAGATTCCCATTCGGTTGGGGCGAACTATGGGGCGTTGCATCTCGTACAGATTTCGATTTAAAACGTCATATGGAACACTCTAACGAAGACTTTAACTATATCGATCCACAAACGAATGAGCGTTACGTACCTTACTGCATCGAGCCATCTCTAGGTGCAGACCGTGTAACATTAGCATTCTTATGTGATGCATATGAAGAAGAGCAATTAGAAAACGATTCTCGTACAGTTCTTCGTTTCCACCCTGCTTTAGCACCATATAAAGCAGCTATCTTACCATTATCTAAAAAGCTATCTGAAGGTGCTACTGAAGTATTCGCAGAACTAGCTCAAGACTTCATGGTAGACTTTGATGAAACTGGTTCTATCGGTAAACGTTACCGTCGTCAAGACGAAATCGGTACTCCATTCTGTATCACATACGACTTCGACTCTGTTGAAGACAAAGCTGTTACAGTACGTGACCGTGACACAATGGAACAAGTTCGTATGCCAATTAGCGAACTAAAAGGTTTCTTAGAGAAGAAAATCCAGTTCTAATTATAAAAAAAGAGGCAGCTCATCAGAGCTGCCTCTTTTCTATTTTTCACGTTTTTCTTTAATTGCTACTGTACATCTTGATATGCATAGTAAATCATCATTTTCATCAATGATGCGAATATCCCAAACCATTGTCGATTGTCCTCTATGTATCGGTGTTCCAATTGCTGTTACAATTCCATCTTTCTTTGAGCGAATATGATTTGCATTAATTTCTAATCCGAAACAAATACATTTTTCTTGATCAATTAAATTGTATGAACCAACACTTGCCACAGTTTCTGCTAATGCAACAGATGCACCGCCATGTAAAAATCCAAACGGCTGATGCGTACGTTCATCAACAGGCATTGTAGCAACTACTTTATCCTCTGTCATTTCTAACAACTCAATTCCAAGCGAATCCATTAAAGTTTTTGACATATCGTTTTCAACCTCTCTCCCTTTAGATCAAATGTATAATTTTACCTGTTTAATTTCAAACTACCTATAACACTTATATAAGGAGGTTTCACCTAAATGAAACAGAAATTTTGTATACTATTGCTTATGTTCTCCTTGCTGACTATTGTACCAAATTGTGCAATAGCAGCCAAAGCATCCAACCTGACAATCAATGTTAAGACTGTAACGCAAAAAGGTAAGAAACCTTATATAGAATATCAAATTAATAGGCCTTCCTTTCACAACTTTTCTGATTCGAAATTTCAAAATAAGCTGAATTCCTATTACAAAAACTCTACTACTAAATTTAAAAGTAAATTAGAAAAAGAAGCGAAGAAATATTATGAAGAAACAGAAGGATCTAGCAAACCTTTTCATCCATACGTTGCAAATGTTGACTATAAAGTAGCTTTAAACAAACCACCTTTCCTAAGTCTATATGTGAATTACTATCAATATACAGGCGGAGCGCACGGACTGTATACGTGGAAGGCAAATACATTTGATTTAAACGAAAAAAAATTATTACACTTAGACGATTTATTTCAACAAGAGGATACATATAAAGAAATAATTCGCACAGAGATTGTAAGACAAATTAAACAAAATGAAAGCATTTATTTTCCTGATGCAGTCGAAAAAGTAACGAGCACTAAAAAGTTTCACTACTTTTTAGAACCCGATAATCTTGTGATTTATTTCCCTTTATATGAAATTGCTCCTTATTCAAGCGGAATTCCGCAGTTTCGTATTCCATACACATTGCTTAGAGACTATTTAAAGCCTTCTTATCAAAATATTTTGATTGACAACAAGTAAATATTTTCGCTACGATAATGTTAACCTAAACACAACTGGAGGTTAACATTATGAAGAAGCTTCATGTTTTAGATTTAGCATTAGCTGCCATGTTCGTCGCTCTTATGGCTATTGGTGCAAATATTGTATCGTGGGCACCATTCTTACAAATAGCGGGCATTCCATTATCTATGCAACCGTTTTTCGCAATTTTAGCAGGTCTTCTTCTCGGGAGTAGACTTGGGGCATTATCAATGACTGTTTACATGCTTGTTGGAGTAGCAGGTGCGCCAATCTTCGCTAACTTCAAAGCTGGATTTGGAGCACTTTTAGATCCTACTGGTGGTTTTATTATCGCATTTATTATCGTTGCTTACGTATCAGGAAAACTAGTAGAACAAAAAGAACGACCAACATTCAGCACCTTTGCAATTTCTTCTTTCGTCGGAATCATTTTAACGTATATTATCGGTACTACTTATATGTACGGGGCAGTCAATATTTTCATGGGTGGTAATATGAGTTATAAAGCTGCCTGGATGATTATGATGTGGTTCGCAGTAAAGGATATTGCGTTTACAATTATCGGCGCTATTATCGCACCTCGCATATACTATGCTGTACGTCGTTCCGCTTATCAGCATTCTCATTCGACGATTTCATAATAAACAAGGAGCTGTTCCTATAGGAACAGCTCCTTGTTTATTATATTAAGACTCTTGCTTCATTTGCTCGTCTAAAACTTTCTTCATCATTACTAGCATATCATCACGTAATTCTGGGTGCTGCAATGCCATTTCAATTGTCGTTTGAACGAATCCTAATTTTTCACCAACGTCATAACGCTTTCCTTCAAAATCATATGCAAATACACGTTGAATTTCATTTAAGCTTTGAATTGCGTCCGTTAACTGAATTTCGCCACCCGCTCCAACTTGTTGCTGTTCCAAGAACATAAAGATTTCAGGAGTTAAAATGTAACGTCCCATAATCGCTAAGTTTGAAGGCGCAGTACCTTGCGCTGGTTTTTCAACGAATTTACGAACTTGATAACGACGTCCCTCTTGCTCTAACGGATCAATAATTCCGTAGCGATGTGTTTCTGCTTCAGGAACAGTTTGTACACCAATAACAGAAGAAAGTGTTTTGTCATACTCGTCCATTAATTGACGTAAACATGGTTTTTCAGCTTGAACGATATCATCGCCTAATAATACTGCAAACGGCTCATCACCAATGAATTTACGTGCGCACCAAACAGCATGTCCTAATCCTTTTGGTTCTTTTTGTCGAATGTAATGGATATCTACCATTTTAGAAGAAGCTTGTACTTTTTCAAGTAACTCATACTTTTTCTTCTCTAATAAGTTTTGCTCTAATTCAAATGCGTTATCAAAATGATCTTCGATAGAGCGCTTTCCTTTACCAGTAACGATAATAATATCTTCGATGCCTGATTTTACTGCTTCTTCTACGATGTATTGAATTGTTGGTTTATCTACAATTGGAAGCATTTCTTTTGGCATTGCTTTCGTTGCTGGTAAAAAGCGTGTTCCTAATCCCGCTGCCGGGATAATTGCTTTTCTCACTTTTTTCATGACAAATACCCTCGCTTTTCATTCTAATTCTCTTAGTAAAGTGCAAATTTATATCACTCGCTCGTAATAATCCTCTACATCAAACAAAACTACATGAAAAGAGGAGGCCGTTCTCCGTTCTCCTCTTTTCCTATCAGTAGCATTCTATTCTATTATAAACGATTCATAATATCTTCTTTAATAGTAAATAACTTTTGTTCACTATTTTGTAAGGAATCATCTTGTACACCAAAGTAGAATTTAATTTTCGGCTCTGTTCCAGATGGACGTAAGCAGAACCAAGAACCATCTTCTAATTGATATTTTAACACATTTGATTTCGGTAAGTGAATCTCTTCCTTATTTCCATCTTGTAACGTTGTAATGATGCTTTCTTTATAATCCTCCACTGCAACGACTGTTAAACCAGCTACTTCTTTCGGAGGATTCTCACGGAATGTTGCCATCATCTTTTGAATCTGTTCGGCACCATCTTTTCCTTTTAACGTTAACGATACAAGGTCCTCACGGAAGAACCCATACTTCTTAAATACTTCTAGCAGACCATCGTATAACGTTTTACCTTGTGATTTGTAGTATGCAGCTACTTCACATGCAAATAGGACGGATTGCACCGCATCTTTATCACGGCAGAATGGACGGATTAAATAACCGTAGCTTTCCTCATAACCGAATTGGAATTCATATTGTCCGCTTTCTTCATACTGTTTAATTTTTTCACCGATAAATTTAAATCCAGTTAACGTATCAACTGTATCTAAACCGTATGCTTTTGCGATTGTACGGCCAATTTCAGACGTTACGATTGTTTTTAAAACAACACCGTTTTCTGGAAGCGTTCCGTTTTCCTTCTTTTGTGATAATAAGTAATCAAGCATTAACGCACCTGTTTGGTTACCAGTTAATACTTGGAACTCACCAACGTGATTGCGAACTGCTACACCTAGACGGTCTGCATCAGGATCTGTTGCGATTAAAACGTCTGCGCCTACTTTTTCACCGTCGCGAATTGCATACTCAAACGCTGCATGCTCTTCTGGGTTTGGTGATTTTACTGTAGAGAAGTTTGGATCTGGTAACTCTTGCTCTTTTACAACAGTTACATCTGTAAATCCAACTTCTTCTAAACCACGGCGTACCGAAATATTTGATGTTCCATGCAATGGTGTAAAGACGATTTTTAAATCTTTTCCTACTTCTTTCACCATCTCTTTATTAATAATGACATTGTTCAATTCTGCTGCATAAGCATCATCTACTTCTTGTCCAATTATATGTAATAAACCGTCAGCTTTTAATTGCTCAACATCAGCAACTTCAACTGTTAATTCATTCTCTACTGCATTTACGTAGCTAATTAACTCATCAGCTTCCTTTGGAGGCAACTGGCCACCATCTTCACCATATACTTTATAACCATTATATTCGGGCGGATTATGGCTTGCCGTAAGAACGATTCCACTTGCTGTATGTAAATGACGAACTGCGAAAGAAAGCACTGGTGTTGGACGTAAGCTTTCAAATACATATGTTGTAATACCGTGTGCACCAAGAGTAGCAGCTACTTCCATTGCGAATTCAGGTGATTTATGACGAGAATCATACGCGACAACAACACCGCGTTTTTTCGCTTCTTCACCTAATTTTTCAATAAACATAGCTAATCCTTTTGTTGCTTTACGAACTGTATATACATTTAAACGGTTCGTACCAGCACCAAGTTCACCACGCATACCACCTGTTCCGAACTCTAGATTTTTATAAAAGCTATCCTCGATTTTCTTCTCATCTTGCTTCATGTTTTCTAGCTGTTCTTTTAATTCTGCGTCTAATTCTGCATATGAAAGCCAGCGACTAAATTCTTGTTTCCAATTCATACTTCCATCTCCTCTCGCCTGTCGTACCTTCATTATATGAAAAAAACAACCTGAATCTCAATATTTTTTAAAATCTAGCAGGATTTTACTATAAATATTTGTATACACTATGGTTAAATACTCCACCAAAGGGAATGAGGATTATGCAAGAATGGGGCTTGTCAGAAGAGCTCAAAATAAAAACAAAGCAGATGATTGAAATTGCTGAAAAAGAATTATCAAACATGAAGCATGCAATCGATAAAGAAGATGAATGTATTTTATGTAAAATGGAAGATATTCATCATATGTTAACAAATGTCCAGACGTTAGCAGCTACATATTATATTCAAGCATATTTATCACCTTATACAGAAAGTTCACATTTCATCACTACAGCTGTCCAACATTTAAGCGCTCGAAAACACGGTGCTCTTATTATTGTGGAACGAAGTGACGCTCTTGATTCTTTCATTCAAACTGGAACGACATTAAACGCACACTTAACCGCACCACTACTTGAATCGATTTTTTATCCAGGGAACCCTCTTCATGACGGAGCCGTTCTCATTAAAAATAATCATATTGTCTCAGCAGCTAATATTCTTCCATTAACAAAAAGCATGGAAATCAATCCTGAGCTAGGAACACGTCATAGGGCTGCAATTGGCTTATCCGAGAAAATTGATGCACTTATATTAGTTGTCTCTGAGGAAACAGGGCGTACTTCATTCGCTTTAGGCGGGACGTTATATACGATTTCTTTATAGGACGAATCTTTCACTATGTAGCACTTTTTGGAACGGTAAAATAATAATGAAATTATATCAACCGTAACTCCAAATATATCGACGTTTCGACAAGGAGTATCGACTTACCGACAAAAACTTACAATAGTCATACCATATCAATAAGAAAAGGCTATCCCAAAAATTTGAGACAGCCTTTTCTTCAAAAATTATTCTTCTCCGAAACGCTCAACAAGTGTTGCAAGTGTACGCACCATTGCACCTGTTGCTCCAGATGGTCCTAAATCATGTGCTCCTGATGTTTCAGATGTTCCAGCGATGTCTAAGTGTACCCATGGTGTTTCTTCTGCAAATTCACCAATGAATGTCCCAGCCATAACCGCATGTCCTTCACGGCCTGGTGAGTTATTTAAATCAGCAAATTTACTGCTTTTGACACGTTCTTTATCACGTTCAAAAATCGGCAATTGCCAAATTGGCTCATCCGTTTCCATAGAAGCCTCTAACACTTGTTCAAACAATTCTTCATTATTTGTCATCGCGCCTGTTGTATGATTTCCAAGTGCAACAATTACACCGCCTGTTAATGTTGCAACATCAACTAAGTAATTTGCGCCAAGTTTCTTCGCATACGTAATACCGTCAGCTAACGCTAGGCGACCTTCTGCATCTGTATTTAATACTTCAATTGTTTTTCCGCTCATAGATGTAATCACATCATCTGGCTTAAATGCTGTACCACTTACAACGTTGTCAGTTGATGGAATAACAGCAATTACATTTTGCTCAGGGCGAAGTTCACCGATAATCTCCATCGCGCCAAGAACAGCTGCAGCGCCGCCCATATCACCTTTCATACCAACCATGCCTTCACGTGGTTTTAAAGAATAACCGCCTGTATCATATGTAATCCCTTTTCCAACAAATCCAATTACATCTTTCCACTCTTCTTTTCCTTTATAAATAAGAGCGATCATTTTTGGAGGTTCAGTAGATCCTTGGTTTACTGCAAGTAATGCACCCATACCAAGCTCTTCCATCTCTTCTTTCTCAAGAACCTTATAATCCATATCGTATTTTTCTGCTAATTCAACTGCATACTCAGCAAGCTTTGTCGCTGTTAATACGTTTGGCGGCATATTTACAAGCGTACGAGCTGAATTCGTTGCACGTCCATGTACGTATCCTACCGTTAATGCTGCTTCAATTTCTTGTGCATCTTCTGCTGTAATAGCCGTAAACTTCTCTAATTCTACACGATCCTTTTTATCTGTTTTATACGTTTGTAATTCATATGTACCAAGACCTTGTACTTCTGCCGCAATATGAGCTACATCAATCACATCTAATTTATCTGTCACGAAAGAATCAAGTAAGATTGCTGCATCTTGTACTTTTGCTGCTTGTAACGCTTTAAACGCCTTACCAAGAGCCGCACGTAACGTTTCTGTTGTATATGACTCTTTCTTACCTAAACCAACAAAATAATAACGTTTAACATTTGTTTTTCCTAAGCTATGTACTTTTGAAATGGCTTTCTTCTTAGTTGAAAGTTCTTTTTCTTCTAATAAAACTTGTAATTGTCCTTCAAACGCTTTATCCAGTTCTTGTACAAAGCTACTCGTTTTATCTTCTTCAAATAAGGCAACAATTACCGCTTCATGACTTACTAATTCTTTTTGTACTTGAAACATGTTCAGACCCCCTAAATTTCTCTACGTCCATTATAACTTTATTTTCGATAAAATGCGACAATTCTAAATTCTGTTATTTCATATAAAGTGAAACTTTAATCAGCCCGCACCAATCGGGCGTTTACGGGCAGCAGGGCTCCCCCCTAACTTCTTTGCCCCAGCTGAATTTTTAGGTGGGAGTTTTACCGGCCGCAAATAGCAGGATAAAGATACTATCTCCAATATCTTCTATGGTGAAATAAGACAAGAAAAAAGTCTAGCGTTATTGCCACTAGACTATCTTTGTTTTAAATATTGTCCACGAAACACTTGCATCGTTTCGTCTTGATTTAACATCGTTAACTCTTCTTCCGAAAACTTACCATTTCCTATTTTCACTATATACACATTTACTTTTTTCTTACCCCATTGGCTATAAACATCTTTCACCGTATCATAATATAAATCGAGACGATTTCCTTTTATAGCACCGCCCTTATCAGCTACAACACCATATCCGTAACCTGGCACGAATAGAATTGTCCCAAGCGGGAATACGCGTAAATCGGCAGCGATTGTGGAATATAAATCCCTTTTTGCTTTAACACCTGAATATGTAATGCCATACTCTGGATGCCCCGGCCTCTTTCCAGTTGACTCTATACCTGATGTATAACCAGTTGCAGTCATTTCTATAACACGATATTTAGACCAGTCATTTGCCTGTTCTAAAGCATTTATCACTTCTTTACTCGGAGCAACTTTTTTCTCAATTTCTGCTGCATGTACTTCTTTTACACTTGTTCCTTCATATGATCTTATAATCTCTAATAAAGAAACTCCTGTGAAAGCCTGCCATGTTACGCATAATGCGAATGCAAGTAAACAAGTCATCATAATGCGAATACAATATCGTTTTAACATTTTTATATTCCACACTCCTTCATCGTTAATCATTCCCTATACGATGAAGGAATATGCAAAAAAATAATCTCCAAATTGATTGGAGATTAAAACATTTGATATCCACTTTTTCGAAGTTTTTTAATTATGATTCCTGCTAAAGTAGCACCTACTAATCCAGTAGATAGAATAAACACATCTGCGTGTCCTAAATGCGATACACTTGTCCCAAATGAAGAAAATGTTTCTTTTGGCTTTGAAAAATAGTCCCATACACTCGCTTTATTAATAATAAGCATACAAATAATTGGATATACAATAACCATTACCCACGTAGCTCGCAAAATCATGTTGAGTAAAAATCCAATTCCAAAAAATAAAATAAAGAACAACATCATTGAAATAAGTAGTACCGGTATACTCACTTCTTCTCCCTCTCCTTCGCATACGCCGTAAACACATGATAAGCCGTATAACCAAATTGCTCTCCTGGATTTAATGTTTTGTCCATTTCAAAATGCGACTCTGCTCTTCCTTCTAATAAATATTTGATGAGTACAGAAGTATTTTGATCATCTGCAATATTTTCCGGATGTAAAAAAGCTACTTCCGACAATTCTTTCTCCTGTACGATAACTTCTTCTCCCTCTGGCTCTAGAAGAAAAATAATCATATTATCACTAATTTCATTATGAATAACACCTGAGCGAATACCAATGATCCCCTTTACATGAGCAACAATGCCTGTCTCTTCCAATATTTCACGTTTCACAGCTTCATCAACAGTCTCGCCTTCATTAACAAAACCAGCAGGTAAAGACCATTGCCCTTTCAATCCACCGTATTTTTTCTTAACGAATAGCCATCTCCCATCTTCTGTAGCTACTAAGCCACTGACAGCTAACCACACTTTCCCTCGCTTCCCCATGATGTAACCTCCTCCATCAAAACGAACAGAATATTCTTTCTTTTTGTTTATTATACTATATTTTCAATACGAAAAAAGCAGAAACAGCTCATAGCCGTTTCTGCTTTTTCTACTATATATTAAAAGAACTTCAATTTACCTTTTTTAAGAACTAATAAAGGTCCGCCTAGTAAGAATAAGTAACGGTTGTCAATTACTTTCTTCATGAATGAAGCTTTCCAACCTGTTAACTTTTTGCCCATAACAACGCCCATTGCATCGTCATGACCTAATGAACATACAGATCCTTTATTATCAAATGCGAACTTTTTCATTTCACCTTTGCTGCGAACTAACACAGTTAAATTGTGTGCAATATTATAACCTTCTTGAATTGCAATCTGTGCTGTTGGTGGGTATGGACGGTTAATTTCTTCGTTGATGATTAACGCTGCATCACCAACCATGAATACATCTTCATGACCTGGAGCGTGCATGTACTCATCCACTTTAATACGTCCGCGCATTGCTTCAAATCCAGACTCTTCCACAATACCATTACCACGAACACCTGCAGCCCAAACTACAGTTTCAGACTTAAGAAGTTCAGCATCATCACCGTTGGCAACGATAATACCTTCTTCAGTTGCTTCCTTAATTGCTGTACCGATGCGGAATTCTACACCTTTTTTCTCAAGTTGTTTTACAGCGTACTCTACTAATGCTGGATCGAAACCAGGAAGTGCTGTTGGAGCAGCTTCTACACAGATGATACGTGCTTTTTCACGTGGAACATCATACTCTTTGCAAAGTTCAGGAATACGGTTTGCAAGCTCACCTACGTACTCGATACCAGTAAATCCAGCGCCACCAACAACGATTGTTACTAACTCATCACGTTTTTCAGTCGCATATTGAGCGAATTTTTCTTCCATATGCTCACGAATTTGACGAGTTGCATTAATGTTAGTGATTGAGAATGCATGCTCTTTTAATCCTTTAATTCCGAACGTTTCTGATTCGAAACCAAGACCGATTACTAAGTAATCATACTCTAATTCACCATCTTTTAAGATAATACGTTTTTCAGCAGCTTTAATCTCTACTACTGTATCTTGTACAAAGTTCACTTTATTTGTATCGATAACGTCTTGAATATCTAGACAGATTTTATCATCTTGTAATGTACCAGCTGCACTCTCATGTAACCAAGTTGCTTGGTAGTGATAGCTGTTGTTGTTTACTAACGTAATTTCAGCTTCACTTACAGATAATGTTTTTTGCAGACGAACAGTCGTAATCATCCCGCCATAACCTGCACCTAAAACTACGATTTTTGGAGTCTTCACTAAATCACAACCCTTTTCTTTATATAATAGTAATAAAAAATAATACCAAGTACTAAAAACTCTATTTGTCAAGAATGTGGAATTTATCACATTCTATATCATAACAAAACGCAGTCAAAAAATCGTACGAAATTTGTCATAGAAATTTAACATAATACTTCCCTATATTAGTCGGTTTCATTCCATAATTCAAGCACCTAGAGAATTATCAATATTTTAAAATAACATAGCGTTTTCAAGGGTTTTTCAGCCTTTTTTTCATGTATTTTCCTTTCGCTATATTTTATACAATTCTAAAACATCTATGCGCAAACTTACTTATTATTCAGTCGTTTCCAGAAGTATTATTAACTGAAATATGCTATCATTTATTTGAAAGTGTCATCATTTGCAGGATTTTCATGTACATATGAACAATATATGAAATCAATATTAAAATTCCATCATCTATAGGGGGAATGAAAATGACAGAAAATCAAAAAGTTTACGACATAACGATTATTGGTGGTGGCCCAACAGGACTATTCACCGCATTTTATGGCGGAATGAGACAAGCAAGTGTAAAAATTATTGAAAGCTTACCTCAACTTGGAGGGCAATTATCCGCACTATATCCCGAAAAATATATTTATGATGTAGCTGGATTCCCAAAAGTGCGCGCACAAGAGTTAGTTGATAACTTAAAAGAACAAATGAAAAAGTTCGATCCAACTGTTTGCTTAGAAGAAGCTGTTGATACGCTTGAAAAACAAGCTGACGGTATATTTAAACTTGTTACAAATAAACAAACTCACTACTCTAAATCTGTCATTATTACTGCTGGTAATGGTGCTTTCCAACCACGCCGCTTAGAATTAGAAGGCACAGCAAAATACGAAAAGAAAAACTTACATTATTTCGTTGATGATATGAATAAATTTGCTGGAAAACGCGTCGTTGTATTCGGCGGTGGTGACTCAGCAGTAGATTGGACAATGATGTTAGAACCGATTGCGGACAAAGTTACAATTGCTCATCGCCGCGATAAATTCCGTGCACATGAACATAGCGTAGAAAGCTTAATGAATTCCCGTGCAGAAGTAAGCACACCTTACGTTCCAGTTGAACTTATCGGTGATGATACTATTGAACAAGTTGTTCTTCAGCACGTAAAAACAGAAGAAAAAATTATCATCGATGTTGATGACGTAATCGTAAACTACGGCTTCGTTTCTTCACTTGGTCCAATTAAAAATTGGGGCTTAGATATTCAAAAGAACAGCATCCTCGTGAACTCAAAAATGGAAACAAATATTCCTGGCATTTACGCTGCTGGTGACATTTGTACATATGAAGGAAAAGTAAAACTCATTGCTTGCGGCTTTGGTGAAGCACCGACAGCAGTAAACAATGCAAAAGCTTACTTCGATCCAAACGCAAAACTTCAACCAATGCATAGCTCAAGTATGTTTTAATATAGAAATGAAAAGAGCTCCTTTTACGTGAAAGGAGTTCTTTTGTTATAAAGATCCCTAATCCAAATTACCTCTCTTTCTTCACAGCTATGTACTTTAGAAAAAAATACCACATACTCCTAAAATATGTTACAATAAAACAGAACGTACGTTTCATTCAATGGAGGGGAATTTTATAATGAAAGAACCTATTATCATTAAGAAAGAAGCTTTCCAAGCAATCGGCGTTTCTATTACGACGACAAATGAGAAAGAAGCATCTACTGAAGGAAAAATCCCACAACTTTGGAACCAATACTTCCAAGAACAAATCATGCATCACATCCCAAATCAACAAACAAAAGAAACATTCGCTTTCTACTCAAACTACGAATCAGATGAAACTGGTACATATCAATTTACTATTGGCATGCCTGTTTCTTCATTAGAAGACGTTCCTGAAAATATGATAACTTTAACAATACCTACTGCTACGTATGCGGTATTTACAACGAGAAAAGGTCCTGTGTCTGAAGTCGTTTGTGAAGCTTGGGAATATATTTGGCAATGGTCGAAAGAAAACAAGCGTGCTTTTACAACAGACTTTGAGCTTTATGACGAAAATGCAGTAGATCCAAATAACGTACAAGTGGATATTTATATTGCCTTAGCGTGAATGACAAAAAAGAAGATACCCTTTGGTATCTTCTTTTTTGTCGTTAAATAGCCACTGTGCAAATTCATTATTATTGTCTACAATGAGAAAGTGCAGTATAGAAATATTAGAAACTGTATAAAGTGAAACTATACTCAGTGGGGGTTTTTGTTCATCCCCCACTGAGTATTAGCCTTCACCAATCGGGCGTTTACGGGCAGTTGGTCTCCCACCTAACTTCTTTGCCCTATCCCAATTTTGAGGTGGGAGTTTTACTGCCCGTTAACGCGGGATAAAACGATTGTTAATAGGTTTTTTAGTCTAAATTTGGTACATAGAAAGGAAGCAATATGGAGGAACTACAACAAAATAAATCTGCTTTAGAAGGAAGCGGAAAACCGTTATTAAAAAATACGAACTTCCTTTTTCTTTGGGCAGCTACTCTCTTTTCAAGTTTTGCTTTAGCCTTTTTTACTTTTTCACAAACATGGTACATAGCAAAAACATTAAACCTTGAGGCTTCACTCGGTATTGTTTTCGTGGCTCTTAGTGTTCCAAGACTCATCTTTATGATTATCGGCGGAGCATTAGCTGATAAATTCCCGAAAAAAAATATTATGTTTTACTCTAATATTATTCGCGCTATTCTTGTCGCAACCATTCTCACCTGGTTCATCGTCGGTGATGTAACACTATATACATTTGCTTTGTTCGCTTTATTCTTCGGACTTGCTGACGCTTTCTTCTGGTCAGCAGATGGATCTATTCTGCCTGAACTTGTAGAAAAAAGCCGTTTAACACAAGCAAATTCACTTACTCAAATGACAAACCAAGCATCTGTCATTTTAGGACCTGTACTTGGCGGTATTCTCATTAAATTTACGAACTATGAAACGATTTTTTCAATTACAATCCTGCTACTCATTATCGCTGCGATACTCGTTCAAAAAATACAATTTACAGTACCCGAAAAAAATGAAACAGATAAAGGCATGTTTACTTCTATTAAAGAGGGAATTTCATATGTAAAAGAATCACCATTTCTTTCAACTTTCCTTATATGTAGCGCCTTTTTAAACTTATTTTTAATCGGCCCAATGCAAGTAGGCTTCCCGCTCTTCGTCAAAAACGTCCTGCACGGTGATTCACTTCAGTTTAGTTACTTAGAAGCGTCTGTTGGCGGCGGGATGGCGATAGGAGCTGTCATTGTCGGATTAAAAAACATTAACCGCAGACGTGGTCTATTTTGTATTATCATGATGCTACTGTCTGGTGTATTCTTCCTAGCCATCAACTTTAGCACCGTACTTTGGCAAGCGTTATTAGCTGGAATGTTTTACGGTATTACAATTGCGATGGCTATCGTTCCACTTATGGCAATGATTCAATCAACAGTAAAAGAAGAGATGATGGGACGCGTGATGAGCTTACTCATGCTTTCATCGATGGGATTCATTCCGCTCTCTTACGCATTTACATCGCTTGCACTTGGGATAGGCATTCCAATTGTAACGGTTATGAAAAGCGGTGCAATCGCTGTTATCGTCTTTGTACTATTTGTAGCAATTCGTGTTCCAGTTGTAAGAAAGTTCGATTAGCTACTTGGAGTCATGTATTATACGCATGGCTCCTTTTTAAATGGATCGAATAACGATATCCCCTTACTCCGCCTCAAAGCCGCTCCCCACTCTAATCCAATTTCTAAAAATAAATCTCGCATCGTACTATACAATAATGCTCCAACATCTTTACGAATTTCTCCGTACTTATACGCTCTCACAACACTTTTCACCCTCCAAATTAAATTTCCACACACTTCTTCATCAGCTAATATTCCCTCTAATAAAGCACCTTGCTCTAGTAATCCGCTCTTTTTATAAGCAAGTTCCACCTTACTCCAAAATATATTAATCTTCTTCGGATTACTCGTCATCGGCACCAGTGCGTATATAAAAGGCTTCGGTATATCGTGACGACAATACGTTTCATCAAGCTCGTACGTTACTTTTCTTTTCTCTTTTATTTGTGGAATGTTTTTAGAAAGAATTGTTTCCCCCTCATTTTTTTGCTCATTTCCACTACAGCCATCTGTACGATCATCACTTTCACATGCGGACATTTTCATACGGTCATCCATGCGGTCAATTGCAGATTTAAGAAATACATATAAGTTTGCACTATATCCCCCGCGCTTATATCTTTCTTTTGTCGCAACACGTTTTATAATTCCTAGTTCCTCTAACTTTGCAATCGAGCGGCGTACCGTACGAATACTCTTTCCAACATTTGTAGCAATCGTCTCCATTAACGGACAAGCAACTCCCACTGTTTTCTGTTTCTCATTCACTGCATACTTTCCTAAAAAATGAATAATGATAGCATCCGTTTTATTCAATTGAAATCGATAGCACTTCAAAACTTGTTTTTGATATGTATTAAACTCTTCTTTACTTCGAAATTGACTATATGGTTTCATTAAATTATATAAGCTTCCCATTTTTATCACCTCACTTATAGGTAAGAAATAGGAAGAGAAATTGGCGTGATATTTAATATTTTTTATCCCGCATTAACGGACAGTAAGACTCCCACCTCCAGATTCGGCGAATGCGAGGAGGTTACTGCCCGTAAAAGCCCGATTGGTGAAGGCTAATAATCAGTGGGGGATGGACAAAACCCCCACTGATTAAAATTTAACTTTATTGGAGATGAAAATATGATTGTAATTAGTGCTTGTTTAGGTGGTATTACTTGTCGGTATGACGGTAACGATAATCTCGTTTCAAAAATAGAAGAGTTATTACAAAGGGAAGATACCATCCTCGTTTGTCCCGAAGTATTAGGCGGTTTACCAACACCACGCCCTTCTGCTGAAATTATCGGCGGTAATGGCGATGATGTTTTAGATGGAAAAGCAAAAGTAATGACGAAAGAAGGACAAGATGTCACGGAAGCTTTCGTGCGTGGTGCTTATAAAGCATTAGAACAAATAAAAGATTTAAACCCAGAATATATAATTTTAAAAGAACGCAGTCCATCTTGTGGTAGTTCTACTATTTACACAGGGGAATTTAACGGCAATAAACAAACTGGTTACGGAGTGACAACTGCTTTATTTAAAAGAAACGGATTTAAAGTCATTTCAGAAGAGGATTTTGAAAGTAAAAAAAGGAATTGACCCTGTTCRTCAATTCCTTTTCCATCTGTCTTATTTCACACCTAATTTTTCTTTCACTTTCGCAGGAAGCTCGTCTTTCTTCACTTCTTCCCAAGCAGATACACCCTTTTTATCTGAATGATATACACGTAGGAATGCTTCTTTACGAAGATTTTTTTGCGCTATGAATTCTAATTCTTTCTCTTTACCGTCTTTATCAAAACCAGTTAGTTTATATTCGTAATCTTTAAACTTCTCACCATTATCAGCTTTACTATGATATTCTTTTCCATCTACTGTAATTTGAACGTAATACTCATCTTTACCCATACGGTTTAAATCACAGCCAACTAATAGGCTTGCAAATACGACTAAAATACTAAAAAGTGCAATATATCTTTTCAATTCCTTCACCTCATATGTTTTTCTTATATTGTTATCTTAAGGCCTTCGCTTTAAAGAAGAAATTCAAAAACATGACATAAACATTACACTTTTGTAAGATAGTAAATTAAAACTTTAATCAGTGTTTTTTCATTGAAAACGTTATTGACACTCATCTAGCCTAGTCATGACAATCTATTAACGCCAATAACGTCTTCCACGCCAATTTTTCCACTTGTCACGAATCTTATCACGTAATTTCCTTATACCGCTTATTACACCTTCTATTACGCACTCTATTATGATATCTATTACAATGTAACTTACAAATCTAGTTATAGGTTTAATCACATATCTTCCTACGAATTCAAAAATATCGTCGATCTTGCATCCCCTTCTTCTTGCATATATTCGTTATCTTTGTCATGCTCTTTTTCTTTTTAGCGCAAAAGAAAAGACCTTCCTAACGATTTGGCTTCATCGCTAAGAAGGTCTTTATATGCAACCTACCCATTCAATTTCCACTTAGAATAAAGGGATGAAAAAACTTAGCAATCTTCTGGCTTACCAGCATTCGACGCTGTACGGAAAGATGATCCGCATCCACATGATGCGATCGCGTTTGGATTGTCGATTGTGAATCCGCCGCCAAGCATAGATTGCTTATAGTCAACTTTCACTCCCTTTACAATCGGAGCACTTTCTTTATCGATAACAAATTCAACACCGAAAAACTCAAGAACTGTGTCGTCTTCTTTTGGTTCTACTTCAAATCCTAAGCCGTAAGAAAGACCACTACATCCGCCGCCATGTACAGCAAGGCGCACGTACTTCTCTCCATCTTCAGCATCTTTTAACATATCTTTAATTTGAAAAGCTGCTTGTTCTGTTACTTCAATCATGAAATACACCATCCTTTCTGTTCTCATTCTATTATACATCTTTACGCTTCTATCTTGTACTCATACACTCCGCGGCAAATTATTTCCGCAGGTCCTTTCATTAATACATTTCCTTCTTCTGTCCATGCGATCATTAAGTCGCCGCCTGCTAAGTGAACCGTAATTTCTTTACCGTGTTCCATTTTCCCATTTAAAATTGCCGCAACGACAGCTGCGCATGCTCCTGTCCCGCAAGCTTGTGTTACACCAGATCCTCGTTCCCAAACGCGGAAATTCATCTCTTCATCATTCAAAATCTCGATGAATTCAACATTCACTCGCTCTGGGAACATTTCATGCGTCTCAAGAACCGGTCCTAACGTTGTAAGAGGCGCTTTTTCTACATCATCAACAAAAATAACCGCATGTGGATTCCCCATTGAAACAGCTGTAAATGCATAACGGTGATTATTGTATAAGAAGTTTTCACGAATAAATGGTGTTTCTCCTTCACCAAGCATCGGTATCTCTTCACGTGTTAAACGAGGTGCTCCCATATCGATTTTCGCTAATGTAACTTTGTCATCTTCTACCGTTACTTCTGCCGTAACAATACCAGCTAACGTTTCAATTGTGAAAACTTTACCTTCTACTAGTTTATGCTCATACGCATATTTCGCTACGCAGCGTAAACCATTTCCACAGCTCTTTCCTTCTGAGCCATCGTTATTAAACATGCGCATTTTTACTGGTGCCACGTCAGAAGGACAAATTAAAATCATTCCATCTGCACCAATACCAGTATTAATATTTGAAACCTTTTCCGCTACAATTGCTAAATCTTCTTCTCTAATTTGTTCCTCAAACATATTTACATATATATAACTATTTCCAAGACCATGCATTTTTGTAAAAGAAAATTGGCTCATTTTTATTCACTCCAAAAGTAATTTATTATTTCAAGTATAAAATGCATGCTTTTAGAACACAATATGAATGTCCCCCGTTTCTCATATTTGACAGTGTTTTGGCAATAGGCCGTTCTTACACAAATCGTGTAAGAAAAAAGCCCTTCTAAAAGGGCTTTTTTTTTTCGAAATAAACACTCCTAATAAAGTGAAACTTTAATCAGTGTGGGACGGGCAACAGGGCTTCAACCTAACTTCTTTGCTTCAGCTGAATTTTGAGGTGGGAGCCTTACTGCCCGCAAATAGCGGGATAAATGAAAAAAGAAAAACGTTGCCTGTTTGCAACGCTTTAAAACATTGGATTTTCATCCATATAATCATATACATTATTTACAAGTTCTTCTACTGTTGCACCTTGTACAACTTCACCATTTACAAGTGCAAATGGACCTTCAAAACAGATGCCACAATATCCTAAACAACCATATTCCATTACGTCTAAATTAGGATCTTTTTCTAATTTTTCTAAAGCTGCTTGCGAACCGCTTGCAAGGTTACCTACACAAAATTCGATTAATGGTTTAATCAAAACTCTCTCCCCCCTGTATCTCTAAACAAATTACCATTTACTTTATATGGTATGTGCATACCTAATTTGCGAAACGGATAAGTAACCCTCTCTACTTGTTACCATTCCACTTTATTTATAAGAAGAAAACTAAGCTGTTTCTTGTTGTTTTCGTTATATATTCTAAACTATTTAGTTACTTCACTATTTCACTTCATAATAGATGGTCTTCTTTATATAACATACTACTCATAATGAAATAGTAAATAGTAACTAGAAAATGAAAACCATTTACTTTACTTTTCTTCTTATTGTACAACAGAGTATTCATTCATGCATTGTTATTTGTTCACAAATTCGATATAATTTGATTGTGTAAAGTCAAAATATTTTATTAATATAAAATTGTATGATTAGGGGATATTTCAACAGAAAAGGGGTAATCCATCATGAAACACCTCGTACTACTAGGTGGTGGCTACGGTGGAATGAGAATTCTGCAGCGGCTACTTCCAAGCAACCAACTTCCAGATGATGTACAAGTGACATTAATCGACAAAGTACCATATCATTGCTTTAAAACTGAATATTATGCATTAGTTGCGGGTACAATTTCAGAAACGCATATTCGCATACCGTTTCCTGAGCACCCACGTCTCAATATTCAATACGGAACAGTAACAAATATTGACCTCGAAACGAAAGCCGTTCATCTCGATGGCGGTGAAACGATTCAATATGATGATTTAATTATCGGGCTTGGCTGTGAAGATAAATATCATAACGTTCCTGGGGCAAAGGAATATACACATAGCCTACAATCAATTGAACAAACACGTAAGACATATGAACAATTAAATAGCTTAGAACCAAATGCAACAGTAGCTGTCGTTGGGGCTGGTTTAAGCGGCGTTGAAGTGGCAAGTGAACTTCGCGAAAGCCGTTCAGATTTAAAAATCTATTTATTTGATCGAAAAGATAGAATTTTATTCCCATATCCAGAGAAATTAAGTAGATACGTAGAAGAATGGTTTGTAAAACATAAAGTTACCATTATACGAAACTCTAACATTACAAAAGTGGAACCAAACATTGTATACAACCATGATGAACCACTTGAATGTGATGCAATCGTCTGGACAGCTGGTATTCAAGCAAATGAAGTTGTTCGAAACCTTCCAGTTGAACAAGATGGTAGCGGACGGGTTGTTTTAACGAAATATCACAATATTCCAAACAATGAGCACGTTTATGTCGTAGGAGATTGTGCAGCACTTCCACACGCACCATCTGCTCAACTTGCTGAAGGTCAAGGAGAACAAATTGTCCAAATATTATTAAAACGTTGGAATAATGAACCCCTTCCTGATGAACTGCCTGTTATTAAATTAAAAGGTGTTCTCGGTTCTCTCGGTAAAAAACACGGATTTGGTTTACTAGCAAACCAACCATTAATGGGACGTGTACCGAGATTATTAAAATCCGGTCTTCTTTGGATGTACAAATATCATAACGGTTAATACTTTAAAGGCTGCCTACATAGTAGACAGCCTTTTTCTATTCATTTTTTGTAACTACTCAGTCATTCTATGAAAAACCGAAAGAAAAGCATTTTTTTAAATGGTCGAGAGGGACTGGCTATGTATAGGATCCGTCAGTGCCTTTTCCTGCCACGCGCAAAGTTTTAAAACAAAGAAAAAAGATGTTCCTTCTAAAGAGACTTTATTTTTCTATTTCTCTCCCTTTTTGATACGATATAACTAGAATCAGAAAGGAGCAATTTATGTTTATATTAAAAGACATCACATATAAAGATATTCTACACATTCCTTATTTACAGATTCAAAAAGAAAAAACAACTTGTATTATCGGTGAAAGTGGTAGTGGTAAAAGCACATTACTTCGCATGTTAAACGATTTACAATCACCAACATCTGGCACAATTGAGTATAACGGAAAATCTATTTTAGATTATCCTCCCATTCAATTACGCCGTGAAGTTGTCATGCTCGGACAAACTCCGCCTATTTTTGATGGAACAATCAAAGATAATTTATTAATGGGACTTAGATTTTCTGAAAAGCCATTTCCAAATGACGACGCCCTGCAAGGCGCATTAACGACTGTTAGCCTAGATAAAAAATTAGAAGATAACGCCTCTTCTTTATCAGGCGGCGAAAAACAAAGACTTGCTTTCGCTCGTATTATACTAATGGATCCGCCCGTCTATTTATTAGATGAACCAACTTCGGCACTAGATGGTGACACAGAACGCCGCGTTATGAAACAATTCACTCTACTGGCAAGAGAAAAGAAAAAAACAGTTATCTTCATCACGCACTCGCAACAACTTCCGGAAGAAATTGCAGACGATATTATTGAAATTAGTAAAACAAACGGTGCAACTAGAAAGGAAGTGCTATCAATTGAAGGGCGTTATTGAACTACAAATTTGGCAACTTGCAGCTGCATATATTTTCATCCTTATTTTAATCGGGCTTGTGAAATTAAAAGGAATACCGCGTGAGAAACAAATTACAATTGCTACATTACGTATGACGATTCAGCTTGTACTAGTTGCATATGTTCTTACATACATATTTGAAAATAGTAATCCGTTTTATACAATAGCTCTCATTACTTCTATTACTACATTTGCTATTTTGAACATTTATAAACGAATAAACCTTCCTATGTCAAAAGAATTAAAAAGAGTTGCTGCCATTTCCATGATTGCTGGATCAATTGGCCCTCTTCTACTATTTATCTTTGTCATTATTCGACACGATCCTTGGTATGCTCCGCAGTATATCGTTCCTATTGCCGGCATGCTAATCGGTAACGCTATGACAGGTATTTGCCTCGGGGCAAACACCTTTTTAAACAGTATGAAATCACAAAGAGACCATATTGAAGGTGCACTTATGCTTGGCGCAACTCCAAAACAAGCAGCTGCTCCGCTCATACGGGACGCTTTCGATTCTGCTATTTTACCAACAATTAATTCCATGGTCGGAATGGGAATTATAAGTCTTCCAGGCATGATGACAGGACAAATTTTATCCGGTGTATCACCATTTACAGCTATCCAATATCAAATTGCGATTATACTTGGCATTTCTGGAAGTACAGCTTTCTCTGTTATTATCTTCTTACAGCTTGGGTATAAAACGTTCTTTAATAAGCGGTGCCAGTTGAAAGAAGTTGAAGTACAATCATAAAAAAAACGCTCTGCAAGTTACTTACAGAGCGTCTTTTTTCTTTGCTAATCTTACGCTTTCTTAACGAACTGTGATTTTAACTTCATAGCTCCGAAACCATCGATTTTACAATCAATATCGTGATCTCCCTCAACTAGACGGATACTCTTTACTTTCGTACCAATCTTTACAACTGAAGAAGTTCCTTTTACTTTTAAATCTTTAATTACAGTAACAGCATCGCCATCTTGAAGAACGTTTCCGTTCGCATCTTTTACAACTTTTGCACCATCATTACTTTCAGCTTCCGCTTCTTGCCCCCACTCATGGGCACATTCTGGACATACGAAAAGAGCGCCATCCTCATACGTATATTCTGAATTACATTTTGGACAATTTGGTAAAGTAGCCATAAATTCATTTCCTCCGTTCATTATTTATACGTAAAAATCAAATCGAATTTTTACATGTCGATAAATAAAATTTGTATAGCATTTCTTTATACTGCCATAGTCTCACGTTATTGACAAGCCTACCTCAAATTCTCACTTTTTATTGTATTTTACAAAATTTCAATTAGTATGGCGTTTGTTTACTAATGTTTTTCTCTTCTTGTTACATATCCTTTCTCATAAATAAAAAGAAGAATCTTCATTAGACTCTTCTTTTTGCGATACATCATTATCTATTTATATTAATACCAGGCATTTTCTTCAATATAAAATTGATACTCTTCTGCTTCTTCTTCATTTAACTTTTTATCGTTTAAATAAATTTCTTTCCATTCAAATCTCTGTTTATCTAAATACACAGCGAACTTAACCTTTACATCCTT
This sequence comes from Bacillus sp. 05T21, assembly GCF_056396785.1. Lineage (NCBI taxonomy): Bacteria > Bacillati > Bacillota > Bacilli > Caryophanales > Bacillaceae > Bacillus > Bacillus sp. 05T21. The sequence goes on along the minus strand of NZ_JBFTMD010000009.1, from coordinate 126,717 downwards.
TTTTTCCTCATAATCATAACCAGTAAATTCTACTATATCAAAACGTCCTTCTTTTTTTACATACGTCCATTTTGGATCATCAGTAAAAACTTCCAATGTAATCCCTTCATCACTTAAACGAATTACATCTTTTATATTCGGTTCCGTCGGTAAATACGATAACCCGTAACCAGCTGCACCAAATACTACAAATAATAACGCATTTAATCCAAGCATACTCCCAACATGAGTGCCACCCTTTGTTTGGAAGTAATAATTGTGTTGTGCATCAGATAACTCTTTTGCCTTATGTAAAACGCGAACTGTATGCTTGTAATATAAACGATTCCCTTGCCATCCAGTAAATAGCATAGTTCCGAAATAAACAATAAAATCGATCCACATCGGGATATCTATAAAAACAGAGGTAATTAAAGTAGGAACTCCTACTAATGCAATAATAATAAATAATTTATACATCTTGCGATAAGCTAACCACAATAATGGGAAGAAAAAGGCTATCCAGTTCCAACTATTTCCCTTCTCGGGATCTTTTGCTTTCCCCCACTTAAAGTCGTAATATGCAGTATTATTTCTCACAACTTTATGTAACTCTTTAGGAGCTATCGCTTCTTGTAAAACAGTGTCCTTCACGTACATCATCCTTCTCTTATTTCTATATAATTTTTATTGTAAAGAAATAAAACAAAGGAATCTAACAAAAAGTAGTTATATTTCATAAAAATGAACAAAAATCGAATACATTCCGACAATTATCCATTCTATATTCCATTTTACTATTAAATATATTAGAATACTCATATATAAGACATTTAATACACTATGTTAAACATTTCGTGTATTCGCAAAAAAAGATGTATCAAAATCATTTTGACACACCCTTCTCCTATTATATAAACTACTATTGTAATATGACCTAGCCTAAAACCTCGACTTAAGAGACTTCACAAATTAGCTTTCTACTATTTCAAACATATTTCCACTTACACAACTATCCCACATTCCCCTTCACTTTCTCAATAACATCTTCTATACGCTTAGCTATACATTCCGGCTCCCAATCTCCCTCACCGTGCATTGCCGTATAAACTGGACAATTCTCATCATTACTATCTACAAAGATTGGGTCCCCAAGATATGAATCTATTCCAATTACAATCCATCCTTCTTTCCAATCTCCTTCTTCATTCCCGATTAAACTTTGACCTTCATCATCAACGCTATAACCAAGTTGTCCTTCTTCTATTTCTTCACTATTAAATAGTTCTATTGTCATTGGTTCAAATTCATACTCTAACTCAATTTCATTATCCTCAGCACGATCTACATATGCTAACAGTTGTTTAATTTTATTGTGGTTAATCATGATATCTTCCCTCTCTATTGCGCAATATTTTAATTAACTATAATATACAAAATAAAGTTTATAAAACTATTATTTGAGGTGACCAAATATGAAGACTACACTTTGGACAGAAGATGACTATTTAAAATTAGCACCTATTAACGACGAACTAATAAAAAAAGCAGAAGAAGTACTAAACGTAAAGCTCCCAGAATCGTACATAAATCTTCTAAAAGAACAAAACGGAGGAACTCTTCGATTAGATGCTCATCCTACTTCAGAGCCAAATTCTTGGGCAGACGATCACGTTAATGTTTCTGGATTATATGGCATTTCTTTTGATGAAAATGAGTCTAGTATTTTAGAGAGCCATTATTTAATTCAGGAATGGGACATGCCTGAGAATATCGTGCTTTTATCTGGTGACGGACATACGTGGATTGCACTAGACTATCGAAACGTAGCTGAAAATCCTCCAGTTATATTTATCGATAATGAGTTTGAGGAAATTATTGAATTAGCACCTAATTTTGAAAGCTTCTTACAAAACTTAACTACATACAATTATGATGAAGATGAAGAGTAAACCTATCTCTAAAGGAGTGCGCAATGGTGTAAGATTTCATTATAAAGTGAAACTTTAATCAGTGGGGGTTTTGTTCATCCCCCACTGATTATCAGCCCGAACCAATCGGACTTTTACGGGCAGCCCGACTCCCATCTAACTTCTTTGCTCCAGCCAGATTTTGAAGTGAGAGTCTTACTGCCCGTTAATGCGGGATAAACATCAAAAAGAATAGTCTATTGCATAATGTTTCACATGAAACTATCCATATTCCGGATTATCTTTCTAGCATTTTCGACTGGTTTCAAACATGGGCTTCATATGAAAATTTAATACAAACAACTATCCATTCCATGACTCCTGTACTAGCTGTCGTTCCAATATTACAAGAAAAAGCATTTTTGCTTCTTACCTGTTTCTCTTTCTACAAATTAAAACAGTACGAACAAGCTAATCGCTACTTACAGCAATACTTGCATTGTGCTGTGTATCTTAATAACGAAGAAAGAGAACCGGTTTTCTTTCATGAAGTTGATATGTATATGAAAAAACTAGTAGAAAACGCAATGTAACTTCACATTTTGCTTTCTACTAGTGCTTTATATTCCTCTTGTAACTTTTTAAATTGTTCTTCATACTTTTGCATCTTCACCGCATCCGTTTTCGAATTAAGGAATGGTCTTCTTCTCCCAATCACCATTATATTTTTCCCTTCTATTGCATCGTTCATATATACGTAAGGTTTAAAAAACTTACATTCCGTATATGGCAATGCTACAGATAATTTTGCATACTCTTCCACTTTAAATTGATTAGATAAACTTAACTCTCGCAAATTTTTTAATTGTATTAAAGATTCTAACGAATCATCTTTAACCTTTAAGTTCATAAGAGTAAGCTTTTTCAAATGTTGTAATGCAGCGAGTGGTTGTAAAGTTTGTACTTTCATCGTTGTATTTATCCCACCACCCATGTAAAAGGTATTGAGTTGCGGACACTTACTTAAAGCAGTTAAATCTTCTAGCTTAGAAAAATCATCAATTAGTAAGGATTTGAGTTTTTTATTATACGCAATATCCCATAACGTCTTCGCTTTTGTATTCCAGCACATATACAACTGTTGTAAATCAGATAATTTTTGAAGGCTACTTAAATCCTCGATCCTCATTTCGTAAACGTACAATATATTTGGACGAGCGTACGTAAGAATATGCTCAAATTGCTTTTGATTTACTGCGAAAACCCATAACTTCTTAACTTGTAAAGATGCTAATCGTTCTATATTTTTTGTTTTCCCCTCAATCGCTAATTCTTCTAAACTAGCAGTAACATTTTCCAAGTCCTTTATAATCCTCGGCTGCTCACCAATTGGAAACATTATATCCCCTCCTACAACGCCCAAGTAATATTCATTTCTTCAAACGACTCCTTACTCACTTCCAACCCTTCGCCATCATTCGTTTCAATCATCGCTACCTCTTCTTTAGACAACATAATTTTCTCGTTTGGATTTTTGATTTTTCTCTCATACACGAGTTGTAAAAGATCGATTTGCTCCTCTGTCAGTTCATACTCTTCTTCCAATCTTTCTATTGCAGATTCCGTATCAAGTAATGGAATTTCTAATAAGAATCCACCGTGCTCTTCCATCTCTTCAAATGAATCAATTGAATATGCACCGCTATCCTCAATCCAAAATGCCGTCGTAATGAAAGGAACTGTTTCCCCCTCTACCTCTTCTAATACGTATTGGAGTGCTTCCTCTTTAGCGATTTCTATCACTTCCGAAGATGCCCCTTCAAAATAATTTACCGCATCAATCCACTCATCAATTCTCTCACTATTCACATCTTGAAGACATACGATTGTGTACTTCGAATCAAAAGTAATTGTCCCTCTTCCGCCTTGACTATCTTGCATACTATAGTTAAATCCATCCCATGAACTTTCATGTGAGAAATCAGGAGCATGTGCTACAAAAATTGCATCTGCAATCGACTTTAAGATGCAACCTCTCCATAATTGTTCTTTGTCTATATGTAATTTATATTTACTCATCGTCTTCCCCCATACACATATTTTTTCTATTATCTTTCCTCTACATAATACTTGTAAAGCCTTTTCTACCTACTGCAAAATAGGAAAGACGCCCTTTTCAAAAAGGCGTCTTTTTACATTTTAAAATTTACTAATATAAAAAATGAATTATTTAATAAATGAATTCCCCATGGAACGAGTAAATTATTTGTTTTCTTATATGTGTAGGCTAAACATACACCTATACCAAAAATATATAACATACTACCTAAAGTAAGGGGATGACCTAAAGTAAATATAAAAGCACTTATAACAATACTAGTAAGTGTAGAGAAGCGCTGAGATAATTTCGTGAAAAATATCCCCCGAAATAAAAGTTCTTCCCAAATCGGTGCAAAAATGGTGAGTACAACTACGTATAAAATGATTTCACTTATAGTAGGCTCTATTACTATATTTGACTCATCCACACTAAGCCCATGTGGTAAAACTAAATTTAATACCGCAAGATATATAAGCAGTATGATCATCGTCATTACTATTGTTACATAATGTTTAAAATTATTGAACTGTAGTGATTTTACTAGCTGTGAACAATACTTTCTTGCTGGTGCATACATTACAATAATCGTACAAAACGTAAAGGGTGGAATAAGATGGTCTACATACCATGGATATAATGAGGAGTCATATAAAAAGTTCAAAAAACCCATTCCATGCATTACCCCAAAAGTAATTATTATAATGCTAATTACTTCGAGCATACTCATTTGTATATTCTTTTCTTCATATGTAGCTAATTCTGTGTTCATCCTATCTCCTCCAGTATAATTAAACCTTTTAACCATTATATACCAATTTTAACACAAAAACAGACGATACAATTTACTGTATCGTCTGTTTTTCCCCTACCACTTCCCCCTACACTCTTCAATTACATACAGCAAATACCGCTTCGTCATATCAGCCCGTCTCCACCTAGAGAGCTTTCGCTTTCCTTCTGGATTCTGCCGCATTCGCTCTACTTCCCTTAATAAAGGCTCCCACTTATGAGAGTAAAGTTCCAACATGTATTGCAATCCTCTATCTTTTGAAACGATTGTTTTATGATCCAGTGTATATAAAATACGTCCCATTGTAACGACAGCTGATTCTACCCATTCTTCTATGAAAAATAAATAAGGACGCTTCGCTTTTTCAAGCCAGTAATGTTCTACGTTGTATTTCATTGTATTTACTACATCGTCCCACTTTATTTGAAAGGAAAGGTCTTCTACTTCTTTCCCGCTAACTGTAATACCTTGATTTTTCAATGTCCACCATGTGACCGCGTTAATATCCCAATGACCAATATCAGCCTTACCATCTGCACAATACACGTACTCATTTATTTCATGATTGTATTTCCCCAAGTCAGCAAGCGGAATATACATACCGTCCATTCTTTTACCTAACGTACTTTTACTATTTTTTTTATGCAGTTCTATAATTTGTTGTTTTTCAGCTTCATTCACGGAATCACTTATTACCGTAACAAAGTCAACATCGCTCGTTTCTATATGAAATGCTCCTAGCGCGATTGATCCGTAAATATATACCCCGACTATTTTTTCATCCGAAAAAATTTCTTTTAATTCTACTATGTACTGCTCCATTAATTGCTTTACTTCTTCTGGTAAAGCATGTTTTATTCCATTCTCCACATCTATCCCTCCATAAAAAAAAGCCTTCGCAAATTCGCAAAGGCTTCATGCTTTATAAATATTTCTCGATTTCTTCATAAACATCCTTCAAACGTGGATTTCCTTCTCCAACGATTTCACCATTTACAAGAACGACTGGATAAAATAGATCTTCCTCCACTACTCGCTCTGCGAATACTTTTTTATCTTCATCTTCTTGTTCTTCTTGAAAATCAATATACTCGAAATTAAATTTATTTTCTTGTCCTTCATATTTACGACCAATCGCCGCTTGTAACCACTCAAACGTTTCTGTTGAAGATGGCATTCCAACGCAGCTCGCACAAATTACTTTCGTCCCATACACTTGCACATTAACCATTTCTTCTCCCCCACTTCTTGTTTCAACAGCATATTCAGATGTCTTAGTACATAAGCACATCATTTTACAAACTTATTCCCTACCCCTATACTGAAAAAACACGTTGTACACACGATATAATATTTTGACAATAAAACAAGAAGAGAAAAAATAGATTTTCCCCTCTATCTTGATTATAATAAAACTGATGAAAGGAGTCGATAAAAATGGAAAACCCACATATGCAAGAACAAGTACTAGAGGTATTAGATAAATTACGTCCATTCTTACTTCGCGATGGCGGAGACGTTGAATTAGTAGACATTGAAGAAGGTATCGTAAAATTACGCCTTATGGGTGCATGCGGAAGCTGCCCAAGTTCTACAATCACACTAAAAGCTGGTATCGAACGTGCACTACTTGAAGAAGTACCAGGCGTTATTGAAGTAGAACAAGTATTTTAATTTAAAAGCGGCGGTGGCTCGTTCAGCTCTGACTGGCTAAGGTTCTTTCGCATAGAAGGCGCTTTTTGCCTTCTTATGCGTAAGGTTCTTAGACACGAAGAGCTAGCCACCAGAGCTAGATAACATCTAAAAGCGGAAGCGGCTCGTTCAAAATCCCTTCCTAGAAAGAGACCCAAATGGGTCTCTTTTTTTATTCAAATAACACTTCCCCTTTAACATCATAAAACAAAATTGGAAATCCTTCTCAAAAAGTGCGATAATTAATACTATAGAATCGTTCACACATATACAGAAAAAAACATAGGGGGACGACACATGCCAAGAATGGGGAACACTTTCTTAACAATTCAAGAACTAGAAAAGAAAAAAGAGTATTTATTAGACCTTTCATCCGTTATACCAACATGGAATGCAAGTTATCAATTTTTATTTAAAGAAATCCAGCAAGAATTATTGAGTAAAGTAAATGAAAAAATCGAAAGACATCAATTCATTTTAAATATATGTGCAGATCAACAGGTAGGGGCATAATGTATTACATACAATTGTGATATATAAAAAAGAGACCTCACCCGGTCTCTTTTTTCATTTTAAGATAGCCAATCTAATTTCCTAATGCCTAACTTATCAACAGGTAAACGAAATGACTCGTAAAAATGATTCATAAATTGCTCAGTGCGCTTCACATCATGTAAAATGATTTCTAAACGGGCTCTATATATGCCTTTTTGTTCTTCGTTTCCTGTTTGATAATATCGTTCAATCGTTTCAAAGTAGTGAAGCGGGAACAGAAGCCTTGCGAATAATAAGCGCCAACCAAATGAAGAGAGCGAATAATTATGTTCATAATCTGTAATGAATTGAACTACCGTTTGCTCCCAATCTTTCTTTTTTTCTATCATCATATAGCGAATACATTCTGCTATATCTCTACTTGGGTGATCATATACCCAATCAAAAGGAAGTTTTAAACGCTTCGTTTGCTGCCATAATAAAGGTGTAAATCGTTCTTGGCAAATTGTTGCTGCGTCAGTTATTTGTGGTGTATCGTCCATTTCTGTATCGACAACATATTGAATTGCATTTTCTGCAACTCCTAAGTAATACGGGAAGGATTCAATAAACAATTGATCGAATACGTCTGAAGGATGGTTCATCACTTGCGATTGCCAAAACCTTTCTAATTGGTCGAGCCTTTTTTCCCATAATGCTTTCCATTCACCAATGCGGCTTAATTGCTCAACTTCTTCTGGAAAGAATGCGCCACGTTTATGGAATATAGAAAGCTCACTTCCTAATGATGTAGCATGTCGCTCTAACATACGCATACCTTTTAATAAGCAGTAATTTTTTTCTTCTATCTCACTTACATAGTAGCCGTGTATAGTCGGAACGAAAGTCGAAACAGTTATATCCCCTTGCTGGTTCATATAATCACTGAGCTTTTTCATCTCTACAAGTACTTCTTCCTCCATTTCTCCAATTGGAACAAGTACATAAATTTTGTTGCGAATCCAAAAGCTTTTATAGGGGCCAAGGGGGATTAATTCTTTAATATGCATGTGATAATGCTCATAAATATGCTGAATCATCGCAGTCGCCACCTATGGTTTTTCTTTATATATATGAGCTTGTGCTCGCCTTTCATTCCTATGCACATGATAAAGCAACGAAACGTATACAAATACTAAAAAGAAAAAAAGGTGATAAACATGAAAGACTCAAATCAACTACAAGAAAGAGCATTACAACTATTACAAGAGCGCGGTGTAACAATTGACGATATTGCTGATCTTGTTCATTTTCTTCAAAAGAAATACCATGCAAATTTAGAGATGTCAGAATGTCGCTATAACGTTGAGCGTGTACTATCAAAACGAGAAGTACAAAACGCTCTTATTACAGGCATTGAACTTGATGTCCTCGCTGAAAAAGGAATGTTAAGTCAGCCGTTACAAGATATCGTAAAACGCGATGAAGGACTATATGGAATTGATGAAGTCATCGCACTTTCAATCGTTAACGTGTACGGGTCAATTGGCTTCACGAACTTTGGATATATCGATAAATTAAAACCAGGTATTTTAGAATACTTAAATGATAAATCAACTGGAAAGGTGCACACATTCCTTGATGATATCGTTGGCGGAATCGCTGCCGCTGCTTCAAGTCGTTTAGCGCACCGTGCTGAGCATTCGGAATAAAGTGAAACTTTAATCAGTGGGGATTTTGTCCATTCCCCACTGATTATTAGTTGAACCAATCGGGCTTTTACGGGCAGTTATCTCCCGCCTAACTGACTCGCATCCGCCGAATTTTGAGGTGGGAGGGAGTCTTACTGCCCGTTAATGCGGGATAAGGGGTCTAGGCCGTCAGTTTCATACTGACGGCCTTTCATATTCCATAAGCATGAACTCTCTTCCACGGCTCCAAAAAACAGGTCCTACTTGAAATCCAATATTTTTATATAGCCTAATCGCTCTCTCATTAAATGTCGCTACACTCAGTCGAAACATTTTCGAATTCAATTCCTCAGTAGCAAATGCTATTCCCGCTTGAAAAAATATTTCCCCCATCCCTTTCCCTGTTAACTCCGGCTTCATTCCAAGCCCAATATCTACTACATCTTCTCCCCTATATAAATTAGCATCTCTTCCCCCTGGCACTTGTGCATTTTCTCCAAAACAAAAATAGCCGATGAATTCTCCATTCTCTCCGCAACAACCGTAATACGTTCCATCTAGCAACTCTTCTATTACTTCAGCATCTCCCGAAAAGCTATATAACATATAGGGATTTTCATACTTCCACGTATTTATTTCTTTCGCTTCTTCTTCTGTTAACTTATGTATATCCATTCATCTCGCTCCTTATCAAATACTCTACTAATCTATATGTATTTACTCATTCATTTTCCAAACTTGATTCTCCTCTAATCGTAATATGCATAGTTACATACGCACACCCCTTTAAAAAATGCTAAAATTTATTTGAATCGCTGTTGTTACACTTCTTGATTAAGAAAGACTGTTAACCGGAAAATTAACGTCTTATCAAACTCAAGCAATTGGCACATGTTGTCATCATGAAAGATACTCGAAAGAGTGTCTTTTTTTTATACCCGAGCAGGACCTGCTCATTTACAAAATTAATGCATAAATTAATATAACTCTTAAACACATTATTCCCTTTCTATATGTTGCAGCGTTCGTTGCGACAGATTCGGATAATAAAAAGCACTCCAGCCAGAGTGCTTTTTACTTTCAAACAAGGAGGTTACATATATGGATAGTACTCTTGTATTTAACTTTGGCATTGGTATTGTTATCATTTTATTCGTCTTCTTTGTACTTTGTATGAGCGGGATATAGAACGGCTATTTTTAGCGTCTTTATTTTAGAAATAAAAAACAGGCAACCTCTTCCGGTTACCTGCCTTTCATTACATCTTCTCAATCCACTCCGTCAAGTTGTGCACAACTTGCGTCGGTTGTACTTCATATTCTGTTAACTTGTCCACAGTTGTTACTCCAGTGTGGACAAGAAGGGTATGCATACTAGCATTTATCCCCGCTAAAATATCTGTATCGTAGTTATCCCCAACCATTAAAGCTTCTTCTTTTCCTATGCCAAGCACTTTTAACGCTTGTTCCATAATGATTGATTCTGGTTTACCAATAAAGATTGGGTCCACACCTGTTGATACTGCAACAACTGATGTTAATGAACCGTTACCTGGTAATAATCCGCGCTCAGTTGGAATTGCGATATCCCCATTTGTTGAAATAAACGTTGCACCGTTACGCACAGCAAGACATGCTTTTGCTAATTTTTCATATGTGATATCACGATCTAAACCAACAACAACGAAATCAGGATTTTCATCCACAAGTTCAAAGCCTTTTTCCACAAGTGCAGCGTGTAAGCCCTCTTCACCAATCATATATACAGTTGCATCTTGTTTGCGCTCATAAATAAAGCTCGCTGTAGCCATACTCGTTGTGAATACTTGCTCCGCTTTCGCTGGAATATCGAAACGAACAAGCTTTTCTGCAACTTGTTCTGGTTTACGAGTTGAGTTATTTGTAACGAATAAATATGGAATACCGCGCTCTCCTAACGCTTTTACGAAGTCGCTTGCTTCTTCAATTTGCTCTTCACCGCGATACATTGTACCGTCTAAGTCAATTAAATAGCCTTTATACATCTGTTTGTCTCTCCTTCTATGCTAACGTTCTCATCTATCATACCACTCTTATATTAACCCCTTTTTCAAAAGAAAAAAACGCTTTACCTTAAAGCGTCCCATAACGTTCATTTTTTCTCTTTTATTTGGTACGAACAATTACAATCGCCCACGCACATGTTCGTTAACGCTTTCACATTTGCACCTGCTAATAACCGCTTGTACATATCTTTTTCATCTTCACACACTTGCGGGAATTTCTCTGCTATTTCCTTTAACGGACAGTTTTGCTTTTCAAGTATGAAAGAGCGTTCCCCATCTCTCTTTATTTGAACCATATAACCATTTTTCTCTTGCATAGCAGCTATTTCTTGTACTTTATACGCTAAATTACTTTGGTTACTTATCTTCTTTTTTAACTGTTCTTCCATTCGTTTCGTTCTAGCTTGTAAAACGTAACGAAGTATTTTTTCATCGCCCATTCGAGCTAAATCATCTAATATTTCAATAGCAAACTGCTTATATTCTTTCGGGAATGTATCTTCTCCCTTTTGACTTAATCCATACAAATATGTTGGGCGTCCAACATGCTGCCTTACCATCTTTGAATAAATTAGCTCATCATTTTCTAGTTTACTTAAATGTCGACGAATCGCCATCTCTGTAATTTCTAAAGCTTCGGCTAATTCTGCTACAGTATGCTCTCCTTTTATCTTCAGTAATTGTACAACCTCTTCTCTCGTAGTACGTGCTTCCCCCATAGCTCACCCTTCTCCCTTTTCTTTCTCCTATACAATATAAGATCCCCAAAGGAATTCCCGGGGATCTTATAAGCACAATTATTCTGGTACAAATGCAGATACAGGTCCTAATTCCTTTTCTAAATAACTGTGAATATTCGCTGGGTATTTCTCTACCACGGCGATATGTTTTTGAATCGTCTTATATAATTCATCATGATTCATTTGAATATAATCCTGCGTAAGCATTTTTCGAAGAAGAATAATTTCTTTAATATGCGCTCCCTCTTCTCCACTTATAACTCTCTCGTCCATTAAAATATCAATAATATCTTCGTAACTTCCTGGATCGCGCATAATAAATCCATCAATCATCGCATTTCCTACATCTAATATACAATCAATAATAAGATGCGCCATGCGCTCTAATGCGTAAAATTCAAACTCGGTTTCATATGTCTTTTTCTCTTGAAATGTATTTGTTGCTCGTTCTAAACATACTAGCATTTGTTCTATTTTCTTTCTGTCTACGAAGTACATGAATGTCACCTACCTGGAAATTAAAGCATTTACATTTTAATTGTAACGCTTTCTTCTGAAAAAATCGACAATTTTTCGAATTCACCTTTTCCTCGTTATTTGTTATAGTTATATTTGTATGATTTTTGAAATTGGAGGAATGCAACCTTGGAACGTGAACTCGCACTAGAAATTGTCCGTGTAACAGAAGCAGCAGCCTTAGCATCCGCACAGTGGATGGGCCGCGGAAAGAAAAACGAAGCAGATGATGCAGCAACTACAGCTATGCGTGATATGTTCGATTCAGTAAACATGGCAGGTACAGTTGTAATCGGTGAAGGAGAACTTGATGAAGCACCGATGTTGTATATTGGTGAAGAACTAGGAACAGGTAACGGTCCAGAAGTAGATATCGCCGTTGATCCATTAGAAGGTACAAACATCGTTGCAAAAGGCCTTGCAAATGCAATGGCAGTTATCGCAATCGCAGATAAAGGAAACCTTCTTCATGCTCCAGATATGTACATGGAAAAAATCGCGGTTGGTCCAAAAGCAGCTGGTAAAATTAGCTTAGATGATCCAATTGAAAAAACAATTGAAATTGTAGCAGAAGCAAACAATAAAAAAATTCGTGACCTAACGGTTATCATCCAAGAACGTGAACGTCATCAAGATATTATTGACCGTGTTCGTGCAAAAGGTGCACGCGTAAAACTATTTGGTGATGGAGATGTTGGTGCATCAATCGCTACAGCTTTACCTGGAACAGGTATCGACTTATTCGTAGGTGTTGGCGGAGCTCCAGAAGGCGTTATTTCTGCAGCAGCATTAAAATGCCTTGAAGGTGAAATGCAAGCGCGCTTAGTTCCAATGAACGAAGAAGAAGAAGCTCGTTGTCGTGAAATGGGATTAGAAGATCCTCGTCAACTTCTTATGTTAGATGACTTAGTATCTGGTGATGATGCAATCTTCTCAGCAACAGGTGTATCTGCTGGTGAATTATTAGACGGCGTGAAATTCCTTGGCGGAGATTTAGCTGAAACATATTCTATCGTAATGCGTTACAAAACAAGAACAGTACGTTTCATTAAAACGCATCACCATTTAGATCATAAACCACACTTAAACTTAGATATTTAATAAAGGAGCCATGTGTATGGAAGAACGTTTCTTTCTGTACGACGATACAGTCGCTACAAAAACTCGTTTCGTTAGCTTTATGGGGGAAAATGAGCGTCATGATTTAGCGCTTCTATACTCCGATCGTCATTACGGTAAAACGATAGTCCTTGATATGCAAAGTAACAAATTTGCTATCATCGGTCCTGACGATTTAAACGAACAAGGCTACTTAGAGCATGCATTTTCGATGTCTGAAGAAAATGCAGAAGAATTACGCTCATTTTTATTTGAACTTATATAATTTATCTGGTGCACCAGCTATGTTAGCTGGTGTTTTTTTACAATTTATATTTTGAATTTTCAATCTTATGTGTTATACTTATGAACAAATCTATTTGGATAGAAAGGACGTTATCTGCGTATGCCAACATTTACTTTGTAATGGACCAGCAATTGGATAGCATTACTCTCAAAAAAGCACCGTGCTTTTTCAAGGGAGTAGTCTGCCCATTCCCATTACAAAGGAACGTAACGCATCTGTAGTATGATGTTTACGGAGGTTCCTCTTGGGGGAACCTCCTTTTATTTTTGTCTCTTTCTTATGTCTTCATACTACAAGACATCCAAATAGCTGTATTACGTTCCTTTGCCACTAATATAAGAGGTGAAGGAAAATGCAGAAAGTACAACTTTCTTGGAGTTTATATGAAAACGAACTAGCAACAATCGAAAAGTATTGTAAAAATTGCAGACGCACTACCCTATTTACTGACACGAACATTCGCAGGCATAACGCAAACGGAAAGAACATATACCGATTTGCAATTTATAAATGTCCGAAAGATCATACGTGGAATCAAAAACTTCATATTTATAAATCATTTACTGATCACGTCGAAACTGTCGATATGACTCAGCAAGAACAAACGGAAACAAGTACTACCATTTCCATTACACAATACAAAGAAAGTGGTATAGCCGAAATAACGATCGTATTAGACATAGTTTTCGGTTCCCACCGGATTGATAAAGTGTTATCCACATATATTTCAGATTGGAGCCGTGCACTCATTGTGGATAAAATTAAAAATGGGCATATCCAATTGAACGGACAACAAATGAAACCAAACAAAACTCTTTCTGAAGGTGATTACATTTCAATTTGTTTGTAAGGAGGACTCGCATGTTAAAGGTGAAAAAAGGTACGATTGATTTATTGAATGACTTAGATGTAATGTATACAGCATGCAAAGAATTACTCTTACAGAACCAAATTTACCAATGGGATGATTCTTATCCGACGCGAGAACACATTTCCTATCATCTAGAACAGGCCGAATTGTATTGTCTATTCCAAGATCAAGTACTTGTCGGTGCCGTCGTCTTAAACGAAGCACCGTCTCCAGAATACAAACTAATTGACTGGTCAGAAATAGACGGACGCTTTCTTATCGTCCACTCTTTTGTCATCCATCCGCTCGCGCAAGGCAAAGGATATAGTAAAGTACTTTTATCCTTTTGGGAAAGCGAAGCAAGACAGATGGACTACAAAGGAATACGCCTAGATTGCTTTACAGGTAATCCCGTTTCATTAAGCTTATATGAAAATGAAAAAAATAATTATATTTGTCGAGGTGCTGTTTACTTTGCAAGTAAACAGCCTCCTCATAATTGGTATAATTGCTATGAAAAAATCCTCTTACAATCGTAAGAGGATTTTTTCATTTCTTCACTTTTCGTAATACAAAGTGTGCACAACCGAAGTTACAGTACTCGTATAAATACTCTGATAAAGTACTAATTTTCGTATCATATGTCGAACGTTGATTACTATCATCAAAGAATCCGCGCAATCTAAGTTGCTCATAACCCCAGTCTCCAACGATATAATCATATTTATTTAAAATTTCTGCATAGCGCTCTTTAAGTGCTTCTTCACTAAAACCGTCACGAAAGTTTTTAATTACTTCGTACTGAACATTATTAACGCTCACCGTAGTATGAATCTCTTGCTTTTGCTCCATTATGAACTTCCTCTCTAAGCATTCTTCTTTTTATCGTATCACAAAGCATAACAACCAACAATTTCAAATACAAAAAATTGAAAATTAGTGCATGCTATGGAGAAGGAGGTGCTACATCGTGAAAAAACAAATTATACTCTCTCTTCTCACTCTTTCCTTATTTGCAGGCTGCCAATCAACTAATAAAGCCGAAATGGAGCGTGAAGAAGGAAGTCGTGTTCTTGTTTCCAACAAAAACGACATGTATCATACGGAAAATACAAATACACGGCTCACAAGGGTGGGCTATTCATCTAAACAAAAACATGAAGTATCTAACAAACAAGTAGGCGCCATTAACCGTGAGAAAGTCGCTGAAATGATTACAAGCATGACAGTCAAACTTCCTGACGTCACCAATGCCGCTACACTCGTTACCGACGACGAAGTGTTCGTTGTATACCGTGCAAACACAACGGATCCGAAACTCGTAACAGATCAAGTATATAAAACTGCTTTGTCCATCGTTCCTCGCTATTATAAAGCATATGTATCAACAAACCAAAAGTTGATTTCTCAAATTCAAGGTCTTCAATCTGGTAGCTTAAACAATAAAGAATATGAACAAAGTCTTGATATGTTAAAACGTGAAATGAGCGATAATCCTCATTTGAACAATACGGGGGATCAAACTTTGAATGATATGATTAAAAAATAAAAAGGTGGAGAAAACCTCCACCTTTTTACTATTTCTTACGATTCGCATAAACCTCCATCGCATCACACATAAACTGCGCTAACCCTTCACCAAACTTATCAATATTTTTCGTAAAACGCTCATCAGCAACATACATTTGACCGAGTCCCTTAAAGGCCTCTAATGAATATTCACCGAAGTTTTGCAAGTAATCGTACCATACCCCGATTGCTTCTTGCGCCTCTTTAGAATCAGGTGCTCCATTTCGAATTGTTGCTAGATTTCTGTAAATATTATTAAACTCCTCCTGTTTCTCTTTAGACATCCCCTTCGCTGTTTTATTCGCTTTATCTACAGCCTCATCTCCCCATCGTTCACGTGCTTCTTCTTCGTACGGGTTATGACTAAAATCAAATCCTTCAAATTTCTCTTTATTCGTCATATCAATCTCTCCTTTTGTATGCTGAATTGTTTTATTAATCGTCGCTATCACCTTATCTAACCTGGCACGCTTTTCAAGAAGCATTTTCTTATGAAGCTGTAGTGCTTCTTTGTGGTCAAATGACGGACTCTTGATAATTTCTTTAATCTTCTTCAAAGGGAAGCCTAACTCTTTAAAAAACAAAATTTGCTGCAACGTTTCTAAATTTTCATTGGAATACAGACGATATCCAGACTCTGTCGTCTCATCTGGGGTTAACAACCCAATTTCATCGTAATGATGCAGTGTGCGCACACTAATCCCAACTAAATTAGCTACTTCTTTTACCCTCATTGTCATGCGTATCTCCCCCTTAATACATACGATAAAGTATGACGCAACGTTAGAGTCAATAAGTAAATTCATTTATCTCTAAAAGTTTCATCTCTCCCATATTTCATGCATAATAGATATGTACATATATTAGAAAGCGGTGAAAGTATGGTTTCAAATACTGTAATTGCCAGCATCATATTTCAACTCGTTGTTTCGGTTCTGGTCCCAATTATTGTACTCGTTTATTTCCGTAAAAAATATAATATTAATTGGAAAGTGGTCGGCGTTGGTGTTCTTATCTTTATTGGATTTACCCAAATTCTCGAAACACCGTTCCACCTATTTATGCGTGGTAATCCAGCAATCGCTCCATTTTTAGAAAATCCGTATGTCTTTGCAATTTATGGCGGACTAACTGCTGGTATTTTTGAAGAATTAGGACGCTTCGTTGCCTTCTTCTTCCTACTAAAAAAATATCTAGAATATAAAGATGGCTTCGCTTATGGAATTGGTCATGGCGGGATTGAATCCATTTTAGTTGGCGGATTCTCTGCATTGCAGACACTTATATTCGCTAATGATATTAACAATGGTAGCTTCACTCAAATGGCAGAAAAACTACCACAATTAAATCTTGTAAAGGATATGTTAATAGAACAACCTGCTTATTTATACTTCCTTGGCAGCTTGGAAAGAATTATGGCTCTTGTATTGCAAATTGCCTTCACAATGCTTGTCTTATACGCTGTAAAACAGAAGAAATATATTTTCCTTGTTTACGCTATATTATTCCACGCATTTGTAGACTTTTTCGCGGCACTTTACCAAACAAAAACAATTAACATCTTTGTTGCAGAAGGAATTACTCTTCTCTTCGCGATTGGTGGTTTCATTCTTATTCGTAAAATGAAAGAGAAATTAGTAAGTGTGCCAGAATAAAAAATAACCCACCAGTTGGTGGGTTATTTTTTATATGGATTTTCGTAGTGATGATAACTTTTCCCCCCTTGCAGCTCCCTCTTTGTTTCCGCATCTATAACGATGTACTTATGAAACTCATCTACTTCATCTTGAGAAAAGGAAGCGAAAAAATAAACTTGGCGATCAGGGTGAAGAAAAAAATCTTGAAACACCACGCTACTCCGACAACCCACGGCTGTTTTTTGTCTGAAAGAAAATTCTTCATCGGGCACTTCTTTAAATAAAATCTTTTTCCGAACACTATATGCTGCATTTTTATATTCTTTATACACCTTTTTATCTAACTGTTCGTAAAACACATCCTCACTCACAAATGGCTTATTTCGATTGCTTGGATAGTCTAATTTTTGATTTGATTGTGCATATGTTGTGGACAATTGCGCGAGAAAACAAATACTGAATACAATGCATATCATTTTTTTCATAATTGCACCTCAAATTTTCATTATCCACATTACTTTTCCACATACTTAGATCACTATTCCGTTTCCAATAAAAAGGAATTTTTTCCACATTTGTCGAAGTATATAGCGTCAACTTGAAAAATGGGGATGAATTATGAAGAAAATTATTGTAATACGACATTGTTCCGCAACTGGACAAAAACGTGATGCCGGATTAACGTTTGCCGGAAAAGATCAAGCTAACACCCTTGCTGCATTCCTCTTAGAAAATCAGCTACAAATAGATCATATTATTTCGAGCCCATTTGTCCGAGCTATCGATTCCATTCGGCCCTATGCGCTCAAAGCTAACCTATCTATCGAAGAGGATGAACGATTAGCTGAACGTATATTAAGCAGCGTTCCGATGGATGATTGGATGCAAAAACTAGAATCTACTTTTACAAACATAGATATTGCCTTTTCAGGCGGAGAGTCAACAAAACAAGCAACGGACCGTGCTATATCGCTTATCCAAGACGTTTTAAAGTTAAACCATACTACAACACTACTCGTTACACATGGAAACTTACTTACGCTCATTTTAAAGCACTTTGATCGTACGATCGGCTTTAGTGAATGGAGAACTTTAACGAATCCTGATGTTTACGAAATTACAATCGATGAACAAAGTTTCATAAAACGATTATGGGAAGCATCGTCCAAATAGTATCCCTTTCCAAAACACTCAGTTGACGCCACGAGAAGAGACTGTATTAACAATAGAGAGGGGTATCATTCCATATGTACGAAGACGTACTTTCTTTACTACATAAAACAAATGCTTCTTATGAAAAGTTTGAACACGAACCAGTACTTGACTATGAAACAGATCGTATCGTTCGTGAAAGACTTGGTTTGCAAGGCACTCCAAGTAAAAGCTTATTTTTAAAATCAAAATCCGGGGAGCATTACGTATTCTTTACGTTAGAAGGCACTCGCCTCAACCGAGGAGAGATGAAGGAAATAACAGGAGAGAACTTATCTCTCTGTTCTCCTAATGAGCTAAGAGAAGAAACTGGTTGCACTCCTGGATGTGTAGCTCCTTTCGGTTATTCACAAGATGTAACGATTATTGTGGACAGTTCAATTTATACTTACGATAAAATTTTAATTACACCTGGTGTACCTGAATTTACAATTGAATTATCCACAGAGGAATTAAAAAAGATTTTATCCACATGTCAAAATAAAGTTTTAGAGTATAAGAAAAAAGAGAGCTAATGATTAGCTCTCTTTTTTCATTATTTCGCTTCTGCTACTTTTTCTTTTGCAGAACGTACTTGCTCGTCCGCATGATAAGAAGAACGTACAAGTGGGCCAGCTTCACAGTGGCTAAATCCTTTGCTAAGTGCAATTTCTTTTAGCTCTGCAAATTCTGCTGGTGGGTAATATTTAATAACTGGTAAATGCTTCTTAGATGGTTGTAGGTATTGTCCAAGAGTTAAAATATCCACATTGTTTGCACGTAAGTCATCCATTGCTTCAATTAAATCTTCTCTCGTTTCACCTAAGCCCAGCATAATGCTCGATTTAGTTGGAATATCAGGCTGCATTTCTTTTGCTCGACGTAAAAACTCTAATGAACGGTCATATTTTGCTCTAGCGCGAACTCGGTTAGATAATCGACGTACTGTTTCAATGTTATGGTTCAAAATATCTGGTTTTGCATCCATTAACATTTTTAAGTTTTCTTCTACCCCACCCATATCAGATGGTAATACTTCGATAGACGTGAATGGATTTTCACGACGTACAGCGCGTACTGTTTCAGCAAAAACAGCTGCTCCGCCGTCCTTTAAATCATCACGTGCAACCGCTGTTATAACAACGTGCTTTAAGCCCATTTGTACTACAGAATCTGCTACGCGTTCTGGTTCTTGTAAATCAAGCTCAGTTGGTAAGCCTGTTTTAACCGCACAAAAACGACAAGCACGTGTACAAACCGCACCTAAGATCATAAATGTTGCTGTTTTCCTTACAGCCCAGCATTCATGAATATTCGGACATTTCGCCTCTTCACAAACTGTATGAAGATTCTTAGAACGCATCATTTTCTTTAAGCCTGTATAGTTTTCATTCGTGTTTAACTTAATTTTCAACCATTCGGGCTTGCGCTTATACTCTGTTTGTTTTGTCATGGTTATCAACTCCGCACAATATGAAATAGTTTACCGTGTTCGCTTCTTTCAATGTAACATATCTATTCTAACGTATGAAAGCGATTTGCTCAAATGAAGATTCTAAGATTTTTTCCAATCGTTCCCTATAATGAAATACTCCGTATATCCCACACTAAAAAGAGTGATTTTGTGAAAGGAGTCTATTTCATGCTTCGAAAAATTTCTCTTTTGCTTTCGATTTGCTTTCTTCTCCACCAAAACATCGCTTACGGTGAAGATAATCAGCAAAGCATATATGAAAAGCGCATGGCACTATATAAAGAAACTGAGCAATCTTCCGGTATTCCGTGGTATTACTTAGCCGCAATGGATCAATACGAAAGAAACATACGGAGCGTAAGAAAAGATATTCCGAAAAAACCAGATGCCATCATTTCCCTTTATTTCAAACCTGAAATATGGGCTGGACCTGTGAATAGTAATGATACTCTCCCCCATACAATTTCTCTATTTGGCGGAATGGGTTTAGATGGTGACAAAGATGGATTTGCAAATGCAAATAACGACCGTGATCTTCTGCATACAGCAGCAACTATTTTAAAGAAACAAGGAACGTCGGAAGACCGTGTTAACATTATGCTTTGGGAATATTATAGACGTGCAAAAACAGTTGAATTAATTACAGAATACGCCCGAATTTATAAACATTATGGACGCATTAATTTAGAAGGCAATGCTTTCCCTCTCCCGATTCGCAGTGACCATAGCTATCGTAGTACTTTCGGTGCTGGTAGAAGCTTTGGCGGCAGGAGGATTCATGAAGGGACCGATATTTTCGCTGGATATGGCGTACCAGTACGATCAACTTGCTATGGCGTTATTGAAACAAAAGGATGGAATCGTCTTGGTGGATGGCGCATTGGTATTCGTGACCTTCATAATAATTACCACTATTACGCTCATTTAGGCGGGTTCTCTAAAGAAATACAGCTCGGACAAATTGTCGAACCAGGAAAAGTAATCGGATTTGTCGGTAGTACCGGCTACGGTCCTCCTGGTACAGCTGGAAAATTCCCGCCCCACTTACATTTCGGCATGTATAAAGACAATGGCTATACAGAATGGGCTTTCGATCCATACATGCATTTAAGCCTTTGGGAACGAAAAGAACGAGCAAATACAAAACGATAACCGTAGCGAATTGCTACGGTTATTTTTATAAATATAAATCAATAGAACACTACTGACTAATTATCCGTTTTCTTTTTATCTGGTACAGTAACTCCGCCACTTCCGTAATAAGTAGGCACTTCACCTTGAACGATGCGCGTCGCAATCGGAATGTTTTGCTTCACCTTAATTTCTTTCGTGCGTAACGGAATCATAACTTGTAACGTCACTTCCACTTCCATAATAATTTTGATCGCCGTATTATTAATTCCTTGCGGCTCAACTAATTGTTTAATATCCGTATTCACATGACCAATTGGCGTAAAATTAATCGGAATATCCGGTCCTATATTACCAAGAAGCGCATTATCAGTTATGCGCCCAAAAGGAACTGACATAGATACCCCATTCTCTTCAAAAATACCAAGTGCTTTCGTATCCCCTTTTTCTACTTGTTGTAAATATTTTTCTATGTATGCAGTAGTCGATGTTAATATTTCATTTACTTGTTTTGTATTTAAATCAATTGTAGATACTTTCCCGTTCCTATCCGTTTGCACTTTCATTAATGAATCTACATCAAACCCTTCATTAATTCGGTCTTTTACCGCTTTCGTCATAACTGCTGTTGCCATTTTATGAGTCTCTGTTTCCCCATACTTAATTAACGTTGGCTGAATACTTTTATTTACAATCCATAAACCTTGAACTACCATTACGATAAAAATAATAAATGAAATAAGCAGTATATACCGAAAGGAAATCGGTCCCCTTCGAAACCGCGAATTTTTCGAACGAAATATGCCCATAAGAAAACCCTCCTTCTTATATTATTTCTATGCAAGAAAGAGGGACGATATATGCTTATCTCATTTTTAATAGTGCATCTTTTCCGATTGTGCCTACCGGAATACCTAAAGCTTCTGCTCCAGTCGTTACTGATTCCAGCGGTGCTTCAAGAAGTTGTTCAATCGTTCTTACACCAACCGCACGGCCAGCAATAATTCCTCGATCACCTAACTTCTCATTTAGAAGACCTACATCTAAAGCACCGCACATAATATATCCTTTATCGCTCATTACAGCTAGCAAATTTGTCTTTGGAAGTTTTACGCTAACAGCAATGAACGTATAGTTATCAATTATAATTGGCTCTACATTAACCATAGTTCACACTCCTCTCTTTCTTATCTTTATGACAAGAGAAAAATGAGTGTTACAAGTTAACTAGCCTATAGTTTGACTGAAGATGTATAAGTTATCAACATGTCTGTTAGTACATCTCTAAGCAATTCCGGCATATAATATTGTTTGTCAGAAAGTGTGGATAGCTCTGGGTATAAGTATCCGAATGTAAACATATCAATCGTTCCTACCGTATATATCCGGTCTAATTCCAGCGATTCGCCGTTAATCAATACATCTTCTAGTAAAATTTTATTCCCTGGAATCGTATCTGGAATCACTTCCAAACCATCGTAAATCATTTTCCCCATTACTTTTCCACGAAATCCGAATCCTTTCACCTCAAGATTCTCCATATTCGGGCGGCGCGCTTTCAAAATAACTTCTCTTAACGTTTTCCCTGGTACTTTTAACAGACATGGATTAATGGGATGTGGACAAATCCGATGAATATCTCCGCGCGTCACAACACCTTCATTTAATCCCTCAAGAAGTACACCAGCATTCACCATCCCAACATCCGCATTACACCACTCTTTAAGTGCACTTGCCAACATATGAGAAAACGTCGTCTCCTTAAACCAATCAACCGGCAATGATTCTTTTAAATGAACGACAGGCTCAGCCATTATCTGTTTACTTTCTTCCTTTAGCATTTCAATTGTGGATAACGGCTCGCTATAAGCACCTAACCGTTCTGTCTTAATCGCTCTACCGTCTTTTTTCAACAGTCTCTTCGTCTCTTTATCCACAGTAAGCTGAACGTGACCAACGTAATGTCCCCACTTTTCACAACAGCAAAGCAAAGTATTATCCACAAGAACACCGCGCTCAAATAAATGATGCGTATGTGCCCCTAAAATAACATCTATATCATAATGCTCCGCCATATACTCATCCATACTTTTTCCAAGATGAGAAAGCACAACAGTAATATGAGCTGTATCCTTAACTTCTTCTAAAATAGACTCTAAATGGATGATCGGATCTTCAATATGCCAGTCTAACATATGATAAAACTCTGGATAAGCTACCGTTAATCCAATAAAGGCAATCGTAATCCCATCTGTCGTTGTATGTAATTTATAAGGCTGCGCCCACGCCGGACGTACACCTTCTTTTTCAAATAAATTCGCTACGAGCACCTCAAATCCAGCATCATCATATAGACGATTCAAATGCTCTTTCGCCAATGTAATTCCTTCATTATTTCCGATCGTTACATAATCATATAACGCCTCATTTAATAATTTTGTATTCCCAAGTCCATTTGTCGCTTCCGAAATACTATGAAAACGATCCACATGATCGCCAATATCCACAGTTAAAACAGTCTCTCCCGCTTCCTGTCTTCGCCTTTTCTCCCCTAGTACAAACCGAGAAATTTGCGGCCAATTTTCAAAATGACTATGTATATCGTTTGTATGATAAAGGTGGATGATTGTTTCTTTATTTATATTCAGAGAAAAAACCTCCTCTCAGTTCCTTACTGCCATTTACGCTATACGTACGCAATAATCCTGTAAATACTTTTCGTCTTTTCTTGCTATTCTACATTGTACTCGCATTATAAGAAAAAGCCAAAGATTGCCCTTTTAATATGGAAAACTTTATATTACTTTTTCTAGTCTGTTGATTAGTTTGAGGGGGAGAATTTTTCGAGAGGTTTAGCGAGCAATGCAGCGGATTTGTCAGTATCTTTGTCTTACTTCCATTGTCTTACTTTGTCGACAAATCGATATTCCTTGTCGAACCGCTGATATATTGAAATAATCGCCGATATATTCCGAGTTGTGGTCGATATATTTCATTAAACACCCACCCGGGTATCTTACAGTCGAACCCGAATATACAACATAAAAAGCGCCCTGCTATGCAGGGCGCTTTCTTCATACATATATTAACCAATAGAACCTTCCATCTCAAACTTGATTAGACGGTTCATTTCAACTGCGTATTCCATTGGAAGTTCGCGAGTGAATGGCTCGATGAAGCCCATTACGATCATTTCTGTAGCTTCTTGCTCAGAAATACCGCGGCTCATTAGGTAGAATAATTGTTCTTCTGATACTTTAGATACTTTCGCTTCGTGCTCAAGTGAAACGTAATCGTTTTTGATTTCGTTGTAAGGAATTGTATCAGATGTAGATTGGTTATCCATGATTAACGTGTCACACTCGATGTTAGAGCGAGAGTTTTTCGCTTTTGGTCCGAATTGTACGATACCACGGTAAGTTACTTTACCACCATGCTTCGCAATCGATTTAGAAACGATTGTTGAAGACGTGTTTGGTGCTAAGTGAATCATTTTCGCACCAGCATCTTGGTGTTGGCCTTTACCAGCAATCGCGATAGATAATGTTAAACCACGAGCGCCTTCGCCTTTTAAGATAACTGCTGGGTATTTCATCGTTAATTTAGATCCGATGTTACCGTCAATCCATTCCATCGTTGCGTTTTCTTCACAAACCGCACGTTTTGTAACTAGGTTGTATACGTTGTTCGCCCAGTTTTGGATTGTTGTATAACGGCAATATGCATCTTTTTTAATGATGATTTCTACTACCGCACTATGAAGTGAGTTAGTCGTGTAAACAGGTGCTGTACAACCTTCTACGTAGTGTACGTGTGCGCCTTCGTCTACGATGATAAGCGTACGCTCGAATTGTCCCATATTTTCAGAGTTAATACGGAAATACGCTTGAAGTGGTGTATCAACTTTAATACCTTTTGGAACGTAGATGAATGATCCACCAGACCAAACTGCAGAGTTTAATGCAGAGAATTTGTTGTCTGTTGGTGGGATTACTTTTCCGAAATGCTCACGGAAAATATCTTCGTTCTCTTTTAATGCGCTATCTGTATCTTTGAATACGACTCCTAGATCTTCTAGGTCTTCTTTCATGTTGTGGTATACAACTTCAGATTCGTACTGTGCAGATACACCAGCTAAATATTTTTGCTCAGCTTCAGGAATACCTAATTTATCAAATGTCGCTTTAATTTCCTCAGGTACTTCATCCCAAGACTTCTCAGATTTCTCAGATGGTTTTACGTAGTACGTAATTTCATCGAAATCTAAGTCGTTTAAGTCGCCGCCCCATTGTGGCATTGGCATTTCATAGAACTTATCCAGTGATTTTAAACGGAAGTCTAACATCCACTGTGGTTCTTCTTTCATACGTGAAATCTCTTCAACGATTTCTTTTGTTAAACCGCGTCCAGCACGGAAAATCGAAACGTCTTTATCCTTGAAACCATATTTATAATCGCCGATATCTGGCAGTTGCTTCGCCATGTTGGTGTGTCCCTCCTTATATAACCTCGTTTTTAGGAACCTTTAACATTACTTATCTTCGTTTAAGCCCTTTTCTAACGCTTTCCACGCTAATGTTGCACATTTAATACGTGCCGGGAACTTGCATACGCCTTGTAATGCTTCAATATCTCCTAAATCAATGCTGTCATCATACTCTTTTCCTAGCATCATGTCAGAGAAAATTTTAGAAAGCTTAAGGGCCTCTTCAATTTTCTTTCCTTTTACTGCTTGTGTCATCATTGAAGCTGAAGACATTGAAATTGAACATCCTTCACCTTCAAACTTCGCTTCTTGTACAATACCCTCTTCTACTTTCATCGTAAGTTGAATACGATCGCCACAAGTTGGATTGTTCAAGTTAACGGTAACACTATCTTCTAACACGCCATGGTTACGAGGATTTTTATAATGATCCATAATAACTTGACGATATAACGTATCTAAATTATTAAATGACATTTGTGAAATACTCCTTTGTCTTGATTAGTGATTCAACAAATGTATCAATTTCTTCTTTTGTATTATATAAATAGAAGCTCGCACGTGCTGTAGAAGAAGCTTTTAGCCACTTCATAAGCGGTTGTGCACAGTGATGTCCTGCGCGAACCGCAATGCCTTCTACATCTAATACAGTTGCTACATCGTGAGGATGTACGTCTTCAATATTAAATGTAACTAGACCAGCGCGATGCTTTGGACCATAAATTGTAACGCCATCTACTTCTGATAGTCTCTCTAAAGCGTATTGCGCTAATTCATGTTCATGCTTTTCAATATTATGAAGACCGATTTCTTCTAGGAAATCAATTGCCGCACCAAGTCCGATTGCATTACCGATAATCGGTGTACCTGCTTCGAACTTCCACGGAAGCTCTTTCCAAGTAGACTCTTGTAAGTCTACGAAATCAATCATTTCACCACCAAATTCAATTGGTTCCATATTGTTTAGCAATTCTTTCTTACCATATAATACGCCGACACCTGTTGGTCCGCACATCTTATGAGCAGATAATGCGTAGAAATCACAGTTTAAATCTTGTACATCCACTTTCATATGAGGTGCACTTTGTGCTCCATCAACGATCATGATTGCACCGTTTTCATGTGCGATTGCTCCGATTTCTTTTACAGGGTTAATCGTTCCAAGTACGTTAGAAACGTGCATGATAGAAACGATTTTTGTATTCGGTGTAACTGTTTGACGAACATCTTCTAAAGAAATTGTACCGTCTAGTTGAAGCGGAAGGTATTTTAAAGTTGCACCAGTTTTCTTCGCAACTTGTTGCCACGGAATGATGTTACTATGGTGCTCCATGTAAGAGATGACGATTTCATCGCCTTCTTTTACATTATCAAGGCCATAGCTAGCTGCTACTGTATTTAATGCAGTTGTCGTTCCGCGCGTGAAAATAATCTCTTCCATTGATTTCGCATTAATAAACTTGCGAACTTTCTCACGTGCACCTTCATACGCATCGGTAGCTTTCGTACCGAGCGTATGAACACCGCGATGCACGTTAGAATTATATTCTTTATAATAACGTTCTAACGTTTCAATGACTTGAATTGGTTTTTGAGAAGTTGCTGCACTATCGAAATATACAAGTTGTTTGCCGTTCACTTTTTGATCAAGAATTGGAAACTGTTTGCGTATTTCATGAATATTCATTAGCGAACTTTCCTTTCAATTACCTCAACAAGCTGTGCCTTTACTCCTTCAATTGGAAGCTCATTTACTACAGGTGCTAAGAATCCATGGATGACTAAACGTTCTGCTTCGCGTTTTGGAATACCACGGCTCATCAAGTAGTATAATTGGTACGGATCTACGCGACCTACTGAAGCTGCGTGACCTGCCATTACATCATCTTCATCGATTAAAAGAATTGGGTTTGCATCACCGCGAGCTTTCTCATCTAACATAAGAACGCGAGAAGATTGTTGTGCATTTGATTTAGATGCACCGTGTTCAATCTTACCAATTCCGTTAAAGATAGATGTTGCACTATCTTTTTGTACACCGTGTTTTAAAATCCAACCTTCAGAGTGTTTACCGAAGTGAACAACTTTAGTTGTAAAGTTTTGTGTTTGGTTACCACGACCAATTGTTACTGTTTTTGTATCAGCATATGATCCGTCGCCCATTAAATTCGTAACGTTCTCTGAAATTGTGTTTCCGTCATTCATAAGGCCTAGAGCCCAATCAATGCGGCCGTCGCGTCCAACAATACCGCGGCGGTTAACGTAAGTTGTTACGTCTTTTGCTAATAGATCAACCGCACCGAATTTCACTTGTGCGCCTTGTTCCACGATTACTTCTGCTACGATATTTGCAATACCTTTAGCATTTTCATTTGCAACGTAGTTTTCTACATATGTTGCAGTACTGTTCGCATCAGCTACGAATAATACGTGGTTATATACGTTAGCTTCTTCGCCGTCTACTAAGAATACAGCTTGAAGTGGAGTTTCAAGAACAACGTTTTTCGGAACATATACGAATGCACCGCCGTTGATTAATGCAGCATGAAGTGCAGTTAGACGATGCTCGTCTACTTTCACGCCGTCTTTCATTAAGTACTTTTGTACTAATTCAGCATGCTCTGTTGCAGCTGTTACGATGTCTGTAAAAATAACACCTTTTTCTTTTGCTTCGTCTGCTAAAGAAACGAAAGCAGTTGTACCAGTACGTTGTACTAATACGCTGTTATTTTCATCGATTAAGTTTTTCACTGCTTCTGGAAGCTCTGTTAAAGAACTTACAGGCTCTTGCTTAGCAGCGTCGCCTTTTCCGATAAAGTCCCATTTTTCAATTTTCGTTTTATCAGGCGTTGGCATTGGAAGTTCAGTTGCTTGTGCAAGAGCTTGTAAGCGGAACTCAGTCAACCAAGCAGCTTCGTTTACTTCGCTTGCGCGCTGACGGATTGTTTCTTGATCGAAAGGTAATGTACCGATTGTCATGTTTATGCTCCTCTCTTACGCTTCTTGCTCTGCTGTTTCGTCTTCAATACCTAATTCTTTTTTAATCCAGTCGTAACCTTCAGCTTCTAGACGTTGTGCAAGCTCAGGGCCACCAGATTTAACGATACGACCGTTCATCATAACGTGAACGAAGTCTGGAGTGATGTAGTTTAATAAACGTTGGTAATGCGTAATCATTAGGCAGCCGAACTCTTCGCCGCGCATTTGGTTAATACCTTTAGATACAACTTTTAATGCATCGATATCAAGACCTGAGTCGATTTCATCTAAGATTGCGATTTTTGGCTCAATCATCATTAATTGAAGAATTTCGTTACGTTTTTTCTCTCCACCAGAGAAACCTTCGTTTAAGTAACGTTGTGCCATTTCTGGATCCATTTCTAGGAATTCCATGTTTTTATCTAAAGTACGGATAAATTTCATAAGAGAAATTTCATCGCCTTCTTCACGACGTGCATTAATTGCAGAACGTAAGAAGTCCGCGTTTGTTACTCCGCTAATCTCACTTGGATATTGCATTGCTAAAAATAGACCTGCTAGCGCACGCTCATCTACTTCCATTTCTAATACATCTTCACCGTCGATGATGATGCTACCTTCTGTTACTTCATACTTTGGGTGACCCATAATCGCAGAAGATAAAGTTGATTTACCTGTTCCGTTAGGTCCCATAATTGCGTGGATTTCTCCACCTTTTACTTCAAGGTTTACACCTTTTAAAATTTCTTTGCCGTCGATTGATACGTGTAAGTCTTTAACCGTTAATGTAGAACCAGCCATCTCAATACCTCCATTAATCCTCTATATACATTTTAAAAATTACTAAAACGTTCATATTCTCATTTTATTCTCATTCTAATCTTATAGCAAATAAAATGATATCGCAAACACTAAGAAAATGTAACAATTTTTTCACAAATGTATATAAGTATTTCCTTTACATCCTCTTATGATACACCTTTCTTCTTATATATATAAAGAAAAAAGGACTGGGTTATTCCCAGCCCTTTCCAGCACCTATTCGTTCACAGGAAGTACAGCACCTTTATATTCTTTGTTAATAAAATCTTGAATTTCTTTTGAATGTAGCACTTCTACTAGCTCTTTAATTTCTTTTTTCTTCTCGTCACCTTTACGAACTGCGATAATATTTGCGTAAGGAGAGTCTGATCCTTCAATTGCGATTGCATCCTTTGTTGGATTTAATTTCGCATCAATTGCGTAGTTTGAATTAATAAATAAAGCATCACCTTCATTGTTTTCGTACAGCTTCGGTGAAAGTCCAGGTTCTACATCTGTTTTAAACTTTAAATTTTTCGGATTTTCTACAACATCTTTTACTGTCGCTTTAACAACATCTACACCGTCTTTTAATTTAATAACGCCGCCTTTTTGTAACAACGCTAACATACGACCACGCTCAGCTACGTTATTACTCATAATAACCGTTCCTCCATCTGGAAGCTCTTTTAAGCTTTTATATTTCTTAGAATAAATGCCCATTGGCTCTAAATGAATTTTTCCTGCATTTACAATTTTGTATCCTTTTTCTTGAATCTCTTTATCTAAATAAGGGATATGTTGAAAATAATTTGCATCGATTTCTTTATCAGCTAATGCCTTATTTGGTAAAACATAATCCTGGAATTTTTTTATCTCTAACTTAATGCCCTTTTTCTCTAATATTGGCTGTGCCTTTTCTAAAATAACAGCGTGCGGTATATTAGAAGCGCCAACGACAAGCTTATTCTCATCTTTCCCCCCGCAAGCAGCTAATGTAAATACAGACAGTGCTGTAACAACTGACAATATAATCTTTTTCATATGATGTCCCTCTTCTCCCCTATAGTTATGTAGTTATAAAAAGAGCCAGCATACACCAGCCCTTTTTCCGCAATTATTCTTTTACAGGAACAACTGCCCCTTTATATTCTTTAGTAATAAAGTCTTCAATTTCTTTAGAATGCAGTACTTCTATAAGAGCTTTAATCTCTTTTTTATCTTTATCGCCTTTACGAACAGCTACTACGTTTGCGTATGGAGAATCATCGCCTTCAATTGCAATCGCGTCTTTTTCTGGGTTTAATTTCGCATCAATTGCATAGTTAGAATTAATTAGAACAGCGTCGCCTTCTTTATTGTTATACACTTGTGGCAATAGACCCGGCTCGATATCTGTTTTGAATTTTAAGTTTTTCGGATTATCCGCAATATCTTTTGGAGTTGCTTTAACTGGCTCTACTCCGTCTTTAATTTTTAAAATGCCTTCTTTTTGTAAAATTGCTAAACCACGACCATGATCAGTAACAGAATTACTCATAATAATTGTCGCCCCGTTTGGAAGTTCTTTTAAGCTCTTATATTTTTGAGAATACACACCAATCGGTTCTAAATGAACTTTTCCTGCTATTTCAAAGTCATATTTTTTATCTTTAATTTCCTTTTCTAAATACGGAATGTGCTGGAAGTAGTTCGCATCTAATTCTTTATCTGCTAACGATTTATTCGGTAACACGTAGTCTTGGAATTTTTTAATTTCTAACTCAATTCCTTTTTTCTCAAGTAACGGTTTTGCCTTTTCTAAAATTTCAGCGTGCGGTACGTTAGAAGCACCAACAACAAGTTTTTTTTCATCTTTATCTTTCCCGCCACAAGCAGCTAACCCAAAAATTGAAGTTGAAATAAGTGCTGTAAGTAATAATTTTTTCATTTGAAATATCCCCCTGTTTTCATTATCTTTTATCTATTCGAGTCGTTAAACTATCACCAATCCACTGAATTAAAAATACAACGAGTAATACACAAATTGTCGCAACGATTGTTACATCGTTATTTCCACGCTGGAATCCCTCTAAGTAAGCAAGTGTTCCAAGACCACCAGCACCAACAACACCTGCCATTGCTGTATAGCCCACTAAAGCAATAGTCGTAACCGTAATACCAGATACTAACGCTGGTAACGATTCTGGAATTAACACCTTCAAAATAATTGTGCTTGTTTTTGCTCCCATCGCTTTTGAAGCTTCAATTACACCTTTATCAATTTCACGAAGTGCGATTTCAACCATTCTCGCGTAAAATGGTGCCGCTCCAATAATTAAAGCTGGTAGCGCTGCACTCGCTCCGAGAATTGTTCCAAGAAGAATCTTTGTGAATGGGATTAATAAAATAATTAAAATGATGAACGGTATAGAACGGAAAATGTTTACGAACGCTCCAATCACCGTATTAATCGCTTTATTTTCCCATAAATTATCTTTCGCTGTCATAAAGAGTAATAATCCTAAAATAAGTCCTAAAACAAATGTGGCAAGCGCTGCGATTGCCGTCATATATAACGTTTCACCAGTTGCTTCTAACATTTGATTCCAATCAATATTTGCGATTAACTTATCCATGTGCAATCACCTCCAGCTCTACTTGATCTTGATGAATCCCTTCTATTGCTTGCTGGATCGCTGTTTCTTCACCATTTAAATGAACGACTAAACTTCCGTAAGAGCCGTTATTCGTTTGCGCGATATTTCCTTGCAAAATGCTAACTTCTATATCACCGCGCTGCATTAACCTTTGAAGTACCGGTCTTTCTACCGCTTCACCGACAAACTGCAAACGAATTACTTTTCCATCTGGATACTTTTCTATTAAACTTTCAATCGTTTCATTCGTATCTTCAGAATCAGTTAACTGCTGTACAAATCGTTTTGTAATGTCTTGCTGTGGATTACGGAATACGTCAAGTACTGGACCCGTTTCTACGATCTTCCCTTTCTCCATTACAGCAACTCGATTACAAATTTTGCGAATAACGTGCATCTCATGCGTAATCAATACAATTGTTAAGCCGAGACGCTTATTAATATCTAACAATAAATCTAAAATTTGATCCGTCGTTTCCGGATCAAGAGCTGACGTTGCTTCATCACATAAAAGTACTTGTGGATTATTTGCTAACGCTCTTGCAATCCCGACGCGCTGCTTTTGTCCACCACTTAGCTGAGATGGGTACGCGTCTCCTCTTCCTTCTAATCCAACAAGATGAATTAACTCATCGACACGTTTTCTTCTCTCCGCCTTATCGACACCTGCAATTTCAAGTGGGAATGCGATATTTTCACGCACAGTTCGTGACCAAAGTAAGTTGAAATGCTGAAAAATCATTCCGATTTCTTGTCTTGCCTTACGAAGTTCATTTCCAGTAATCGCTGAAATCACACGATTCGCAATTGTAATTTGGCCAGAAGTTGGTTTCTCTAACTGATTAAACAATCTAATTAACGAACTTTTCCCAGCGCCACTATATCCAATAACACCAAATATTTCACCCTTATCTACTTTTAAGTTGGCGTTATCTACAGCAGTGACATCACCGCTTTTTGCCTTATATATTTTCTTTACATTTTCTAATAAAATCATGATGTTCACCCCTTTTTTGATTAAAAAGCGTAAGCGGCTCGTTTAGAACAAGAGGACGTTGGAATCCCAGACGTAGAGGCGCTTTTTGCCTCATAGGAAGGGATGAAACGACCGACTGTTCTAGCCGCTGGAGCTGGATTTCATAAAACTTTGGATAGACTCCGCAATTTTTTTATTTTTGATGCGTGTAGTCCATCGTTATAGCTCCTCTTATTATTTGAATGTCCTCCGCATTCAAACGACAAAAAACCTTTCCGCTTCTAGAGAAGCAGAAAGGTTTATATGCGTATATAACAACATTATCCCTCTCTCTCATCTCTCAAAGCATTTGCTTTGCAGGAATTGGCACCATTTCAACATAAGTTGACGGTTGCCGGGCTTCACAGGGCACAGTCCCTCCACCTCTCTTAATAAGAGAAATCAGATTAAATTTTCGTCTGATTTAAAATTTATGAAATTGTCTATATTTTATGAATTGAATTGTATCAATATCCACACGCTCTGTCAACAGAAATTTTCGTAAAAAAAGAAACTTCAGAATTTTAAGCTCCGACTGACATCGGTTTACATATATGAAACATCGATTCAACTAATAACATCGTTCGATACGTTCCAGAATATTGTACCCGTCCATCACTCATTAACTTTTGCAACCTCATATTTCCAGTCACTAATTTTTGTACATCCTCTTCCTCTAAACAAACGATTTGTTCCGTTCCTCTCGCCTCTTTCAAAAGTTCTATATAATCTCTTGAAATTTGTAACGAACAGCATTCATCTCCAAAACGAAAATTAACAGTTCTTTCTCCTTGCCTTAAAAGCGGTTCTAAATGATATTGACCATTAGCGTAATTTACAAATGATTGAAGCAAAGAATATAATTTCATCCTAAACCACATCCCTCATATCACTTTCTATTACATACCATTCCCTCTTATTAAAGGGCAATCCTGTTATTTTCGCTCGACAAATACTGTATCTATCACGCATGTCGACATATTTCCCAAGAAATATGTCGAGGCGGCAAAAACTTTGCCGCCTACTTTAATTCCGTATATAAATATTCAACCGAATGAAATGCATATATTTTCTTCATCAGTGTCCCATTTTCAAAAATAAGTAAACACGGTACACTTTCTATCCCATACTCTTTCGCTAAATGCGGGGCATAATTTAAATCTAACATTCCAATTTTCAAATCTTCAATCGTCATCTCAACGACCGTTAACATCTTCTTTGCCAATTGGCATGTTCCACACATTGGTGTATACACATATAACACTGTTTTTTCTTCATTTCCTATTAGGGCTGTAGCTTCGGCACCTGTCCAATCAATCACTTCTATCATTCCTTACCGTAAATATTCTGTATAAACGTCAATGTCTGCTCCCCATAATACATTTGCTAAATGTGAAGAAGGCGCAGTCGCCACCTCGCGATACGAGCGATCAATATAAATATGCTCTGCTTGCGGAAATTCTTTTCGGAATTGTTTCCTTAACTTTTCTCCTGCATCATCAGCATCCACTAGCACATATACGTCCTTATCAAAAAATTGATCAATGAGCTCATCCATTTTCGACAAACCAATTGTACCATTTGTACAAACAATTTCCACTGGTTCACGAATAATAGATTCAATCTTTCTTCTATCCGATTTACCTTCTACAATAATGACTTTTTCCACATAAATCATATGTCATCACCCGATCACCATATACTATACAACCTTTAACTTAGTATATAGTATATTCGTTATTTTCATGTTGTTTCCTGTTTATTTTTGCAAAAGAAAAGCGCAAGCGGCTTGCTCAGATTGTGAGGGGGATGGAGCTTCTGACGTAAAGGCGCTTTTTGCCTTGTAGGAAGAAGCGAAGCCACCGAACAATCTAGCCGCTGGAGCTGGACAATAAAGAAAAGCGGAACCGACTGTTTAGCCCTGTTGGCTAAGGTTCTTTCGTACAGAAGACGCTTTTTTGTCTTCTCGTACGGAAGGTTCTTAGACATGAAGGGCTAGGAGGTGGAACTAGACAATGAAAAGCGCAAGCCGCTCGCTCAGAACAAGAGGGCATTGGAACTCCTGAACTAGAGGCGCTCTTTGCCTCAAGTAAAGGAGTGAAATGACCGACTGTTCTAGCCGCTGGAGCTGGATCACAACGAAAAGCGCAAGCCGCTCGCTCAGCATGAAGCCTCCATGAAAAAAGTTTTTCAAAAACGTTCTCCTACATAATAATTAATATATATGTTTTTAAATTCATTATGTACACAACATAAAAAAGGACAGCACAAAGGCTGTCCTTTTTCTTCGACTATAATTAGTCTTGGTTTGTCATTTCTGCATATTTTTCTGCAGTTAATAACTTCTCAACTTGGCTTGCATCAGAAAGTTCAACTTTAACCATCCATGCACCCTCGTATGGAGATTCGTTAACTAGTTCTGGTTGGTCACTTAATTCTTCGTTTACTGCTACAACTTTACCACTTACAGGTGCGTATAATTCAGAAACTGTTTTAACAGATTCTACGCTTCCGAATGGCTCGTCAGCTTGGATTGTTGCACCTACTTCAGGAAGTTCAACGAATACGATATCGCCTAACTCACCTTGCGCAAAATGAGTAATACCGATAACAACCGCATTACCTTCTGTTTTTACCCATTCGTGTTCTTCAGAGTAACGTAAATTATTTGGAATGCTCATGACTGTACCTCCAGTGAATGTATTAATTATGTAAAAATACCTTATTGGTACTTTTTCCACACACTTTCAAACTGCTCTTCGTTAAAACCAAGTGTTACACTCGTTCCATCTGTTACAATTGGACGTTTAATCAACATGCCATCAGATGCTAAAAGCTCATACATTTCGTCTTCGCTTGCATCCTTTAACTTATCTTTTAAACCAAGTTCGCGGTAACGCATTCCACTTGTATTAAAGAATTTTTTTAATGGTAATTCACTTTTCTCATGTAAATTACGTAAATCTTCTTTTGACGGTGGATTTTCAACAATATGAATCATCTCATATGCTACATCGTTTGCCTCAAACCATTTCTTTGCTTTTTGACATGTGCCACATTTTGGATATGAATAAAATGTTACTGTCATAAATTCACCTACTTTTTTACTAACCTTTACCTTTATCATATAGAAAACATTTTATTATTTCAAACGATTATTCGCTAAACTTTTACTTATTTCGTGATAATTTTTAATAATCCTGCTAATTTTTCTTATTTTTCCGCCATTTATTAAGAAAAAATAAATATATAATTTTTTAAAATTTTTTTCTCATCCCACGCCGAACATATATCTTAAACAAACGTTTGATTAATTTCATATTTTTCTACCTCAACCTTCGGAATACGTAGATTCTTTTATACCGAACATATACCTTAAACAAACGTTTGATTAATTTCATGTTTTTCTACCCCAACCTTTGGAATACATGAATTCTTCCATACCGAACATACCTCTTAAACAAACGTTTGATTAATTTCATGTTTTTCTATATCACCTTTGGAATACATGATTTTCTATACCGAACATATATCTTAAACAAACGTTTATCCCGCATTAACGGGCAGTAAGACTCCCACCTCGAAATTCGGCAAATGCGAGGAAGTTAGGTGGGAGATAACTGCCCGTAAAAGCCCGATTGGTGCGGGCTAATAATCAGTGGGGGGATGGACAGACACCCCCCCACTGATTAAAGTTTCACTTTATTTAAAAAATAAGAAGTCCTTTTACAGGCTCCTTCATCATCGACTTAAATAGTCCGAAATGGTTTGAAATACTACTATATACATATTATGAATACTTTCTTCTGTATTTCCACCATTCGATAAACCTACTCCCCATTGTTGCCCTTCGCCACTTCCAATATTTGCAAAACCTTGCGCATACATAGCATTTACATCTTTTGGTGCACTGTTATACTCTATATTTTTTGTAATAAAAGTCGAATATGATTTATCTTGTAAGCCAATAAAAAACACTGGTTTCTTTAACGATAAAAATAAATCTTTATACTGCTCTTTCGAAGCTTCTTGAAAGTGCTCTTTCATTATTAGAAAACCATCTACTGCTCCAGATTCCTTTTTCAGTTCTTCTAACTTCACTTTTTCAAACTTTATATTTCTAAACGTATCTTTCGGCTTTTCACCAACAACTCCAATTACGAGTGCTCTCCCGTTGTATTCTAATTTCTCTCCTTCTTTATCCTTTGCACACCCAGTACTCACTAGGCATAACAATATAAAAACTAAGAAATAAAATGAACGCTTCATATAGCACCCTCCCCCTCTTTTAAGTCAAGTGACAAAAATGTAAGGTGAATTCAAGAAAATGTAAGTAAAATCGATAGCCCAATTGGATTTTCTATATTATAATCAATTGAATTTATTTACATTACTAAAACATAGGAGATTATCATGAAGAAATTTAAACTTTCATCTCTTCTTCCGTTAAGTTATATACTTCTACTCGTACTCGTAAGTCCCCTTTACGATGTATTAAATAAATCTACTGTTCACGCAGTAGATGTCACAACTGTAGTAGATGATTGGATTCCATTTGTGAAAGCATTTATTATTCCTTACTTACTTTGGTTTCCATACTTATACGGTGCACTTATTTATTACTGTTTTGCTGATCGAAAGCAATATTATGTCACTTTAAGTAGTGTAATTCTTGGAAAACTTGCTTGTTTTTCGATTTATTTTTTTTGGCAGACAACTGTACCACGCCCAACCGTCGTTGGAACAGATGTATTTTCCGAACTAGTCCGCTATATTTATAGTATTGATCATCCAGTAAACTGCTTCCCAAGCATTCATGTCCTTACGACATTTGTAATTATGTTAGCTGCCTTTAAGCGTAGAGAACAGCATACTTTGGAATATTACATCCTTACTTTCTTCGGTACGCTTATTATTTTATCAACATTATTTACGAAGCAGCATGCATTTGTAGACGCCATTTCTGGAATGACGCTTGCAAGCGTACTTTACTTTGGCGTTCAGTTGTTATTAGCAAAAGAAACCGTACGTGTTCCAGTAAAACAAAATCAAAAAATGTAAAAAGCAGACTGTGGCTTCAGTCTGCTTTTCTCTATATTAAGGAGATTTTCAAATTAAGATTGTGGTACAGTCATATCACCAGAATGAATACGACCTGCCTTTTTAAGAGCAATGTAAAGTATATAAGAAACAGCTACTGGAATGATGATATAAGTGATTACCATCGCTGGGACAACTTCCCACCCTTGGCTGGAAATTAAATTAATTGGTGCGATAAGAGAGCTTAATCCAAGACCTGCAATTTCTTTTCCTGCTTCCAGTTGGAAAATTAGTGCCGATACTGGGCCAACTATTGCACTGGCGACGACAGTTGGGACGAGAATCATTGGATTTTTAGTAATGTTCGGTAACTGCACTTTTGGAGTACAAAGTGCCTGAGCTAATATGCCGCCTAAGTTATTTTCTTTCGCTGAAATAACAGAGAATCCGATAAATTGAGCAACACATCCTGCAAGTGCTGCACCGCCTGCAACACCGTCTAAGCTAAGCGCTATCGCTAACGCAGCTGATGAAGCTGGAGAAATAAGTAACAATCCCCAAACTACAGCAATCACGATAGAAGCGATAAACGGGCTACCAGCTGAACTATCTTTAATGAATGCTCCAACTGTATTTAAAACTGGGCTAATATTTTGAGCTAACCAAATACCGACTAAACCAGAACCTAATATTGCTGCAAATGGAACGAGCATCATATCTAAAGCAGTTTTTCCGCTTAATCGTTTACCAATATAAACTGCTAAAGTCGCTGTTAATAATGCACCGATTGGTTCACCTGTTTTAATGATGAGACCAGCTTCAGTAATTGAAATTGAACCAGCTCCAATTGCTCCAGCTACCATCGCTGAGAAAATTACGAGTCCGTTTGCACCGAGCATAAAGGCAATCCCGGCTCCAATTGCTGGTGCCATAAGTGATTTTGCAACAATTCCGATTGTAATAAGTAATGGGATATCAACAATTCTTCCTATATTTTCGATCAGTAAACCAATTCCAAGGGATACGAAAATACCCTGTGCGATTCCGGCTGAAGCTTTAAACACACGAGACATTATATATTCCTTCATTTGTTTCACCTTCTCCTATAATTTAGTAACCAATTGTTTTCATATAATCGCGTAAAACATCGTTTGATTTTGCAAAGCGACTTTCTTCATCTTCTGATAAGTTTAGTTCTACCACTTCTCTTATACCATCTCTAGTAATAATTGCTGGTACTCCTGTACAAATATCGTATTCGCCATATTCACCATCTAAAATGGCTGAAACAGCGATAACACGGTGATCATCATTGAAAATTGAGCGAGCAATATAAGCTAAAGAATTTCCGATTCCGTAATAAGTAGTTCCTTTGCGCTTATAAATTTCCCATCCAGCTTTTGCAGTCTTCTCAACGATTTCATCTAAATCTATTTCACCTAAGCGTTCTTTTTGTTCCTCTAAAATTTGCAGAATTGATTTTCCACCAACAGTTACGTGAGACCAAGCAACCATTTGAGAATCACCATGTTCTCCTAATGAATACCCATGAATACTACGAGGATCTACATGTAACATTTCAGATAAAATTGTTCTTAAGCGAGAAGAATCTAATGATGTACCAGTACCTATCACACGATTTCTAGGTAATCCAGATAATTTCCACACTTGATATGTAATAATATCAACTGGGTTCGATGCGAGTAAGAAAATACCATCAAATCCACTTTCCATTACGCCGCCAACAATGCTTTCCATAATCTTTGCACTTGCTCCTAAAGTGTCTAAACGGCTTTGTCCAGGTTTTGGCGCTGGTCCTGCTGTAATAATTACAATGTCCATATCTTTGCAGTCTTCATAACTTCCTGCATATACTTTTGTTCTTGTATTTGTAAAGTTAATGCAATGTGATAAATCCATCGCTTCTCCAACTGCTCGTTCATGATTTATATCAATTAATAATAATTCTTCACATATGCCTTGATTCACAATTGAATACGCACAGCTCGATCCAACTAATCCAGTACCAATAATTGCAATTTTTCTTGTGTTTCTATTCATAGCAATCTCTCCTAATCGATCATGTAATCTATTTCTTTTGTTCTTTACACTCCTAATTATAAAGATTCCCACGATAGAAACCATGGATACTTTGTGAAACATTGAACAAACTTTTGTCCTTTTTGTGAATTGTTATATTCAATTTTCGTCATATTTGTTACAACTGAAAAAATATTTTTTATGTATTTATTGACATATACCAAACAAAAAAACGAGCGAATCCATTCGCTCGTTTCATTCATCACACTATTCCGCACTTAATTGACTTTTTAATTGCTGTACAATCATTGGATTAGCAGGTGCTGCCGGTTTGTAATAACTCTTTTGCTTTGCGTATTCATACATATTACGTTGACGCATCTCATCTTGATTACGAATTTGAATTAACGTTTGATGTAACTGTTCATTATCAGACTGAGAAATATAATTTGCATAACTTGTTAAACTTGAATTTAACCCTGCTAAATAATCATTTACCATATCTTTTTCATTCATTTCTCTCTTCCTCCTATCCTAGAAAAGTCATTAATTGTTGTTTCGTATTTCGTGCATCTTGTGCATCCTTCTCAAGCATTTGCTTTAGCTGTGGGTCCGTACAAGCCTGTGCATACTGTTCCAATTTGTTAATAATCGTCGCATGTCCACCAATTAAATGACGTAAGTTTTCTACTTCAAGCTCTGTTAAATTTTGCATATAACATACCCGCCTTTCTTTGTTCATTCATCATTAGTATTTGGTTCTTTTTGGATTGTATTCATTAACTTTTCCCATATATAAACAAAATAAAAGATGAATAGCTAGGCCATTCATCTTTTCTGCTAAATATTCATTCAAATTTATAAAGAAACAATCATACTTATACTCACAAGTAGGTTCCATACAATATGTAAAATGATGCTAGGTACAATAGATTGTGTTTTCTTATATAACATAGCAAATACAATCCCCATAATCATTGCCGTAATCGGAAAACCACCATGAAGAATCCCAAAGATGAAGGAAGAAATAATAGTACCAACTAGAAAACTATATTTCTTTTCAAAAAATCGATACAAAATACCTCTATATAAAATTTCTTCTTTAATTGGTGTAATTATAGCAACACTTAACACATATATAATACTTTGTAGACTATTTTGAAGTCCTAAGCTCCCTAATTGATCTCGTTGCTGCTCTGCACTTTCAAAGCTAAACAACTCTAACATTACATACTGAGTTAATGCAATGATGATAAAACCTATTAATAAATACAAGTAGGTTTTCCCATTTTTTAAAACAGATACATCCCAAATGTTCTTAATAAAATGAAGCACTGGTTTATAAGCAAATAAAACAATAGTAACAACAGCTGCATCAAATAGAAGTAAATAATATCCCTCTAAATTAGCACGTAATACCTCTTCTCCAAAAATTCCAAGGGCTAAAGCAAGAAATAATCCCCCTAAGAGTGAGAACCCTAGAATGCTTGCAATCGTTACAACTAGATTTTTATATGTTATGTTATCTACTTTTCTTTCTGCATTATACGCGTCTAACACTGTTTTTCTCATACTATTCCTCCATTTGTTTTCATTCCCTTAACGAAAAACCTTTAATGTAAATATATAGATAATATAACAATTTTTTTCAAAAAGAATAATATGCAATTTTACATATCATGAAAGCTTTGTATTATATAGTTTTTTGAATTAGATTACTATAGAATAATTATTAGATGAAATTCCAAAAATTTCTTATCTATCCACCATAACCCTCGCATCATATAAAACTTACTAATTGAAGGAGAAATGAACATGAAAACACATGACTTCCTTACAGAAATCCAGAAGGGCCCTGAACCTAATCCCTATCAAGACCCTATCGCATTTATTTTCGTTTGCTTTTCCTTAGCCATATACACATTTTTCAAACCTGCAAGATAATATCATCTAGCAAAAAGAGCCTCAAAATTATTTGAGGCTCTTTCTAGTTAAATTCCTTTCTGCTTCTTCAATCGCTAGTTTCATGCGTAGCAAAGGATCTTTAATCATCTTTCCGTGCCCTGTCGCCAATATAGATGGTTTATATTCCAGCAATTTTTGAGCGCTTGCCAAGGCAGTTTCTGCATCCCAAGTCCCAAACACAGGAAACGGAAAGAGCCACTTTATTTGTCCTGCGACCGCCACTCCTCCTTTAGTTTGAAACGCATCTCCAACAATTAGTGCATCGTTCCTCGTATCTAAAAACGCCATTGAACCTGGTGTATGACCTGGAGTCTCAATCGCTAAAAGAGAACCAATTTGATCACCCTCTTGAAGAAGAATATCTGGAATCGTCTTTATCTTTTTGGACACACCCACTTTTATCGGTGTGTTTCGTTCTCCATTTTGCAGTGCCATATCTCCTTCAAGTAAATGAGCATCTCTTTTAGAAATATAAACCGTAACATCCGGCAGCTCGTGTTTTATCGCATCAAGTGCTCCTATATGGTCATCATGCGCATGTGTAATAACAATATTCGTAATCGGTTTCCCTATTTTTCGAGCCGATTCTAAAATCTTCATTGCACAAAATGGTAAAGCTGCATCAATTAAATTTAATCCTGTTTCTTCTTCAACAAAATAACAGTTAATCGGAAATAAACGTGGTAAAAATGCGATTTGATGAACTGTTCCTACTTTTATTACCTTCATCTCCTTTACCTCCATTAAAAAAATCCGTTTACAAATACATATGTAAAACAGCCCTTCTCAAGAATCCATAGATAAAAAAACCAGCAGCCACAAGGCTACTGGTTCCCGCTGTTCTATTAAACTGTGTAACGCTCATCTTCTAAAATTTTTGCAGCGATTTCACGTTTCTTCGGAATTACGTTAAGTGGTGTGTGGCGAGTTAATTTACGTAATGATGATAACATCATGCGCAGCATGTCGCCGTTTTCAACTGCGATAAGTGTTTCTTTCGCATCTGCTTCGATTTCGTTGAATGCTTCTTGGCAGAATACTTCAGTGTATAACACTTTTTGTTTATTCTTTTCAAGACCAGTTGTTTTAATTGCTTTTTCTGTACGAAG
This sequence comes from Bacillus sp. 05T21, assembly GCF_056396785.1. NCBI lineage: Bacteria > Bacillati > Bacillota > Bacilli > Caryophanales > Bacillaceae > Bacillus > Bacillus sp. 05T21. Next base: position 83,449 of record NZ_JBFTMD010000009.1, on the reverse strand, counting down.
AAGAGCTGATTCCATTGCGTAAAGATTGCTTACGATGTCAGCGATATTCACAAGAATTTCTTGCTCTTTATCTAATGCTTTACCGTATTTTTGAGCAGCTAATCCAGCTACCATTAAGCCGATTTTCTTCGCGTTAGTTACTAAATATTTTTGAAGTGCTAATGGCTCATCGCCTACTTCTTCTGGCATCATCATCATTAACTCTTCTTGTAATTTTTGTGCTTTTTGAAGAAGTGGTAATTCACCTTTCATCGCTTTACGTAAGAACGTACCTGGTACGATTAGGCGGTTAATTTCGTTCGTTCCTTCGAAAATACGGTTAATACGAGAATCGCGGTACATTCTTTCAATCTCGTACTCTGCCATAAATCCGTAACCACCATGAATTTGAACACCTTCATCTACTGTATAATCTAGTACTTCAGAACCGAATACTTTATTTAAAGAGCACTCGATTGCATATTCAGCGATAGAAGCTGCTACTGCTTTACCGTCCTTTACTTCTTCTTCAGATAATGTGCTCATGCGGCTTTCGAATAAACCTACTGTACGATATACAGAGCTTTCAGCTGCATATGTTTTCGCTGCCATATTCGCAAGTTTCTCTTGAATTAATGGGAAGCGAGCGATTGGTTGTTTGAATTGTTGACGTTGATTTGCATATTGTGCTGAAATTTCTACTGCACGTTTCGCAGATCCAACTGTACCAACACCTAATTTATAACGACCGATATTTAAAATGTTGAACGCAATAATATGACCTTTACCGATTTCACCAAGTAAGTTTTCTTTCGGTACTAACGCATCTTCTAAAATTAACGTACGAGTTGAAGAACATTTAATACCCATTTTCTTCTCTTCAGGGCTTGTAGATACACCAGCGTAGTCTTTCTCTACGATAAATGCTGAGAAGTGCTCACCGTCTATTTTTGCGTATACGATAAATACGTCAGCAAATGCAGAGTTTGTAATCCATTGTTTTTCACCATTTAATACGTAATGCGTACCTTCTGCATTTAAACGTGCAGTTGTTTTTGCACCTAATGCGTCAGATCCTGAACCTGGCTCAGTTAATGCGTATGCAGCTAATTTTTCACCAGTTGCAAGTAGTGGTAAATATTTTTTCTTTTGCTCTTCGTTACCGAATAATACGATTGGTAAAGATCCGATACCAACGTGAGCACCGTGAGTGATTGCAAAACCACCAGCGCGCGAGAATTTCTCTGCGATTAACGCTGAGCTTACTTTATCAAGACCAATTCCGCCGTACTCTTCTGGTACGTCAGCGCCTAGTAAACCAAGTTCACCAGCTTCTTTTAAAAGACGCACAGAACGATCAAATTCGTGTTGCTCTAAATATTCAAGCTCTGGAAGAACTTCATTTACGATAAAGTCCTCTGTCGTTTTTGCAATCATTTTATGCTCAGATGAAAAATCTTCTGGCGTAAACACTTGATCAATTGTAATTTCCTCTACTAAAAAGCTACCGCCTTTAACCGCATTTCCTACTGTTTTTTCCATAAAAATTTCCTCCTTCATATTTTCATAAGCCGCTTCTCTCATTTTGAAAGAAGCTGGCTCTCATTTTTTTATAAACCTTTGTTGCTTCCATTCTTTGCTTTAGCGCCCGCACATTCTGAGCGAGCCGCTTCCACTTTTTTTATATAATCCAGTTCCAGCGGCTAGAATGTTCGATGGCTTCACTTCTTCCTATGAGGCAAAAAGCGCCTCTACGTCTGAAGCTCCATCCCCCTCACATTCTGAGCGAGCCGCTTCCACTTTTTTTATAATCCAGTTCCGGTGGCTAGAACAGTCGGTCGTTTCACCCCTTCCTGTGAGGCAAACAGCGCCTCTTCGTCAGGGCTTCCAACGCCCTCCTGTTCTGAGCAAGCCACCTGCACTTTTTTTATAGTAATTCAAATACTCCCGCTGCTCCCATTCCGCCACCGATACACATTGTTACGATACCGAATTGTTGGTTGCGACGTTTCATTTCGTGAATAAGAGATAGTGTTAGTTTTGCTCCTGTACAGCCAAGTGGATGTCCAAGTGCGATTGCACCGCCGTTTACGTTTACTTTTTCTTCATCTAGACCAAGTTCACGAATAACTTGGATAGATTGAGAAGCGAATGCTTCATTTAGTTCAAATAGACCGATATCAGATAGCTCTAAACCAGCTAATTTTAACGCTTTCGGAATTGCAGCAATTGGGCCGATTCCCATTACTTCTGGTGGTACTCCAGCTACTGCGAATGAACGGAATTTTGCAAGTGGCTTCATGCCATCGCTCACTGCTTTTTCACGATCCATTAATAGTACAGATGCTGCACCGTCACTCATTTGTGAAGAGTTACCAGCCGTTACAGAACCGCGAACGTTAAATGCTGGACGTAATTTACCTAAAATGTCTAGCGTCGTCTCTGCTCTTACACCTTCGTCTTGTGCGAAAATGATTGTTTCTTCTTGCAGTTTGTTGTTTGATCCAACAGTACGTAATGTTACATCTACAGATACTGTTTCATCAGCAAAGTTCCCTGCAGCTAATGCTTTCGCAGCACGTTGATGACTTCTTACAGCAAATGCATCTTGTTCTTCACGAGAAATTCCATATTTCACAGCAACTTGCTCTGCTGTATGCCCCATACCCATATAATATTCTGGTGCTGCTTCTACAAGGCGACTATTCGGACGAACAACGTGCCCCATCATTGGAACTAAACTCATTGATTCCGCTCCGCCTGATAATACAGCTTCAGAGTGACCAAGCATAATACGCTCTGCTCCGTAAGCGATACTTTGTAAACCTGAAGAACAGTAACGGTTAATTGTAATAGCTGGAACATCGTAAGAAAGTCCTGCTAGCCCACCGATATTACGAGCCATATTTAAACCTTGCTCTGCTTCTGGCATCGCACAACCGAAAATTAAATCATCAATTGGTCCTTCATAATTCGCACGCTTTAACGTTTCTTTTACTACTAACGCCCCTAGATCGTCAGGACGAACTGTTTTTAATGAACCCCTCTTTGCTTTTCCAATTGGTGTTCTTGCTCCCGCAACAATGACAGCTTCTCTCATGAACGATATCTCCCCTCGTTATTAGTTACGTAATGGTTTTCCTTTTACAAGCATGTGCTGCATTCTTGCTTGTGATTTCATCTCACTTACTAAGCTAATAAATGCTTCACGTTCTACATCTAATAAATACTGCTCATCAACTTCTGTTCCGTACGGCACTTTTCCGCCCGCAATGACATATGCCAGTTTCTTCGCAATGTGCAGATCATGTTCAGAAATGTAACCTGATAAATGCATTGCCTCTGCACCAAGTACAAGCGCTGCATATCCTGTCTCACCAACAACTGGTATCTTTTTGCGGATAGGTGCTTTATAACCTGCTTCATATAAAGAAAGTGCTTTTTGTTTCGCATCATATAGTAAGTGATCACCATTCACACTAATACCGTCTTTATCGCCTAAGAAGTTGTTCGATACAGCTTCTTGTGCTGATGTAGAAACTTTCGCCATCGCTACAGATTCGAATACTTTATTCGCAACTTTTTGTAAGTCGAATTCTACACCGTTTGCCATTTTGTTTAAGTGTTTAATGTATAACTCTTTGTTACCGCCTCCGCCAGGGATTAAGCCAACTCCTACTTCTACTAAGCCCATATAAGTCTCACTAGAAGCTTGAATGCTCGCAGCTGGTAAGCAAACTTCTGTACCGCCGCCAAGCGTCATACCATATGGCGCCGCTACAACTGGCTTAGAAGAGTACTTAATTTTCGTCATTGCATCTTGGAAGTTTTTCACAACCCACTCAATTTCAAAGTAGTTGTCGTCTTGTGCTTCCATTAAGATCATTGCAAGGTTCGCACCAACGCAGAAGTTCTTCGATTGGTTTCCGATAACGAGACCTTTATAATTTTTCTCTACTTCATCAACAGCGTAGTTAATCATTTGCGTAATATCCATACCGATTGCATTGCTCTTCGAATGGAATTCTAAGCAAAGGATACCATCGCCTAAATCAATTAAGCTCGCTCCGCTATTTTTCTTTAACACACCGTTTTTCTCTTTTAACTGCTTAAGAGAAATTGCTTTTTTGTTACGTTCGATTAGCTTATATTCACCATTGTCGTAATAGTAGCTATCGCCGTTATCATGTTTATAGAAAGTAGTGAAACCTTTCTCTACCATTTCTTTCACCCAAGTAGGAACAACTGCGCCGTTTTCTTCCATCTTTTGAACAGACTTTTCAACGCCGATTGCATCCCAAATTTCGAATGGTCCTTGCTCCCATCCGAAGCCCCATTTCATCGCTTGGTCAATTGCAACGATATCATCAGCAATTTCTTTATGAAGTTTTGCAGAGTATAAAAGAGTTGGTGTAATGATGTTCCATAACAACTCTCCTGCACGGTCTTTCGCGTATACAAGCGCTTTCAATTTATTCGCTAATCCTTTTTCTTGTTTACTTAACTCTACGGATGCAGCTTTTAATTTTTTGCGCGCTTCGTATTCCATCGTTTCAGGGTTTAATTCTAAAATTTCTTTTCCTTGTTTTAAGAAGAAGCCTTGACCTGTTTTGCTTCCAAGCCATTTTTTATCAAGCATGTCATGCATAAAAGCAGGTACTTTAAATACGTCGCGCTCTTCTTCTTGTACATTTTCATATACGTTATTTGCAACGTGTACAAATGTATCTAAACCAACAACATCTAATGTACGGAACGTTGCGCTCTTCGGACGACCAATTAATGGACCTGTTACAGAGTCAACTTCTCCAATGCTATAGCCACGCTTAATCATTTCTTGAAGCGTTACAAGCAATCCATACGTACCGATGCGGTTTCCAATAAAGTTTGGTGTGTCTTTTGCGATAACAACGCCTTTTCCAAGAACGTCTTCGCCAAATAGTTTCATGAAGCTTAATACTTGTGGATCAGTTTCTTTCGTCGGTATTACCTCTAGAAGTTTTAAATATCGTGGTGGGTTAAAAAAGTGTGTTCCTAAGAAGTGTTTCTGGAAGTCGTCTGAACGACCCTCTGCCATTTTTTCAACGGAAATGCCTGATGTATTTGAGCTCACAATTGAGCCTGGTTTACGAACAGCATCTACTTTTTCAAATAGTTTCTTCTTTATATCTAAGTTTTCAACTACTACTTCAATAATCCAATCTACATCAGCTAGACGCTCAAGATCATCTTCTAAGTTACCTGCTTCAATCAGTGCTAAATTTCCTTTCACTGTCAGAGGAGCTGGTTTTTGCTTTAATAGTTTTTGCACAGCCGTATTACTAAAACGATTTCTCACACTTTTATGTTCTAATGTAAGTCCCTTCGCCTCTTCTTCTTTCGTAAGCGCAGGTGGTACAATATCAAGCAATAATGTCGGAATACCAATATTAGCTAAGTGTGCCGCAATCCCTGAACCCATTACGCCTGAACCTAGAACAGCAGCCTTTTTAATTTGGAACATCCATTTCTCCCCCTATTCTTGAATGAATGCTCATTCAATTTTTCGACATAAGTCGCAATCAATGAGTGAGCCTCTACTAATAAATATATGATACAGTTTGAATTTTCGCAATATATTTATTGATAAAATTTTCTGAAATAAATATATTTCTTTCATTTGGCTATGCTATACATGTGTATTTTCTTCATTAAAATGCACTTTTCCTTTTTATAATCTGACGAAACTGGAGGAATATATATGGCAAAACTTAAGAAGAACCCTTCAAAAGCTGGAATTAGCGCAGCAAGCGTAACTGGAAATGCAGGCCCGCATAATCAAGGTGTTGAAAAAGGGCGTCAAAGTAATAACCAACAATATAAGAAGCATAATATGGGCGAAAAATAACGCTATATTTTTGGGCAGAGAACGTGGCATAATGATTAATGGCTGCTTTTTCTGCCCAATTTATTTGTACATATGGAAAACAAAAGAGGGAACGACGATGAAACGAACAATAATCATGATTGTAATGATTGCCACACTATTTACAGGGATGATTTTCTTCTCTTATGCACAAAGGCAACAAGTTGTAAGAGCAGATCAGCCTAACATTACTGGGCAATACGGGATTACAATCGATGCAGACACAGGTGAAATTTTGTATGGAAAACGGGAAGATGAACGCTCTTATCCGGCTAGTATAGGGAAAATGATGACTACCTTACTCTTACTAGAAAATGTGAAAGAAGATGAAGAAATTACGGTTACAGAGAATGCGATTAAAACGGAAAGTCAAAGTAAGAAGATTAAGCTTCGCGCGGGTGAAAAATTAAAACGTGATGAGGCATTAAAACTTATGCTTATTATTAGTGCAGACCCAATCGCTGAGTCAATTGCAGAACATATCGCAGGATCAAAAAATGAGTTTGTGAAAATGATGAACGCTAGAGCGAAGGAACTTGGGACAAAACATGCGACTTTCAAAAACGCAAGCGGTGCTGATGCACTTGGAAATAAAGTATCACCATATGACATTGCTATTATTACGAAAGAAGCCTTGAAGTATCCGATCGTTTTAGAATATATGAATTCAATACATACAACACTACATACTTCAGAGCGATCTCCAAAAATCGCAAACTATGGACGAGAAGAACTATATGACGATCCATATGCGATTGGAAGTAAAAGCGGTTTATCAGCTCTCGGAAAATACACAGTCGTAACAGTTGATGAAAAAGACGGTAAACGCGTCATTAACGTCGTGTTATCTTCTACTCGTACGCAGCTATATCCTGATACGAAGAAAATGGCACACTACGCATTTCAGCAATTAAAATAACCAAGGAGTATTTTCTCCTTGGTTATTTTTTGATCATACCTTTTAATACGAACGCAACGTTTGCTGGACGTTCTGCTAGACGGCGCATGAAATAGCCATACCAGTCGTTTCCATAAGGCACGTAAACGCGCATTTTGTAACCTTCTTTTACTAGCTCAAGTTGACGCTCTGTACGAATACCAAATAACATTTGGAATTCAAATTGATCCCTTGGAATGTTATGTTCTTCCGCAAGTTTTTTCGTATATTCAATAATCGCTTCGTCATGCGAAGCAATTGCAGTGTAATTTCCATTTAATAAGTGCATTTTAATAATTTTTTTATAATTGTCATCTACATCTTTCTTTTCCGGGAACGCTACTTCTTCAGGTTCTTTATAGGCCCCTTTTACAAGACGTAAATTAGGATTATAAGCGTTTAAATCTTCAATATCTTTTTCTGTACGATATAAATAAGCTTGAATAACAGTACCAATATTATCGTATTCAGATTTTAATTGTTTAAAGATATCAATTGTTTTTCCGCAGCGCGTATAGTCTTCCATATCAATTGTAATAAACACACCATTTTCTTTTGCAGCTTCTAAAATACGGCGCATATTGTTCATTACGATTTCGTCAGAAATATCTAATCCCATAGAAGTCATTTTTAAAGAAAGCTGCGAATTAAGACCTTCTCTTCCAATTGCACGAATCGCTTCAATCGATTCGCTAGCCATTTCATTTGCTTCCGCTTCGTTATCAACGAATTCACCTAAATAATCGATTGTTACACAAAGACCTTGCTTATTTAATGCTTTAATTGCAGCTGTCGCTAATTCAATCGTTTCCCCTGCGACGAAGCGACCTGCACCAAAGCGTAAACCGTACTTTTTAGCCAGTTTTGTTAGCGCTTTATTTTTAGATAAGAAAAGAAACGAATTTCGCATTAATTGTTCCATGTAATTCACCCCTACGACTATAATTTATCTGTTTTTTACCCCTCTTCGAAATTATATCATTGTTTAAAATTATTTGATACAAATAATTATTTAGATAATTTATAAAATACTATCAAAACATTTAAAACTCTATATTCTCGTTTGTAAATATGAAGAAACTATTTTTCGACATTCAGAAAAAACGGGTTTACTAGGGAAAAAATGAGCATGCCGAAAATATTCGACATGCTCACAAAACCATTTATATTTCATGTAAATTATATAAGGATATTAATAACAAAAACTTGAGGTAACATTATCTCAAGCCTTCTTACTTCTCATTTCGCTTCTCATCATTCAGCTTTTTAATATTCGTAATTAACTGTACCATCTCTTCTTTTGCATCTGGATACGTCTCATTCCAATGTTTCACTAAAGCTGGCATCGTCTTAGCCATATAAGAATAAAGTGCCCATTTCTGTACCTGCTCTTTTCGCTCTTCGTTGCTCTCTCCAAGTAATAGTTCCGTGTATTTCTCTAGCAAGCCATCAAACTGCTCATTAAACTTTTCACTCATCTTATTTTCCTCCTATATGAAAAAAGCAGCGAAGATCGCTGCTTTTTCTTATAATTTTGATTGAACAGAGTTTAATTTCTTCTCCATCGTACTTACTTTATCACGGCGATCATCGATACGAATTGTTGTCGCAACGCGCTGTGCACCTTTCGTGTATGGAACTTCATGCATTTGTTGAATGACTTCTAAAATGACAGGAAGATCTCCTTCAATTACTGTATTCATCGGTGTTAATTGATACTTCACGCGATCAGCATTTTTCTCTAGTACCTTTTGTACTTCTGCTACATATTCACTAACACTTGGATTACCTGTTCCTACTGGAATAATCGATACATCAACAATTGCCATAATAATCTTCCTCCTATTACTGCTTCTTATATATCCATTGTCTATTTTACCGAAATTCTCATCATTTTACTAATACGTTACTCTTCTACTTTAAACTGCTCAACCAATCTTTCTAAGTCCTGCATATTCTCTGTCAAACTTTCCATCGTATGAGCTACTTTTTCTAAATGATTCACTTGTGACTCAGTTGCTGCATTTACCTCTTCAGAAACAGCTGCACTCTCTTGACTCGTGCTAGCAATTGTTTGCATAACTTCTGTAATTTCTTCTTGCTCGTGACCTATGTTATTTACCTCTTCTACAATTTTTTCAACTGAGGTACTAATAGTATTTACAACTGACATAATTGTGCGGAATTCTGTCTCCGCCTCTGTCGTAACTTTATTTTGTATATCCGCAATGTCTTTCAATTTACTTACAACTTCTACAACTCGTTTTACTTCTAACTGCACATCGCTAATCATTATTGTAATCTCACCCGTTGCCTCTTTTGATTGTTCAGCTAATTTCCGAACCTCTTCAGCAACAACAGCAAAGCCCTTACCTTGCTCACCTGCACGTGCTGCTTCAATTGAAGCGTTTAAAGCCAGTAAATTCGTTTGATCCGAAAGACCTTTTATAAGTTCTACCACATTTTGAATCGATCCAACCCTTTGCTCTAACTTACCGGACGCTTCTTCCGTATGAACAACGATAGAAGATGATTGTTCTCTTGTACGAACTAAATTACGCATCGTATTTAATCCTTGCTTAGATGCCTCTTCAGCTTTGCCAGCCACTCCTTTTATTTCACCAACGGAGTTATTCATTTGTTCCACTGACTGCGCCATATTCTCGAGCTGTTCTGAAACTTCATCTACACTATTAGCAAGAGTAGACGCGCCTCCGCTCACATCATCCATTGCAGCTGAAACTTCTCTACTAGCTGCTACAGTTTCATTCGTTAAATAATGCAGATTGTGAGTCGATTTCTGTACTGTCGATACACTATTTTTAATTTTACTTACCATTTCATTCATTTGCTCAACCATATCATTAAAGTGGGTCGTAAGCATACCAACCTCATCTTTACTTGTCACCTTCATTTGTAGTGTTAAATCACCTTCCGCTACTTTTTGAACGTGATTTGTTAATAGTTGTAATGGTCTTGCTAATCTTCTTGAGAATAAATATGATGCTACTATTCCAACTAATAAACTAATACACGCCATTATAATAACTGTATTTCTCGTACTACTTAACAATCCATCAATCGTTTGTTTCGGATAAAAGATTCCTATCTTCCATTTCATCGCATCAAATGACTGACTATAAACAACTACATCTTCACCTTTTAATGTAGTGACAGCATATTTTGTTACCTCTTTATTTAAACTCTTCATAAGTGGCTCTTTAGAAACATCTTTCCCTACTTTTTCTGGATAAACAAGAGCCATATTTTTATCATTTATAATAAACATTTCTCCGTCATTATTGTATTGAATATTGTGAAGCAATTTCTGAATTGTTCCGAGCGATACATCCATCGCAACAACGCCTAATACAGATCCATCTTGAGCTGTAATTGCTTTAGAAACCCCTACACTTAACTTTCCTGTCGCAATTTCATAAGAAGGTTGTCCCCAATGAACCCTTTTCACATCAGCCTCTGAATCTTTATACCACGTTCTTGTCGTTGGATCATATCCTTCTGGCACTTGCCCACCTTCAGCAAGATTGGCACTTAATGTTTTTTTATCTTTCGTACCAATATATAAATCTAAAATACCGGGATGATTCTTTTTATACTCTGCAAACTCTTTCGTTAAAAACGCTTCCTCTTCTGGAGTAACCCCATCTTGAATCATATTACGAATCATCTCACTGTTCGCTTAATACCCCATATCTTCATCAGTTCTTTGAACAAATGTCGTAAGTTGCTCTGTCACAAGGTCCATCGTATTTTGAGAATACTGGTCTAAGGAACGCACTTCCTTTTCTTTCTGTAATTGATACATAGCTGTACCTAATATTACGAACATCATAGAAATAAGTACCGAAAATACTACTGCAATTTTTAAACGTAAACTTCTCAACATATTCCCTCAAGCATCCCCTTCTCGGTAAAATTTAATCGTATTAATCACTATATTAAGTATAATAGATAAATCAGAAAGCTCAATCCATATAGTTTAAAAAATTGAAATTTATTCTCATTTCAATCAACTTACTTGTTATCTCAACACTTGTGTAAAAACAAATAGTTCATTATCCTTAACATATAATCTCATTCGTTCGGAGGGAACTATGCTACAAAAATTCGGTTTCTCACAATATGAAAGCCAAGCTTATGAAGTTGTCGTATCAAGCAATGACCCATTAGATGCAACAACTATCGTTAAACATTCAGGTGTTCCAAAAGCAAAAATATACGAAGTGTTAGCACGACTCATTGATAAAGGGATGGTAATGGATTCTGTTTCTGAAAAGAAAAAATTGTATACAGCATTACCACTCAAGCTAGCAATTGAAAAGTTAACGACAGAATTCCAATCTAATATTAAAGAACTTGAAAATAATATTTCTAAAAAATCATTTACAGATGACCGCGTTTGGAGTTTAAAAATGCAGTCTTCTATTAAAGTACAAAGTAGGCAACTTGTAGAAGATGCGAAAGAATCCATACGCATCTCCGCATGGAACGATACCCTTTTAGAATATCTTCCTTTACTAGAACAAAAAGCAAAACAAGGCGTCCAAGTCGAGTCCCTCATAGTTGGAAAAGTGGAAACTGACTTAGAAAACATGCATTTTTTAATCCCAGCTCAAGAACCTAACGCATTAGAGCGTTATTTACTACTCATCGTTGACGATAGTGAAATTTTATTTGCTGGTGTAGAGCAAGAATCATGGCAAGCGATGAAAACAATGTCACAACCTTTCGTGAAGTTCTTTACGGAGTTCTTCTATCATGACGTTGCACTTGCGAAGATTACAGAGAAGCACCATGATCTCTTTATGCAGGATGAGGAAATTAAGGAATTGTTGATGAAGTTGAGGTATTAACAAATCCAAAAATCGATTCTACCATTTGAATAGATAATATAATTTTTCATACAAAAAAAGCTGTACCAAGCGGAGTTTTACATACTCATTTGGTACAGCTCTTTTTTACGCTTTCGCTAATTTAATTTTATGTAGTTGGTTTTTCGGATGGTTTTGATTTGTAAATACAGAACGTTCATTTTACGATTTTTTTTGCTCCTTTATCTCCATCAAAAGCTCAATAATCTTCTCATTTTGCTCTACTTGTTTCTCAGAATTTTGATAGATGAAACGAATCCATCTAAATACAAAAATAATAAGAAATAATGGGACTAAAGAAATTAGAAAACCAATAATTGAAAAATTAGACTCCATATACTATCACCTCGCTATATATTCCCTTCTCCATTTCTCTACTAACCCCTGCATTTTTTTACACAAAAAAAAGAACCTATCAAACGATAGATTCTTCTTTCGTAAGCTGATTCGAACGTCCTCTCGTAATAGAGAAAATCGCACAAAGCAGTGCCAATATAATGAAAACGCCGCCTACCCAAGCGTTATATATAACAGATGATTTCTCAATAACAACTCCGCCCACTGTTGAGCCAAGTGCAATTCCTAAATGAAGTGCAGAGTTATTTAAACCTTGCTGAATACCAGCTGATTCTGGTGCAATTTCAATTAAATAATTTTGCTGTGCTGGTGAAATAGCCCAGCTCAGCATACTCCAAAGCCCCATCATAATAATGAAAAGCGGGAATGAGAATGTCATCATCGGCAACATAAAGATTGCACATACAAATACGATAATGATGGAAATAATACTTTTCTTCGATCCCCATTTATCAGCAAGCCAGCCGCCAAGGCCGCCTCCAAGTACCGCCGCAATTCCGAAAATGAAGTAAAACACACTAATCCAATTTGCTTCAACATGCATGACATCTTTTAAAAAAGGTGTTAAATATGCGTATAGCGTTAAATGACCTGTTAAAAATAAAAATGATGTTAACTGTGCGCTTACAATTTTTTTATCCTTTAACGTAGCAATTTGTTCTCTTATCGATAGTACTGATGTCGGTGGTACTTTCGTTAAAAATAATGAAATACAAGCGATTGCTATAACTGTTAATACCGAAATTAATACAAATGGTGCACGCCATCCATATGCATTTCCGAGCACAAGACCTAGTGGTACTCCAAGTACGAGTGATCCACTAATACCCATGAAAATGATTCCAATTGCACGCGCACGAAAATGCGGCTCTACTACACTAGAAGCAAGTGTTACCGATAGTGCAATAATAAGCGAACCACTCGCTGCACAAATTACTCTCGAGAACATTAACATCTCGTAATTCACACTAAATGCCGAAATGATATTTCCAATTAAGAAAATTGATAATGCCACAACATACAATTTCTTTCTTTCAAACTTGCCTGTTAATGCTAATAAAACCGGCCCTGATAGAGCGAATACTACTGAAAATATTGTAATAAGCTGACCAGCTGCACTAATCGACACACCTAAATCATTAGCAACTAAATCAAGCGTTCCTCCTATAATTAGCTCAACCGTTCCGACTACGAAAGCCGCAATAGCTAAAATATATACACGAAAATTCAAGCCTTTCCCCACACTTTCTCTTTTGGTTACTACCATTATAGTAACTAAAAGAGAAAGTGGACGCAAGTACAAATTTTTTTACAGCAAAAAAGCAGGCGTATAATACGCCTGCCCTTCAATCATTACACTCCAGTTTCTTTCTTCTTATTTAAGTACCAATATACCGGAAGTCCAGTAAATACAATTCCAATTGATAAGAAGCAGCTTACCGGATCGTTAATAATTGCACTTCCAAGTACAAACAACGATCCTAAAATCGCAACGATTGGTACAATCGGGAATAACGGTACACTATATGCACGCTCTTTATTCTTGTTACGTTTTCTTAAAATGAAGACACCTATAAATGTCATTACATAGAAAATATAAATAATGAATACGGAAATCTCGGATAGCTTATTCGGATCACTAATAATCATTAAAATAATTCCTAATATAATTTCAACAGTAATCGCATTCGCTGGTGTTTTAAATCTCGAATTTTCTTTTGCAATAAACTTAGAAAACGGAAGGTGTCCACGCTCTGCCATCGACATTGGAATACGTGGGAATGTTAAAATCTTTCCATTTAAACAACCGAAAATAGAAATGATAATACCGATACTAATAATTTTCCCGCCATATTCTCCAAGTAACATTCCCGCAGCTGTCGCCGTTGCGTTTTCTCCAAGGGCTACAATTTTCGCTGCTGGTAATACATTTAATAACGCTAAGTTAATTAATACGTAAGCAGCTGTTACAATTAAAATCCCAACTGTCATTGCCTTCGGTAATAACTTTGTTGGATTCTTCATTTCTCCGCCAATAGAAGCAAGCAAAATCCAGCCATCATAGGCAAATAAAGTTGCTAAAATTGCCATCCCGATACTTTGATTTTCTGATATCGGTACAACTACGTTGAAGATATCACTATTCCCTTTCCAAAACCCTAGCACAACAATTAATATAATTGGAATCATCTTCCCAACTGTCGTAACCGTTTGGACGATGCCCCCATATTTTGTTCCCAAACTATTTATAACGCCTAGGAACACAACTGTTCCAATTGCGATTGGTAAATTCCAGACTTTATCTAAATAGAAAAAATTGATCATTAAAGAACTAAAATACAAACCTAACGTTCCAATAATAGCTGGTCCATAAACAATTGTTTGCATCCAGCCAGATAAATACCCCCAAAAACTTCCGTAAATCTCCTCTAAATACGTATACAACCCACCATTTTTCGGAATTTGCGCTCCAATTTCGGCTACTGTTAAACCACTTGCTAACGTCAACAGACCACCAATTACCCAAGCAAGAATAGCCATATTAGAACTCCCTGAGTAATCTAATACGCTCCCTGGTTTCATAAACACACCAGACCCAATAATAGTTCCTACTACGATAGAAAGTGCTACTGTTAAACCAATTTTGTTTTTCTCATCATGATGCATGCTGCGTATCCTCCTTCCAATTCTAGTGTGATGCAAAAATGAAATAAAAAAACACTCGTCCCTAAAAAAGGGACGAGTGTTGTATTCGTGGTTCCACCCTTGTTTCAATTAGTAAAGTGACACACTTCACCAATTTCTCAAGTCTAAATAACGGTTTTTGCCGGCATGCAATTACTAGATATCCGTTCACTGCTGCAGTTCAGAGGTGGTAATCGATTTTCCCGTATTAGGAAGCTCACAGCCAAAGGCCTCCCTCTCTGATAATCGTAAAAAACTGATCATATCCTCATCATCACTTCTTGATGTCGAATTTTGTAGTTGTTTCCCATTATATTGAATTGTTAGAAAAAATCAATATATTTTTTATATAACATAAGAAACATTTCTCTTCTTATATTATAACAGAAGTTCCGACACTTCTCTAATTCCCTAAAAATGGTATAATTCATGTAGGAGGTGTACTAATAATGATTGCTATTTTTTGTATCATCGCTACGGTTCTTTCTTTTATATTCGCTATCATGTATCGATATAAGTATCCTGGTTATAGCATTTTAGCGGTAGCTATTATACCAGCTGCTTCCTTCTACGTATTAGGTAAATACCAATATACTGAAGTGTTTATCGGTTTTGCAATCTTCTACTGCATCTTTGGATACATACTAACAATGAAAAGAATTTCAATGAATCATTAAAAGGGACCGATTTCTGCTTACAGAAATCGGTCCTCGCATTTGTCATATGTACCTTTCGGTTACCCACACGAAAGATACTACATAGTTCAATTATTTATCATCTTTTTTCATAAAAAATTTATGATTTGGAAGATCCACATTTAAATCTGCTAATTGTTTCTTTTCCTTTTCTAGAATCGCTTTCGCTTTTTCTTTTGTCGCCTCATCTAGATTCGCGAACATATCACCGTGCTTCCCTTTCTCTGGGAATTTCACACCTAGTTCTTTCAACTTCGCTTTCGCTTGCTCACGAGTTAGTGTTCCAGACTTTTCTTGCTTCAAAATTGCTTCCGCTTTTTCTTTTGTCGCCTCATCTAAATCCGCGAACATGTCACCATGCTTCCCTTTCTCTGGAAGCGTTACGCCTAATTCTTTCAATTTCTCTTTCACTTGCTCATGCGTTAATGCTCCGGACTTTTCTTGCTCAAAAATGGACTTCGCTTTTTCTTTTGTCGCCTCATCTAAATTCGCGAATATATCTTTGTGCTTACCTTTCTCTGGGAATTTCACGCCTAGCTTTGTTAATTCCTCATTTGCTTGTTCGCGAGTTAATTTCCCGGACTTTTCTTGCTCTAGAATCGACTTCGCTTTTTCTTTCGCCTGATCATCTAGTCCTGCAAACATTTCCTTGTGCTTACCCTTCTCTGGGAATTTCACACCTAATCCCTCTAACTGTTTCTTTGTATCGTCCATAATCGTTTTTACTTTTTGTTTTGTAGCCTCATCTAAATTCTTCTTTGCAGTTCCTTTTGTAACTTGCTCAGCTGCTGGAGTATTAGTTGCCGCAAACGCTGGTATACCAGCTCCACCTACAATTCCAAATGATAGAGCACCTGCAATTACTAAATACCCAACTGTTTTCTTCTTCATAGGAAATTTCCTCCTTCATATTTCTAAAGCATGTACACTTTCGTATACAATGCCAATAATAATGTTGGTTTCTTAAAATTTCCTTAACGATTTAAATAAAAAACACCGCTCATCACGAGCGGCGTTTTTCTAAGCTTTTTGTAATTGTAATTCTTCACGTTCCATTACTTTTCTTAATACAATTGTTTGTGTCATTGTAAATAAGTTACCTGTAATCCAATACAGCACCAGTCCTGATGGCGCCGCAAATCCCATAAATAGAATCATTGCAGGCATCATAATTTGCTGTATTTTCAGCATTTGAGCTTGTTCTCCAGGCGTTACATTTGATTGGAACACCTTCATTTGAATAAATGTTGTTAACGCTGCGATAATCGGTAATATATGATATGGATCTGCATGTCCTAGGTTCACCCATAAAAATGAAGATGTACGAATCTCTTCAGTTCGGCTAATCGCATAATACAAAGCAGAGAAAATCGGCATTTGTATAAAGATTGGCCAGCACCCAGCTAACGGATTCCAACCGCCTGATTTCATTAGTTCTGACATTTCTTTTTGATACTGCTTTTGTTTTTCAAGATCTTTACCCACATCACCGTATTTCTGTTTCAGCTTCTGTAATTCAGGTTGCATTTTTTTCATTTTCGCTTGGCTACGATATTGCGAAACAGCTAATGGAATCATTGCTGAACGAATAACGAGCGTCATGATAATGATGGCAATCCCGAAGCTAGCTCCAGGTATATGATGAGCAACAAATTGAATCATAAATGAGATTGGATATACGAAATAATGGTTCCAAATTCCCGTACTATGTGAATCAATTGTACCTGCATTGCTGCAGCCAGATAAAACAAAAACAAGTAATAATGATAAACTAATGAGCCTAGCTCGGTATGATTTTAACATGTTCATTCCTCCAATGTTTCGTAATTAATTAGCGAAACATTGGTGTATACGGACCTACCTCGTCACTCTCTCCACTCGATTCTTGTCTGCGGACAGAACGAATCATTCCATATTTATAAAAAATAGAAAATAGCGGTACATTTCTTGTACCCTCTTCACACGTATCTACTAGTTTAAAAGCTCTCTGTCTACCGCTCGATGCTTGCTGACGCACAAAGCGAGAAACGTTAGCAAGAAAAAAGACTTCTAATACACAAAGCGCTGTCGTTACAAACGATATATATAGAATTGCATCCTGCAATAAAAATTCCATCGCTTCACATCCTTAATAAAGTCATTTTAGCATATTCAGCAAACATTCTCTATTTCCTTTTGTTCTCAAAAGTTTTTTTGTATATTTTCTCAAAAAATTATGCTAGAAAACCAATGTATTCGCTTTCTTTAGTATATTCACACGTATCTTTGAATAGGTTTAATTTGTTAGAAATTTATAAAATTTTTGCATTATAATAAAACTATTGCCAGTTTTTGAAAAAAGCTTTATTCTCTTCTTGTAATCAAAAATGAATATGGAGATGAAACATACTATGGGTCAACTAGGAGACGCCGATTACGTTCCCGACACCGCCTTTTTATCCTTCCCAGCAGCTAAAACATTTCATTTAGAATTCATCATACAGTTAGTTGTTATTTTTATAGCTTCTATTTTGTATGCAATTTCTATGAATATGTTTTTTATCCCGCATAATATGATTAGCGGTGGGTTCGCTGGTGTAGGGATGATTATCGGTTATTTAATGCACTACAATATCGGAGCACTTATCTTTTTACTAAACATTCCGCTTCTTATTTTAAGTCACTTTTACTTAGGAAAGAAGACAACCTTTTTAACGGCATACTTTGTGGCTGTATCATCTTTAGCGATGAACATTATCCCAGTACACCAAGTTTCAGACGATATTTTACTGTCTTCTGTATTCGGTGGTGTCATCTGCGGTGCTGCCTCAGGAATCATATTCCGATTTGCTTCTTCAACAGGTGGTTTTGATGTTGTTGGATTGATTGTAGCGAAACATCGCGATGTTTCAATTGGAGCAATCATCTTTGGATTCAACTTAATCTTACTTGTTGCAGCAGGATTTATTTTCGGATGGGATATTACGCTTTATACGTTAATTAGTCGGTTTGTAGTCAGCAAAGTAATTGATGCCGTGCATACAAAACATATTAAATTAACGATAATGACAATTACAGAAAAAGGTGAGGAAATAAAAAGCTCACTATTACATCACGGCATACGTGGCGTAACAATGGTAGATGCTGTCGGCGGCTATACAAACCATAAGAAAAAAATGATTTACACTGTCGTAACTCGCTACGAGTTGGGCGAAATGAAACGTATTATCCGCCAAGTGGATAATAAAGCATTTATGAACATTACTGAAACAGTTGAAATTGTCGGCCGTTTCAAACGTATATAAAAAAGCGCAAGGAACTACAATTCCTTGCGTTTTTTATTTTTTACACTTATTACAAAATCAGATAATTCTATTATTGTATCACTAAATATGTTATAATAAAACTAGACTTACAAAAAAGAGTATATAGACTTGGAAGTTTCTCTTATTTTTATAAGCAAAAAGAAACGAGCAGTCGGGTATATTTCAGACACCATACACGTAACGGTTTAAAAAAACCGATCATCTTAGTTATTCTTCACTGATCTTTTTATAAAAGATACGTACAACTAAAATTCACTTCAATATACTATACCTACCTTTTTGACTTCCAAATCATCTTATTACATAAGGAGATGAACATATGAATCAATATATACGATACACACTAGCTGTCCTATTTGCGATCGTCGGCGGCGTGATCTGTTTCTGGACAAACACAGAGCTTGGAGAGAATATCATTTTTAATGGAATCGAAACCCTTGTAAGCGCTTCAATTTTAGGCGGATACATTTTCTTCCTCTTCAATCCAGAAGAAAATGCTCAAAAAACAATGTTATTAACAATGATCGGAATCGTTGGTGGATGTATTTCCTACTCAATGACAAACTATACATTACCACTTCAATTAAGCTCAGCTTTCTTCCACGGTCTATGGACTTGGTTTATCGCATTCTGCCTAGCAGATGTATTCAACCTACTACAAGACCACGAAGAAGAAAATGGTCGTCAAATTGAAAGTAACTCTTAAGCTGGAAGATACTCTTCCAGCTTTTTTGTTTCCTGTTCTTTCCTGTTCATACCCCATCACCAAAATAAAAAGAAGTTACCTCCACGGCAACTTCTTTCCCATATACCCCACTTAGTATTCAATTAAATATATCAACGATGTTTAAAATATATCGATCGTTTCTCCACTTATATCAGCGATTTTTTCATTATATCGACGGTTCGACACTCAAAACGCACAACATGCCTATCCCCCAAGTAACTTACTGCCGAACTCAACGATTAAAAAGATAATTAATAGGATCGCGAGTATCTTTAATGCTACATACGCCACTTTAAAAACAGCATAAATGAGCAAGACTATCAAAATAATCGATAAAATTTCCATATGTATCTCCTCCTATCTCTTTTATTCTACCTGTACTTCGTTTTTTATGAAATCGAATAAGATGACATATAAAAAAGAGGATACCTCACCCATCGTAAGATACCCTCGCCTGTAGCTGCTCAAACCATTCTCTCTCTACTTGTAAATATCCCATTCCACTCTTCTCAGCACTCTCCAATTCTTTATCAGCTTTCTTCATATAAATGCGGGAAGCTTCCATATCGTCCTCTAAATATTTAATAATTCCTTGTGTACGGTAATATCCGTTTAAATCCATTTTGGTAATGGCCTTTGCATGTTCCTTTGCTTCTTGCAGAGAAAGGCTATCCGTCTGATACAGAGCTTTATATAAAAGATACCAACTATGAAAACTACCAACGAAAAATTTATTTTCCTTCGTTACAGATAGCTGAACAATTTGTTCTATATACGGTATCGCTCTTTCCATTCCCTTTTGATCAGCTCGGGCATAAAAGACGAGCATAAGTCCGCTCATTATCTCTCTTATACTTTTATCCTCTTTTAATTTTTCCTCACTAAGTTCTACTAATCTCTCATCCCAATCTTTCGGTCTTTTATAACTAAATAACTCACTCGATATTTGAATCGTATATAAATGCTGCTTAGCTTTTTCATCATCTTTAATTAAAATGAGAAATTGCATGCCATCACTCAGAAGCGTTCCTTTTATCGGCACGATTGTAACTGCAAAAATCACAAAGTGGAAAACGGAAAAATATAAAAGATATTGATAATAGCTCACCATGTATATGTAACCTGAAGTAATACCGAATAATAAACTCATAATTGGTCCGCCTAAAGTCATCCACGCCCATTTCTTTGAAAGGTTCGGTGTCTCTATAGAAGACGGTGCTAACATCACCACACCACCAAAGTACGCCCATAATTTATTTTCTCGAATGCGTAATTTCCCCTTTTCTTTTTGAACAGTGATAGGTCCTACTGTCATAAATTTAAAATTCAAACCACCTATCAAACCAAATACTACGTGCCCTAGCTCATGAATGGCTAACACTAATAATACAATTCCAAATACTGCCCATATATTCAACATTACTTCTAATTTCCCAGTTCGAATTACTCCGTATAAAATGGACAGAACTAGCGCCGCCGTCATGGAACCAGCTGGCCTTCTTAAAATATCCACCTTTTTCTCCCCTTAATAAATCATTTTTCTCTGCATTTCGTACATGAATTTTCCGAGATGCAATATCCAAATAAATGAGATTAAGCCAATTAATACAAAATCGATATCACTAGCCGCTGTATATATAACGGCAGCCCACCATACATATGCCAATATTGTATTCGTAAATTCATATGCTTTATATCCAGCCTCATGCACAATGTGCTTTAATCCTTCATCTGCGTTTTTCGTCCACATTTTCATAGATTCCATATATGTTACACCTTGTTCAGGATATAGCTTATTATAACGATTTTTTGTTATGAGCCCGATAACCACTACAATAGTTAAACAGACAATAGAAGCTACTAAATTCCACACTGCAAATGACACATTTGTATCCTGTAACAGTGCACGTCTACATGTAATAACTGCATATACAAACCATGCCTGCGTAACTATATCACCTACACGTAAATATATACTTATAATGCCTAATTTTCTGCCTTGTACGCTCTCTTCTTCATCGCGTGCCTCCGCTAACATACGTGTATTCTTCCAAGTGTAGTACATCATTAAGATTCCAAAAATAGTACATACACCTATAAATGTATTAGATGATAATTTTCTCGGTTCATTCGAGAGTAAATTTAAAGCTATATAAGATGTTAAAAAGCCACCCATCATACTTAATGCTATTTTCCCCACAAAATCAAATTGTTTTTTTCGTTTACTCTTCATCTTCATCGTCCTCTTCCCCCTCCACCAACATAAATATCTCCTCCACCGGCGCTCCAAAAATTTGTGCGATTTTTAGCGATAACACAATAGATGGTGCATAATCTCCGCGCTCAATTAAACTAATGGTTTGCCGTGATGAGCCAATCGCTTTCCCTAAATCCCCTTGTGATAAACGATGCTTTGCTCGAAATTCCCTCACTCGATTTTGAAGCTTCATGTCTTCCCTCTTTTTCATTTATTTAATTAAAATTGTAAATAATATCCTTATCTTTGTCAATTATAATTGTCATTTTGACTTATATACATGTCAAAAATAAATCTATATTCTCCTAAATATATAACTTAGATAATAGATTTTAATAATCACATACGGAAAAAAAATAGGAACGTATTATATACCAGCCACCGGTGACGGTATCGATGGAAAAATAAAAACAAACTGGAAAATACAATAAAAAAGGCAGTGCTTTTGCACTGCCTCCCTAAAATCTGACATAGAATGGATTCCATATTAACTTGCGTTTTGTAAAAATACTCGTTTTAGTTGTTTGCGGAAACGAATGCTTAACGTAATTGCTACAATGACAATCGCTCCGAAAATGATTTTGCCGATATGATCTCCCAGTAATCCGAAAATATCATGTAAGTTACCACCTAACCAGTAGCCGCCAATTAAGAAGAACGATACCCAGAATAAAGCACCTGAATAAATTGTAATTGCAAAGCGGCGAAACGGTAAGTTAATGATACCTGCAAAGTATCCTGTAAAATGACGTACACCAGGAATGAAGAAGCCAATAAAGATAAGGAAATATCCATATTTATCGAACCACATTCTCGTTAAATCAATTTTTCTTTGTGTTAAAAATACGTACTTCCCGTATTTTTGAACAAAAGGCATACCAAGCTTATTACCTAAAAAGTATTGAATCGTCATTCCTACACTTGTCCCAATAAAGGATAGGATAATTAAAATAGGTAAACTTAGATCACCCTTCTGTGCTAAAAACCCCGCATATGCTAATGTTGGCTCTCCCGGAAACGGAAGTGCAATATATTCTAACAGCAAGCCTACAAGTACTACATAATACCCATATTGCTGAAATAATTCATGAACCCATTCCATGTCATCTCCCCTTTCATTCACGTACAACTTGTTACTATTATTGTATAAAAAAATTGTCGAAATAACTATCACAATAGCTTACATTTTTATTACATTTTTGTAAGGCTCATTCTAAAGTTTTTTGTTCTCTATTTACTTATATCTATTAGCATTTAAAAACAAGCTAACAACTATATATCACGCGAAGGAAATCCATTAATATACATTTTTCATCCAGTTTTTAACACTCGAAAACCACCTTATTTTGTTCTCTATAAAAAACCACCACAAACTCATATGAACTTCATATTAGCTTCATATACGTATTGTAAGATTATATCGGAATTTGTTGAAAAATTTAGCTAATATATGACTAAACATTAAACTGAATAAATATAAGTCGCTTTTCGAAATTGAAAAAAGGGTGAATAAGAAATGGAAGCTTATAAAATGCACGATTTTATTAATACGAATGTTGAATCTCATCAAAATGAAACCGTTTTTAATTTACAAATATGTGAAACAAATGAATTTGACGTAAGTTTAACAAAATCTACAACGCTGTCTTTTATCGTTTCAAAAAAGAACATTAAGATCGTCACGAGAAAATGGGTTAATTCAAATCAAGAAAGCATGATTGGCAAAAGCTACATCATTCCAACGAAAGCTTTTCACTATTTCTTACCGATTATTTCTGAAACTGAAGATGAACTAAATATTCGAGTTCAAAGTTTTGGACTACATGGTGAGCTTTTATTAAATGAAAGATTACTTATTGATAAAAACAACAAATGTAATACAAAGATTACTACCTTCTTTGAAACATTAGATGAAAATGTCAATCAAGCATTACGAGGATTACAAATTCATTGTATGTAAGACTACTACAACAAGTAAAAGGAGAATATAATGAAAAAACTATTATTAAGTGCGCTATTATCATTAGGATTTTTAACTCTTCCATTCACTACTGCAGAAGCAGCTACGACGAAAGATCAGCTTATCGTAAACACAAAAATAAATAAAATGGATTATTATCAAGATGGAAAATTCATAAAAAGTTTCACTGTCGCTACTGGAAAAGCAGCAACACCAACACCTAAGGGTACTTTTCAAATCGTAAATAAAATTAAAAACCGTCCTTACTATACAGGAAAAATTAAAGGCGGCGATCCACGTAATCCACTTGGGGACCGCTGGCTCGGATTAAATATGGCAGGAACTTACGGAACAACGTATGCGATTCATGGAACTAACAATAATCAAGCAATCGGGAAAGCAACAACACTTGGTTGTATTCGTATGTTTAACAATGATATTCACTGGTTATTTGAGCGCGTTCAGCAACAAGCTACTGTCACTGTAAATTAGCCTAAGAACAAGATTTATGTGTAGCCAAGAATTTTATGTCTTGGCTTATTTTATTTATTCATTTACAGTAGCAAAACAACTGTATTTACATATATAATAAAAATAGATTGCATTCAACATCATCGTAACATTGATAAACATGGATATTAAAATTATACAGTTATAATATTTTATAAATTTTACAATACATACTATAATAGAACTACTGTAATTCTGAACTATTCAGTGACACTAAACAATCCCCCTTGCTACTTTCATTACTATTTTATAGCGGGGGCTTATTATATGTATAAACAATCTGAGCCATCCGAAAAATGATGAATTCGAATATTGCAGTAAAAAGCGTTATTTAGGAGGTGTTACTATGACGCATATACTGGTGATTGAAGACAACCCAGATATACAAGAACTTATTCGTGAATTTCTAATGGCACAAAACTTTACTGTTGATGTAGTTGGTGCTGGAACAGAAGGCATTCTTCTTTTCCAAAAAAATTCATACGATCTTGTCCTCCTCGATGTAATGTTACCAGATATAGATGGCTATAGTATTTGTAAAATTATGCGAGGACAATCTGATGTACCAATCATTATGTTAACAGGCTTACATAATGAAGAAAGTGAAATTAAAGGATTTGAGTTAGGTATTGATGACTATATTACAAAACCGTTCCATTACACCGTATTTATAAAACGTGTAGAAGCTGTATTAAGAAGGGCAGCAACAAAGGAAGCAGAAGCAGAAGCTGCAACTATACTACAATTCCATGAATTGATGTTAAATTCTACAGCATATGCCGCTTATGTTCATGGTAATCAAATTGAATTGACTACAAAAGAATTTGAAATTATATATACTTTACTGCAAAATCGGGGAAAAGTATTATCAAGAAGTGATTTGTTGAATAAGGTATGGGGCTATGAACATTATGGTGATGTGAGGGTTATAGATACACATATTAAAAACTTACGAAAAAAATTAGAAATTCCTTATATTAAAACGGTGAAAGGCATTGGCTACAAAATCGAGTCGTAGCAAAGACAACATCACCAAAAATATATTCATCAAAACCTTATTATTTTGTATTCTGTTATCACTTTGTCTTTATCAAATTATTTATTTTCTAGCCTCAAATTACGATAAAGATCGTTTGAAAGCTTCTGGAACGCAAACTGCGGAACAAGCGGAATCAGACAAACAAAACGACCAAAGTAAAACAAAGCAAAATAAAGCTGTGTCAGAGAGTAGCATCTCTAATTTTCAATCTTCTCAAATAGACATGAAAACACTCTCTACAGCCATCAATCATCTTTTGCAGCCTAGCCAAACTGCAAAAGCAAAAGAACATGCACAAAATATTCCGGGGAAAAGTAACACAACGTCTTCACTTACAAAAGCGGAAAAGCAAGTTACTAACAATGATGCCTTACATACACAAAATGCAGCAAGTAAAGCAAATGATACACATGATAATCCAAAGTTAACAGCTGTTTTGCAGCAGTTAGCTCCACATATTGGGGCGACAATGCTTGCATTATCTCTGCTTGGATCTTTAATCTATGCAAAAATAATCGCCAAACCTTTCCGATATATGAGCGATGCTTTAAAAGATATTATGAATCTTGATTTCTCAGATAAAAAGCTACTTAACAAAAATACAGATCAAACAGATTTTAATTTGCAAGTAGCTGCCTCACAAGTACCTACTATTGTGAAAAATTTACATGAAAGCAATCAAGATTTAAGAAATGAACTCAAGAAGGAACAACAGTTAGAACAATCTCGTAAAGAATTTATGTCTATGATATCCCATGAATTAAAAACACCAATCGCAGCCGTTATGGGACAACTCGATGGCATGATTCACGGAATTGGCACTTATAAAGATAGAGATAAATATTTAAAACGTTCATATGAGATGATGCAAGATATTAACATATTAACGGAAAAAGTGTCAGAATTATCCAAAATACAAAACCCTCAATTTAAACCAAATTTAAAAGTTATCTCATTAACTAATATTATTGAGGACGTTATAAAGAAAGTAGATTATTTTGTATCTGTAAAACAATTAAATGTTCAATCTAACATTAAACAAGATGTACAAATTTTAGCTGATCCTAAATTTATGCAAACTGCTATTTTTAACATTATTTCAAATGCAATTCATTATACAATTGACCATCAGCATGTATATATAAAACTTTATGAAAAGCCAAACGGTTACGCATTAGAAGTATTAAATACAGGTTCTCAAATTGACGAAGATAAACTTGCCCATTTATTTGAACCATTCTATCGCGCAAATCCTGACAAACATGGCTTAGTACAAGGTAGTGGTCTTGGGTTATATATTGTAAAACAAATATTAGATAAACATCAGTTTCCTTATGGAATACAAAACACACCTCAAGGTGTAAAATGCTCCATTGTATTCCCAAAAGCAATGTAAAACCTACTCTAATTTCATACCCCAAATTCATACTTCGTATGAATGGCGGAATTTTGTAGAGTATCTTACTCTGTTTCGTTCGCCCGTTATCCTTATTTGGATAGCGGGCGTTTTTTATTATTTAAAAGGAGGATTTTTATGGAGAAGTTTAAGTATTCACTACTCGTTTTACTCGGTGCTTGTAGCTACGGCGTACTTTCAACTATTTTTAAACTCGGATTCATCGACGGATTTTCATCACACCAACTACTAGGAGGACAATATGTCTTCGGATGGATTGGACTACTTTTACTCGTTCTTTTCTTTTCACGTCATAAAGTATCAAAAAAACAATTCTTTTCGTTACTAACAGTCGGCACAACAATGAGTATGACAGGTATTTTCTATGCTATTTCTGTAGAAGAACTGCCAGCCTCTATCGCTGTCGTTTTACTCTTTCAGTTCACTTGGATTGGTGTAGTCATCGAAGCGATTGCCAACCGAACATTCCCAAGCCGTGAGAAATTTATATCTATTATTATTTTATTTACTGGTACATTGTTTGCTGGTGGAGTATTTGAAGGTCTTGGACAAAACTTTTCTACGAAAGGTATTATTTTCGGACTATTAGCTGCCGTCTCTTTCTCATTCTATGTATTTGTAAGCGGGCGCGTTGCTACAGATGTTCCGCCTTATACGAAAAGCTTTCTTATGACAACGAGTGCTACTCTTATTGTATGCTTATTTTTCCCGCCTACCTTTTTAACGGACGGCGCTTTACAAGCAGGCCTATGGAAATATGCTTTCTTCCTTGGACTGTTCGGGGTTATTATACCTGTCATTTGTTTTTCAATTGGGGTACCAAAAGTCGGAACGGGACTTGGTACAATATTAGGTGCAGCTGAATTACCAACAGCAATTATCGCTTCTATTACACTTGTTCATGAAGTTGTATCGCCAATGCAGTGGATTGGGATTGTGGTTATATTACTCGGTATTTTCACACCACAACTACTTACTGCTAGGAAAGAAAAAAAACATAATCGTGTTCATAGTGCGTGACAACATCAACTTGTATATAAATGTGAATAAAGTTACGATATGTTAAACTTTATTACTACCTTCAAAATAACATATGATATTGCGGCTATTATTCTCGTAATCCTTGCTGTGCTTTTCTTTTTGAAAGATAAGAAAGAGGGTTATACAGCATAACAAAAGACCTTTCATTTATTTGAAAGGTCTTTTCCTTATATTTCACTTTACTGCTCCATATAACTTCTCTACCTCATGTTCAATTTGTTTTACATCGATTCGCTCAAATAATGGCTGTACATTATCAATTCGGTTTGGCAACGTATTTTGAGGTTCCCAATTTACTTTAACACTCGATAATGTATTTCTAACTCTTTCACTTGAAAACGGTAAAAATGGTTCAAGCAGTTGTGCAAAGTTTGCTATTAGGTAAACACAATTATAAATTGTTTCCTCACATGAAACTGGGTCGTCTTCTCTTTGTTTCCAAGGCTGCTTTTCATCAAAGTACTTATTTGCAAAGCGTACTGCATCAAATATTGTTTCTAGTGCCACCTTAAATTTAGTTTGTTCAATCGCCTCTCCTACACTTTTATATAATCCTTCTACTTTATCTTTCAGCTCTACATCAATACTTCCCTTCGGTACAGTACCACCATAATATTTTTCAATAAACTTTAATGTCCGGTTCACAAAGTTCCCGTATGCACCTAACAATTCACTATTATGACTGTAAATGAATTCACGCCATGAAAAATCAGTATCACGATTTTCTGGTGCGTTAACTGTTAAAAAGTAACGAATAGAATCTGGATTATAGCGTTCTAATATGTCAGGCACCCATACTGCCCAGTTTTTACTTGTAGATAATTTTCTTTTTTCAACTGTTAAATATTCATTCGAAACGATATGACGCGGGATTGCTTCTTCTCCTATTCCAAGTAATACCGCTGGCCAAATGATTGAATGAAACGGAATATTATCCTTTCCGTGCACATAATATGTTTTCGCTTCTTTATCCCAAAACTCTTGATCATCTTTCCCTGTTTCTTCAGTCCAGCGTTTACTCGCCGAATAATATCCTGTCACTGCTTCAATCCATACGTAAATTTTCTTATCTTCATATCCTGCCACTGGAATTGGTACCCCAATTGGTAAATCACGTGACACTGCCCTATCTTGTAATCCTTCCTTTAAATATCTCTCTGTTAATTGAATTGCATTGTCGCGCCATGTTCCTTTCTGCTTTGCAATTTCTACGACCTCTTTAATTTGCTGCTGAAATTTATGCAATGCAAAATAGAAATGCTCTGTTTCCTGTACTGATGGCGTACTACCACATAACTTACATTTCTTTTCTAACAAATCGAGTGGATCTAAAATAGCGGAACAAGCATCGCATTGATCGCCCCTTGCTGCTTCATGACAATGCGGACAAATACCTTCTACATATCGATCCGGTAAAAATTGCGTACACGTTTCGCAATAAGCTTGTTCAACTACTTTTTTATAAATATAACCTTCTTCTAATAGTCGCAAAAAGACTTTTTGAACAGTTTCATGATGATGCTCACTATCTGTACGTGTATAGCAATCATAAGTAAAACCAAGGCTACGAAAACATCGCTCAAACTCTTCGTGATACTTATCAGCAATTTCTTTCACCATCACACCGTCTTGCTTTGCTCTAATTGTAATCGGTGTTCCATTACAATCACTTCCTGAAACATACAACACATGCTCACCTTTTGCCCTGTAATAACGTGCTAAAATATCTCCTGGTAACAAACTAGCAATGTGTCCAAGGTGTAACGAACCATTTGCATACGGCCAAGCGCCTCCAATAAAAATACTCATCTTATATTCCTCCTTTAAAATATAAAAAGCCCCGCCCTTATCTTAAAAAAGATAAGGGCGGGGCTTTATAAACAGTCGCGGTACCACCTTATTTCGTCAGTCATTCGCATAACTAACCTTAACAAGTACGGAGCTATATGCTCTTATACTGTGGTTTTGATAACGAGTACCAACTCTCGTCGCCGCCTACTATTATCATTTGATAAGTTCAGGACGAAGCTCAAAGGCCATTGTTCAAATGAATATTCTTGCTTCTTCTCAGCTACCGAAGCTCTCTGGAAAGAATGGTTCCATTCTACTTTTCCTTTTCAACGCTTTTATGTATAAAACGTATTTTACGACTTAACAACAGAAAAATCAAACTTTTATTCAAAAAAACAGGAAATCCTACTCATTCACCGAATAACTATACGTTCACAAAAGGAGTGATAAAATTGAATCAAAAACAACTAAGTACTATTAATGAAAAAAGCTGGAACGCAGCTGCTTATGAAGCTTGGACAAATCGTCACGGGGCGCCAGGAGATTATGCGAAAAAGCTCATGGAAGATCCCGTGCGCGAGGTAGATCATTATTTACCTTACATACAATCTCCAAAAGGAAAACGTATTATTAATTTACTCGGATCAAAAGGCAATAAAGCAGTTGCTCTTGCTCTTTTAGGAGCCGATGTAACAGTTGTAGACATTTCAGCAAGTAATGAAAAATACGCAACCGAACTAGCCGAAGCTGCTGGTGTCTCTATTCAATATATCATTTCCGATGTACTAGATTTAAATCTATCCCAATCATTTGATATCGTGTTACTGGAGCTTGGCGTGCTCCATTACCTTTTAGACTTAAAGCCACTCTTTCATATGATCTCTCACTTACTAAAACAAGATGGGACCTTTATACTACGTGACTATCATCCCGTTTATACAAAATTATTAGGAGTAGATCATCCATCATTTCGAGCAAATGGAAATTATTTCGACGAGGAACTTATTGAAGATGACGTAGCTTATAGTACTCTCCTTACGGGATCACAGAAATACGCTTTACCGAGAACAAAAATTAGGCGCTGGACACTAGGAGAAATAATTACATCAATGGCAGAAACAAATTTCAAGGTTGAAAAATTGATTGAAGAACACGGATCTCATCAAAGGTGGGTTTTCCCTTCTACTGCACCAGAGGGAATTGAAGAACGTATACCAGGTCTATACACATTAATTGCGACAACATGCAAAAAAGGATCCCTTCACGGATAGGATCCTTTTTTTGCATGCTTACGCATATAAGTTGAGGTTGGAGATTACCATAATTCTGTAGAATAGGACACAAGATATTTCAACATTCGTCTCTGACTTACGTCGTCAAAAAGGGGTATGACCAACATAACGAAGAGTAATGTTTAGTTGATAGTGATAATCGTTATCAACTAATTAGAAGTATACAGGATGTTATTTCAAATTACAATACCATTTCTGATTTTTATTTATGAATTTTTTGATATACAAATGTATACATTTTAAGAACATTTACTCACATTAATCTGCCATATTCCATTATCTGCTATAATTTTCATTGAACAGATTAATAACTTCTTAATTATGTTTTTATTAGTTTCGTTCTCAATATTTATAAATTATAATAAATAGTTTTTAAAAAAGGTAGGGGTAACAATGAAATATGTTAGCATTCGAAAAAAACTACTGTTCACACTCTTAAGCATTTCTTCCTTATTTAGCATTGCTCTTATTGTTATTCTTTCATTCGCGATGAATCAAGCAAGTGAAATCGAAACATTAAAGAATGATGTATCGAAAAGAGCAACGATTTTAAAAGAACGTGGCGATTGGTTCCAAGCGCAGGTCGCTGGTTTACAAGAATATTTACTATCACATGACCAAAAAGAATTGGATAAATTCAACCGGGAAGGAAAAAAACTAGCTGATACTAGGGAGAAAGTAACAAGTGATAAAAAACTCCCAGAAGGAATGAAAGAGGCCATTTTAATGGGAGCAAAATGGCGCAGCGTCGTAGATAATGAAGTCCTCCCTCTTGCACGGGAAGGAAAATGGGATGAAGCATCCAAAATTGCTCTTGCTCAAACAGATTATGTAAATGATCTTTTAAGTCGTTTTACTAAATATGCAAATGAAGAAAATGACAAACGGGACGTATTAATTGCTGACGTAGAGTCTTCTTCATCCCTTATTCAATATATTATTTTCTTCTCACTCATTACATGTACATTAACGTCTATTCTATTGGCATGGTGGTTCTCTGGTAAACTCGTTAAACCGATTCGACAAATTGATGCGAAGTTAAAAGAATTAGCTTCTCAAGATGGCGATTTAACCGCTAGATTACACGTAACGAGTAAAGATGAAATTGGTGACATCGCAAATTCCTTTAATCAAATGCTTGCTAACTTACAGCGTATAATAAAGCAAGTTCAACAAACATCAACAAGTGTAAAAGAAGCTTCTGAAAATGTGTTTATCGAAACAACTGCTTCTATGGAAAATACCGCAAAAACTAAAGAGACTATGAATGCTCTTGAGCACAATATTCGTTCACAAGTTTCTAGCATTGAAGAAAGTTCAACCGCAATGGATGATATGGCAACGAGTGTTCAGCGCATTGCACAAGCTGCCTCTTCTGCCGCTAGCCTAGCTGTTACAACTTCTGAAAAAGCAGATGATGGAAATAAAGTCATTGAAAAATCTATTACACAAATGCATACAATTAACGAAGCTGTTAACGCTACATCACAAGTGGTAGAGCGACTCATTACACATACGAATCATATTGATACTGCACTTCAATCTATTTCTAATATTGCCGAGCAGACGAATTTGCTCGCTTTAAATGCTTCTATTGAAGCGGCCCGTGCTGGTGAACACGGAAAAGGATTCGCTGTTGTTGCCGATGAAGTACGAAAACTTGCTGAACAATCTCAGCTAGCAGCAAATGACATTAATCATTTACTTCATCAAATTCAAGCGGACACAAAAATAACAAATGACATGATGACACAAGGTCAGTCAGAAGCTTCTGAAGGAATTACAGTCATTCGTACCGCTGGATCTTCATTCTCAGAAATTGTTAATCACATTAACAATTTCTCTACACAAATACAAGAAATGTCTGCAACTGCTGAAGAAATGGCCGCAAGTTCTGAAGAAATGAATGCAGCTTTAAATAATATCGCTTCTATTTCAAATGAAGTTGCTGCCGAAACATCGAAAACAGCAACTTCAGCTGGTGACCAAGTAAACAAAATGAGTGTCGTTGCTAAAAAATCATCAGAAATGAAAACAATTGTGCAAGAACTTGAAGTGCTCGTTTCTCATTTCAAAACAAATAGTTAAAATGAAAATTTCATTTATACTTCTACGAACTCTAAATTGTTAGAAAGAGCGATTTAGAGTCTCTCTTTTTTCACGCTAAAATATCTCTTTCTATCTCCCATTCTGTCTGCTATAATTCCTAAAGGAAAGAAGAAAGCTTTATTCCAGATGGAGTAAAGCTTTCTTTCAATTTTTTACATTAATTAATTAATTAATTCTAATACTAAGATTTTACAAGGAGGATTTTTATCATATGAATTTTATTAGCATTCGAAAAAAACTAATGTTCATGATGGGAATGATTTGCGCTTTATTCGGCATCGCCTTAGCTTTTATTTTATTCTTTACCATGGATCAGTCTCATAAAGCTGAAACATTACAAAAAGAAATTTCTCCTCTTGCAACAGAATTGAAAGAGCGCGGAGACGCTTATCAAGTACAACTTTCTGCTTTAAGAGGTTATTTACTACAACATGATCAAGTCGAATTAGACAAGTTTAATGAGATGAGTAAACGTCTTGAAGATACAAAAGGGCAACTTCTTTCTAACCCTAACACTTCTCAGTCCGTGAAAAGCACAATGGAATTAGGATCCACTTGGAGAAAGTTCATTGAAGAGAAAGTATTCACTCTTGCAAAAGAACAAAAATGGGAAGAAGCTTTACAAGTAGCTTCTACAGAGAATGGCACTGTTTATAAAGTAATCGGTGATTTCACAAATTACAGTAATGAACAAGCTAAATTACGTGAACAATCTATTGAAAAAATCGATCAATCTTCACTACGAATTGAATATGTTGTCTTCTTATCACTTGTTATTTGTATTGTAACTGCAATTATTCTTGCATGGTGGTTCTCTGGTAAGCTTGTAAAACCAATTCAACAAATTGATACTAAACTAAAAGAATTAGCCTCTCAAGAAGGCGACTTAACAGCCCGTCTACAAGTAAATAGCAATGATGAAATCGGTGCAATTGCATCATCGTTTAATAAAATGTTAGAAAACCTGCAACATATCATTAATCGTGTTCAAAAAACATCTGTAGAAGTACAAACAGCTTCTGAAAATATGCTAGAAAAGACTAATACATCACGCGAGGCAACAATAAGAGTTCAAAGCTCGATGTCCAACTTAAATTCAAGTATTCAATCGCAAACTTCTAGTATGGAAGAAAGCTCGACTGCGATGGATGATATGGCAATAAGTGTTCAGCGTATCGCTGAATCTGCTTCATCTGTAGCCGAACTTGCTGTAGCTACATCTGAACACGCTAACGACGGAAGTACTGTTATCCAAAAATCTGTTTCACAAATGACAACGATACATGAAGCTGTAATTGCTACATCAGAAGTAGTCGAACGTCTAATCACTCATACAAAATATATTGATACAGCTGTACAATCTATTTCTAATATCGCTGAACAAACAAATCTACTTGCTTTAAATGCTTCTATTGAAGCGGCTCGTGCTGGTGAACAAGGAAAAGGATTTGCTGTCGTAGCTGATGAAGTTCGTAAACTTGCGGAACAATCAAAAACAGCGGCAAAAGATATTAACCAATTGCTTCATCAAATTCAAAATGATACGGAAACTGCTAGCTCTATGATGTCTAAAGGTC
This sequence comes from Bacillus sp. 05T21, assembly GCF_056396785.1. Classification (NCBI taxonomy): domain Bacteria; kingdom Bacillati; phylum Bacillota; class Bacilli; order Caryophanales; family Bacillaceae; genus Bacillus; species Bacillus sp. 05T21. The sequence continues at coordinate 48,974 of NZ_JBFTMD010000009.1, read as the reverse complement.
GTTCTGAAGCATTTGAAGGCATTACTGTCGTTCGTGAGGCTGGTACTTCTTTCACAACAATTGTTGAACAAGTAAATAAAGTATCAACTCAAATGCAAGACATATCAGCAACTGCTGAAGAAATGGCTGCAAGCGCTGAAGAAATGAACGCTTCACTTAATAACATCGCTTCTATTTCAAATGAAGTATCTAGTGAAACAGCCGCAACGGCACAATCTGCTGAACAGAAAGTCATCGTGATGAATGAAATGACTCTCACTGCAAAACAAATGAAACAAACAGTTGAAGAATTAGATCAGCTTGTATCTCATTTTAAAACTGAATAGCTTTTCAAAAAAATATTCCTCTCTCAGAGAGGAATATTTTTTTGAGCTCATTTCCTGCACTTATCCCGCATATCCGTTATAATGAGAACCGATATCATTAATATTTAGGGGGTGCTACACATGTCACAACAAGCATTTGAAGAAAAGTTATATGCAAACTTAGAAGCTGTTATTGACCCTGAGCTAGGTGTTGATATTATCAATCTTGGATTAGTTTATGACGTTACAGCGGATGAAAATAATAATGCTGTCATTACAATGACGATGACTTCTATCGGTTGTCCAATGGCTGGCCAAATCGTATCAGACGTTAAAAAAGTATTATCAACGAACGTACCTGAAGTAAATGAAATAGAAGTAAACGTTGTATGGAATCCGCCATGGACAAAAGAACGTATGTCACGTATGGCAAAAATTGCATTAGGTATTCGTGATTAAATAAGGAAAAGACCTGACAATCCAGTCAGGTCTTTTTTCTCTTATTATTTTACTCCTACAGCGTCATAAGCTTTCGTTACAGCTTGTACCTCTTTAGAGTTTTTACCGAATAAATCTTCTGCTGATTGAAGTGCAGCTTGGCGCATCATTTTGAAATCAGAGTTTGCAGTTAAATATTTTGTAAGAGCACGATAGTAAATTTTTTCTGTTGCTTCACGGCCCACTCCAGTTACTTTCACATTGTAATGCGTGCCGCCCTCAGACACTAAATACGCCGCCTTATTGTTAATACTACTGTTAATATGAACGCCGCCATTATCAGCTGTTCCAGTATAACGTTTATTATAGTGATCCGGGTAACCTTCACCTGGTTTTAATGGGTTTGGAATAGATGCTGGATCCTTCAGAGAACGAAGTGCATCACCAGGTTTACCAGGTGTATAAATATCAGCTCCTAAATCCCAGCTTTTCTTCTCAACCATGACGCCCATAATATCAGATAACGATTCATTTAACGCTCCTGATTCATTTTTATATACAAGGTTTGCTGTATGTTCAGTTACAGCATGCGTTAATTCGTGGCCAATAACATCTAGGCCAGCTGATAATGGAATAAATGTCTTACCATCTCCATCACCATACATCATTTGTACACCGTTCCACGCTGCGTTATTCCAAGATTCACCTACGTGAACAGCAGAAATAAGTTTTGCACCTTTATCATCGAAAGAGTTACGGTTAAATGTCTTTTTATAATAATCATATACTTTTCCTGCATTCACATGCGCATCAACTGCCGCTTTATCTTCGAAGAACTTAGATTTACTTCCAATTTCTTCTCCTGTATATCCAAGAATTTGTGAGAATAAATTAAACCAGTCTTCGTTCATATTCTCTGCATCAAATGTATGGACACCTTGTCCTCGTGTACCATCAAATAAGTTGAACGCTCCTGTTTTCGTATCTTGAGCAATTTCAAATGATTGTCTAGCACCTAATACTCCGTAACCAAATCCAGTAATGTTATCTACAGCATTATATTTCTCAATAACATTTCCATTTGTTGCATCAACAAAGTAATGCCAATATCCTGGAGCTGGTTTTGAAACCGACGCTTTTACAAGATATGCAAGATAGTATTGACCATCTTTTTCATACACATATAAATCTTTTTTCACGCCATCATAATTCTTTACTTTACCAATTTCTTTCTCAATATTAGCTTTTGCAATCGTTTCTGCTTGTTCCGCACTAATACTTGCAGATGTAGGAATATTTTTATCATCTAAACTCGGAATAACTTGTCCGAAAAATGCTTTTACATTGTTCTCTTTATCAAGCGTAACTGTTTGATCTGAACCATACACAGGAATGTTATTATGCTTCTCAACTAACTTCACATGTGTTGTACCAGACTCAGCATCTTTTTCTTCACCAACGATATTGAAATGTTTGTCAATATTTCCCGCTAGTTTAAACATATCCTTTTTACTCTCTAAATATTGAAAGACCGTCTCTTTTTTATCTAATCCTTCCGGCGCTTTCCATTCTTCCCCTATGTAAGCTGGCGTTTTAAACTCTTGGTGATACTGGATTTTTTGCTCTTCTGCTTTCGTCGTAGTTGCTCCAAATGCCCCAAACCCACTTGCGATAACAGTTAATGCTAATGCTGATGAAATTACTTGCTTTTTCAATCTAACACTCCCCATTTCCCTAAAAGTTTTTAACACCTTTATAAATATTCTGAATAATCTTTCTAATACCTGCTCTCAAAAATTGAGAAAGTTTTTTCTGATAATTAAACTCACCAAAAAGAGGACATCGAAAAACGATGTCCTCTTTCCTATAACTTTTCATTCCGCTATTTATATGCTGGAAAGCCACCACTGATTAAAGCCTCACTTTATTGTATTTTCATTTCAATTGCTAAATAGTGAGACTTCTCTTTCGCTTGAATGCGAATATCTTCTTCTACAGCCTCCGCTGCATCACGCATTACAAGTGTTTCACCGTTTACAACGCTGCTACCTTCAATTTGTACAAGGTACAATTGACGTCCTTCTTTAACAGGAAAATGAATTTCTTTACCAGCTTCTAATGATAAAGAATATAAATTTGCCTCTTGGTGAATATGAATTGGTGCATCTCCATCAGAAGGAGATACCATATGGAACCACTCATTTTCACGTTTACTCCAATCAAATTTAAACTCACCATAGTTTGGTTTATGACCGTCGCGGTCTGGTAAAATCCAAATTTGCAATAAACGTAATGTTTCACTTCCTAAGTTATGCTCACTGTGAAATACACCAGTACCTGCACTCATATATTGAACATGCCCACGCTCAATTGTCCCGCGGTTCCCCATACTATCTTCATGTGTTAATTCACCAGCTATAACGTAAGAGATAATCTCCATATCACGGTGCGGATGCATATCAAAACCAGTTTGTGGCGCTATTAAATCATCATTCATAACACGTACTGCTCCAAAATTCATGTTGTTTGGATTATAATAATTTGCAAAGGAAAAATGAAAATGTGTATTTAACCAACCGTGATTTGCTCTTCCCATATTTTTATGATCAACTTTTCTAAACATATCATTCACCTCATATTATCTCGAAATCGAGATAATTATTTTTAATTTTATCACTGCAACTTCTTCAGTAATTCTAATAATTGTTTTTGTTCTTCTCTATTTAACTTATCAAATTGCTCTGCTTGAAATGTTTCTTGCGGCGGGACTATTTCTTCATATAGAACCTTTCCCTTTTCTGTTAATGAAATATATTTCGTGGTACCTTCTTGTTCACGCTGAATCCAATCTAGTTGCTCCATCTTATTTAAAAGTTGAGTAACATTTCCTTTCGTAACAAACAACTTATTTCCAAGTTCTTGCTGCGTTAAACGATCGTTTCCTCCAATTTGAACTAATACATCAAACTGAGCGGCAGATACATTCCACTTTTTCAAATGCTGATTCGTCTCACGAATACTTCTATTATAAAAGCGTGATAAACGAAACCATAATAGTACTCCAGGTCTTTCCCCTGCTTTCATTCCATCACCTCGCTCATTTGATACTATTAGTTTAGAACTAAACTTATTAAAGGTCAACTACTTATTTTTAATTAGCAATAAATAAAAGCACAGTGATTTTCCTCCACTATGCTTCAGATTAAATTTCTATTTTTATATTCATCTAGCTTCCTCTCCGCGAAATGCCTCGCATCTTTCTCGATCCATCTTTCTTCGTATAGTTCATTTCCAACATATAGTACATCGTCCTTATGCTGCATCGCATGCCTGAATTCATGCAATAGCGTTTTGAGCACTTGCTCATACTCTTCCCACATACAAACGAAAATTAATTGTTTTTCTTTATGATAAAAACCACCTACTGGGAATAAAAACTCCTCTTCTTCTTCTCCTAATGATAAAAGTACATGATTCGCATCACACGTATCACAAAAAATAACTGGCGTTGCACTTACTTCAATAAGAGAAAACAAATCATTTCTTAACTTTTTGACATCCCAAGGAAGCTCCGAATCCAACACATACCAATTCTCAACTTGTTGATATACATTTTGAAACTGGAGTTCCATTTCTCAATAATCCCCTTCCTAAACTCCCTTTTCCTATATATATGCCACAAAATGGTAAATATTAAACATACACTTTCATCCTTTAAAAAATGACAATAAAAAAGAATCTATGTCAGCATAGATTCTTTTTTCCGTAATCACTTTTTTTTCATCATTTTTTTTAATATAAAATAACCAATTGCACAAACAATAGCAGCAAGTGCAAAGTATTTCACATATGGACCAGCTACTTTATTAATACTTTCCCACTCTGTTCCTAATTTAAAACCTAAATATACAAATACAATTGACCATGGAATAACAGCTAGTGTAGTTAGCGTAATAAACTTAGCATGTGACATTTTCGCAATACCCGCTGGTATCGAAATAGCATGACGCACAACAGGAATAAAACGCGCTGTAAAAATAACACCAGTTCCGTAACGATTAAACCACGCTTCAGCATAATCAATATGTTTCTTCTGAATCAAAATATATTTTCCATATCGCTCAAGAACAGGTCTTCCTCCGTATCGACCGATCCAATAAATGAATAGTTGTGCGATTACACCACCAATTGTACCGAACGCGACAGCCCCCCAAAATGTAATGCTTCCTGTTGATACTAAATAACCTGCATAAGATAATACGATTTCACTTGGGATAACCTCTAGCATTAATCCCAGCATAATTCCCCAATAACCAAGTCCTTCTAGAAAAACTAAAACTGAATGAATCAACTCTCCTAACATCATTTACCTCTCTTTACTGTTTTCATTGCAAAAAATAAAAGTACAAGCAGTAAATATCTTGTACTTTTATTTTTTTAAAATTTATCTAGTCTTCGTATCCCACTTAAAGATTTTATTTAAAAATTTATATACATTCTTTGACTCTTTCGTCAGAAGTGGACCTAAGATCGATAGTATAAGCACGTATAGTGCTGAGAATGGTTTCAGTACTGACATTAAACCACCGGCGATGCCGATATTAGCCATAATGATGGAGAATTCTCCTCTTGAAACGATTGTTAATCCAATATTTGTTGATGCTTTATGAGATAATCCAGCTTGTCTTCCTGCAATCATCCCTGCAACAAAGTTTCCGACGATTGTAAGAAGGACAGCACCTAACGTTAACCATATCGCCCCACCTAATGAAAACGGATCGATACTTAATCCGAAACTGAAGAAGAAAATAGCTCCGAAGAAGTCTCTAAATGGAACAACAAGATGTTCAATTCGATCACTATGCTCTGTCTCAGAGAAAACTAACCCTAAAAGAAGTGCCCCGATTGCTTCTGCAACGTGAATTGTTTCTGAGAAACCTGCAATAAAGAACAACGAAGCAAATACTACAATAATAAAGATTTCATCAGAACTAATATTGAGCAATCTATTTAATAACGGCGTTGCTTTTCTAGCCACAATAAAGAATAGAAGCATATATCCTAAAGCAATTCCAATTGAAGTAAGGGCACCTAAGAAGGAAGCGTGATCCCCAAGAACTAAGCCAGAAACTACTGATAAATATACAGCAAGGAATATATCTTCAAACATAATAATTCCTAAAATTAATTCGGTTTCATTATTACCAGTTCTTCTTAAATCAACTAATACCTTTGCGACAATAGCACTAGAAGAAATCGTAATAATACCCGCAATAATTAAGATTTCGAGTAACGGGAATCCCATTATAAATCCGTATAATAATCCTAGTGAAAAGTTAATCAAAATATAGATTGTTCCGCCAATCGCGATAGAACGTCCAGATTTAATTAGTTTTTTCATCGAAAACTCTAATCCCAGATAGAAAAGAAGGAACAGAACACCAATCCTTCCAAGGAAGGATATCACACTTGCACTTTCAATAAATTTGAGATCGATAACACCTATTGTCGGCGCGTGCGGCCCTACTAACATGCCAAGAACAATTAGAAAAGGAATTACTGAGAATTTAAACTTTCCAGCGATTACCGCCGCAATTGCTACTAAAACTAAAGCTGTACCAACTTCAAAAATTAAAGTATCCATCTAGTCAGTCCCCCTATTCGAAAGTAATTCATTAATAATCTTTTTAATTTCTTCTCTCTCACCAGAAACTACAAGCATATCTCCTTCTTCAATCACCGTGTCTGGACCTGGATTAAATAGCTTTTTCATATTCTTTTTCATAACTGCAATTATCGTTACGCTATATGTTTTTCTTATTTCAAGATCACCAATTGTTTTTCCGATTGCTGGAGCTGCATTCTCCACTTTGAACCACTCAATTGCTAAACCTTCAAAGACCATCTCAACATTTTCTAATGCCCTAGGCTTATATACCATCCCACCTAATATTGCTGCAATTTGTCTCGCCTCTGAGTCACGTAATGAAATACTTGAGATGCTTTCTTCATGATCTGAATCAAAATGATACATTTCTCTACGCCCATCATCATGAATGACAATCACCATCTTTTCGTTACCTTTCGTAACGATTTGAAATTTATAACCAATACCCGGAAGTTCACTTTCTCTAATATTCATATTTAGCTCCTCCATAACTTCTTTATTTTAATTTTCTGTTTTTCTGTCTTTTGTTCATCCAATCAATTTTAGAAATTCTAACCATTCAGGATACCTATGACTTGGAAATCTTTTATTGTAATAATAAGTGGCTCCTAAAAAGATACTTAAAGATGTAATGATAAAAAATAAATTACTTCTTATTTTCAAACTCTTAAGACTTACTTTCAATAAAGATTCTTCTTTCAAATTATCCCCTCTTTTTCGCTTTAAATTTAGTTTTTTAAAATGTAAATAATTCTAAAAATATTACGATGTAACATAATCATAACACAAAATGCATTTAAGTAACATGATTTTTTAGAAAAATTGATTCTGGTATATTTTTTGCATATAATTTTCTTATTACGAAAAAAAGGAAGTGTATTATATGGTTGATATCTTTAGCAGATTCCTTGAGGTAACGAATAATATTTTATGGTCATATATTCTTATTGCAATGTTAATCGGCTTCGGTCTTTATTTCTCTTTCAAATTAAAATTTGTCCAAATTACTCATTTCCGTGAGATGGTCAGTTTAATTAGTAAAGGATTTAATCGAAAAGAAAAAAAGAAAGATAGCATCTCTCCATTCCAAGCATTTTGCTTAAGTGCAGCAGCACGTATTGGTATCGGGAACTTAGCTGGTGTAGCATTAGCCATTTCAATGGGTGGACCTGGCGCAATATTTTGGATGTGGTTTATCGCTATCCTTGGAGCAGCTACTAGTTTTGTAGAATGTACGCTCGCGCAAATTTATAAAGTAAAAGATGGAAGCAGATTCCGTGGTGGACCAGCGTATTACATGGAAAAAGGGTTAAACAAACGCTGGATGGGTGTTTGGTTTTCACTTCTTATTACAGTTGCGTACGGATTAATTTTCAATTCTGTACAAGCAAACACGGTAACAATAGCATTTGAAAATGCTTTTGGACTAGAGCGAACGATCGTAGGAGCTCTATTAGCTTTATTAGTTGCAGTTATTATTTTTGGTGGTATCAAGAGCATTTCACGTATTACAGAAATGATTGTTCCTCCAATGGCAATCATTTATATCGGCGTAGCTGTTTTTGTCGTAATTAACAACTTCACTATGTTACCAAGCATTTTTACAGAAATATTTAACAGCGCATTTGGTTTAGACCAAGCTATCGCTGGTGGTATTGGAGCAGCAATCAAATTCGGAATTCAGCGCGGTTTATTCGCGACAGAAGCAGGTATGGGTAGCTCTCCTAATGCAGCAGCAACATCAGATGTATCTCACCCTGTAAAACAAGGACTTGTTCAAGCATTAGGTGTTTTCGTAGATACATTCTTAGTATGTACATCAACAGCGTTTATCGTATTATGTTCTGGACTTTACAAAGGATCGAATTTAGAAGGTATTGAATTAACACAACAAGCATTAAGTTCACAAATTGGACCGTGGGCAAGCACTTTCTTAGCGATTATTATTTTCCTATTCGCTTTCAGTTCTTTACTAGGAAACTACTATTATGGTGAAACAAATATCGCATTCATTAAAGAAAGCAAAACATGGTTACTGATTTATCGTGTTGCAGTTGTCGGAATGGTGTTCTTCGGATCTATCGCTGCCCTTCAAACAGTTTGGAGTTTAGCTGATTTCTTTATGGGACTAATGGTATTCACAAACTTAATTGCCATCTCATTCCTTAGCAAGTTCGCCTACGCAGCATTAGTAGACTATATTAAACAAAAGAAACAAGGAAAAGATCCTGTCTTCGTTGCAAGTTCTATCCCTGGCTTAAAAAATACAGAGTGTTGGGATGGGCAAGATTTAGAAGAGAAGAAACAAGTTGGATAACAACTAAAAGCAGAAGAGGCTCGCAGGAAAAAGCGAAGCCACCGAATATTCTAGCCGCTGGAGCTATATAATAAAAAATCCCTATTACTTCATAGTAATAGGGATTTTTTATTTACAACCGTTCATAATTTGTTCAAATTAATTCCAGAAAAAGGGTTGATTTATACAAATCACTAGATTATAATAATTATAAATTAGTAATTTGTATAAAATAATAACTCAAGAGGAGATTGATCATAATGAATACACAAGTAATCGAAGCATTAAACAAACAAGTAGCAAACTGGAGCGTTTTATTTACAAAACTACACAATTTCCATTGGTACGTAAAAGGACCTCAATTCTTCACACTACATGAAAAATTTGAAGAGCTTTACACAGAATCAGCTACTCACATCGATGAAATCGCAGAACGCATTTTAGCAATTGGCGGCAAACCAGTAGCAACAATGAAAGAATACTTAGAACTATCTTCTATTCAAGAAGCAGCTTACGGAGAAACTGCAGAAGGGATGGTCGAAGCAATCATGAAAGACTACGAAATGATGCTAACTGAATTGAAAAAAGGCATGGAAATCGCTCAAAACTCTGATGACGAAATGACATCTGACCTACTACTAGGCATCTACACAGAACTAGAAAAACACGCTTGGATGCTACGTGCATTCTTGAATCAATAATAGATTAAAAGCGGAAGCGGCTCGTTCAGAGTCGCTTTTTTTCTATGGGGTTGTCATGCATATCAGTACATGAAATTTATATCAGCGATTTTCCAATTATATCGGCGATTCCATTAAATATATCAGCGATTTTCCAATTATATCGACTTACCGACAAATCACGACAATATTAGCCCCCCTCTCCTCTACTTTTATCAATATATTACAATCCCTTTTATGTTAAAATATAGGTAACACCCTTTAGTAAAATAGATCCAAAAAAGCTTTTCCATATTCATCATTTACTACTTAAATGGCGGGAGTGGTTCAGTTGAAAGACTACTTAATTAGAGCATTTTTTGCGTTAATAACAGTTGGGATTCTCTTACTTATAGCTAATATTTTCAATATACGTGTCGAGGTTAAAGACTATGCTTTCCTCGTTGTTGTAGCAATTGGTGGCGGCTGGGGTGGCTGGTACCTGTATAAAAAACAAAGTAATCAAAATGATAAAGGCATTCCGAAATAATATGGAATGCCTTTTTTCTCTAATACATAATTAAGCTTAAACCACTAATAAAAGCAGTCCCCAAAAACATCATACAACCCATATTCTATGGTAAATAAAAAGAATTCATTTTGAATATAGAAATAGTCCAAAATCTTGCATAACAGAGGTATGCCCCATTTGCCGCAACATTGTGGCTATATTCCCACGGTGATATGCTCCGTGGGTGACGACGTGTAGTATTGTTTCGGAAACCGTCGTATCCAGGAGCCCAGCATACGGATTATCAACCTCAAACACTTTTTCATAATCTTGTTGACTACTTAAAAGTTCTTTATATCGTTTAGATAATTCATAAAAACTAGTTTCCATTTCCTCAATATTTTTTGTTTCTAGCTGTTCTTTCAATTGGTCTGTGTGTACCATTGCATCACTCATACTTTTACCAGAAATAATCTCAAGCCAGGCTAAATCTGTGAGGTATATGTGAGACATTACTTTTGCCACCGAAGAAAAACCACTCTTAACTTCCTTATGGAAAATGTCTTGCGGTAGTTCTTTTAAGCGATTTAAAATAACTTCATTTGCCCATAAGTGGTAGTTATACATTTTTAATACAGAACGCCCCATGCTCATTTCTCCTCCAATTTTCATTTTAATGATTAGATTATGATACATAGCTGATTAAAAATTCCCAAAGGATTACATCTATAAAATTTATTCTGATTTCGATTAAAAAAACCTCAATTAACTTCATAAAAACATTCGCTATTTTCCACAATCTGACCCTTTAACGGAACAATTCTATATCACTCAATAATTTCTTACTCACCTTTTATTCAGATGTTCTTTTTTAAATCAGCAAAACATACCTCCATCTGCTTCCCCTCTTGGAACGATTTCACATCTCACTATCAATATATTTAACCAAATTAAAAACACATGTCTTTTTGCGATAAAAAGACATGTGTTTCCAAAATCCACTATAAAAATGTACTATGATAACTGCTTCCACTTAGTTCCCAAAACAGGACGCTCATAATTTTGTATTTCATGAATTAGTTTATCTGCCGTCTCAGCTGAAACGATCAACTCTTTATTTGATGGATTCATAAATCCTTCTTCTGCTGCACGTTCAACCATTTGCAAAATTGGCCCATAAAAGCCTTTTATGTTCAATAAACCAACCGGCTTATTATGTATACCAATTTGTGACCAACATACTACTTCAAATAGCTCTTCAAACGTTCCGTATCCGCCTGGTAATGCAATAAAAGCATCCGCAAGCTCTGCCATTTTCGCTTTGCGCTCGTGCATCGTTTCTACTTCAATTAATTCTGTAAGCCCTGTATGAACAATTTCTCCTCGGAATAGACCGCGTGGCATAACACCTGTTACACGTCCGCCTAAGCGAAGAACTTCGTTTGCTACTTCTCCCATTAATCCAACGCATGAACCGCCGTATACAAGCTCATAATCGTTCTCAACAAACATTTTCCCTAACGCTATTGCCTGCTCTTTAAATTCTGGTCTTCCCCCTAAATTTGAACCTGCAAACACACAAATCTTTCTCATTCCTACACCCCGAAACTATATATTGTTATGATACAATGAGTATTGTACAACATATTGAAGGGATGAGGAAGAAATGGATATCGTCGCATTTCAAAGATGGGTGGAGGAATTTTACGAAAAACGAAGCTGGTCACAGTACAACTCCTTTATTCGCTTAAATTTCTTAACTGAGGAAGTTGGGGAAGTTTCACGCGTTGTTCGCGCAATTGAAATCGGTCGTGATCGCCCTGATGAACAAACGAAAACACAAGAAGAGCTAAAACAAGAACTAAAAGAAGAACTTGGTGATGTACTATCTAATCTTATTGTCCTTTCACAAAAATATGATTTGGATTTACAAGACATTATGGAAACACACGTCACAAAGCTTTCAAAAAGATTCGAAACATCTAAATGAGAACATTATCAATTGTGATATAATGTTCTTGTCAAAATAATAAGGGGGATTTTATGTTATCTAAAAAATTGCACGACGCATTAAACGATCAAATGAACTTTGAATTTTACTCTGCCCACGCCTATATGGCAATGGCTGCTTACTGTACAGCTGAGAGCTATGATGGATTCGCTAACTTTTTCCTTGTACAAGCTGAAGAAGAGCGTTTCCACGCAATGAAGCTTTACAACTACATTAATGACCGCGGTGAGCGCGCTATTATTACTGGATTTGATAATCCAAATAACAAATACGAATCTGTACTGAACGCTTTTGAAGTGGCACTTGAGCACGAGCGTGAAGTAACGAAGCGTATTTACAACTTATCTGATATCGCTTGGGATGAGCGTGAGCATGCAACAATTACATTCTTAAAATGGTTCGTCGATGAGCAAGTAGAAGAAGAATCTTCATTCGATAGCATCATCCAAAAATTAAAACGTATTACAAGCGATTCAAACGCATTATTTATGCTAGATGCTGAATTAGAGAAACGTACATTTACGCCTCCAGCTGAGTAGTATTCCAATCACCTTAATGAATGTATTAAGGTGATTTTTTTATTTCTTCTCTAAGTTGAATAACCCTCGCCACATCCTTCTTATAAAGCTCTGAAACCTTTTCAACAAAGTCACTATGAGTAAACGTCCCATCTCCTACCCCTACTATACTTAAATACCCATGTATAAATTTCAAAAACGCTCTAGCATCTTCTCCAGTTAATTGATCAATGTTCTCTATAATCTCATCAAACTCCCTTAAACTATCTCGTTCTTGCACCCTAATCCCCCCTCTCTATATTATTTATCATACCAAAATAAAAAAGTCGTTCATCCCTCTAGGCGAGAGATAAACGACTTCGTTTGTTTTTATTAAAGCATAACCCCAACGATAACCGCTGATAATATACTTACTAACGTTGCACCGTATACAAGTTTTAATCCGAATGAAGATACAACGTTTGCTTGTTTTCCATCGATACTCTTCGTTGCACCTGCGATAATTCCGATAGATGAGAAGTTCGCAAATGATACAAGGAAGATTGATAAAATACCTACTGTACGAGCTGATAAATCGCCAGCTACTTTTCCAAGATCAAGCATCGCAACAAATTCGTTTGTTACTAATTTCGTCGCCATAATTTGTCCTGCTGTTAGCATCTCTGATGTTGGAATACCCATTACGAATGCTAATGGTGAGAAGATGTATCCTAAAATGCTTTGGAATGTGATTCCGAAAATAGAATCGAACACACCGTTAATTGCTGTAATTAATGCTACGAAACCGATTAACATCGCCGCTACTGTTACAGCGATAGAGAAACCAAGCATAATATACTCGCCTAACATTTCAAAGAATGTTTGTTTCTTATCTTCTTGTAATTCTAAAATGTCATCTTCTTCGTTCACATCATACGGATTAATAATATGAATGATAATAAATCCACTAAATAAGTTTAGTACAAGTGCTGTTACTACATATTTTGGATCAATCATCTTCATATAAGAACCAACGATTGACATCGAAACTGTTGACATTGATGATGCACAAAGTGTGTATAAACGATTTTTCGGTAATTTGCTTAATTGATCTTTTACTGTAATAAATACTTCACCTTGGCCGACAATTGCCGCTGCTACTGCGTTATATGATTCAAGTTTTCCTAAACCGTTAATTTTACTTAATACGAAACCGACTGCACGAATGATAATCGGTAAAACTTTAATATGTTGTAAGATTCCAATTAGTACTGCTAAGAAAATAATTGGTAATAATACTGTTAAGAAGAATGGTGCTTGTCCATCATTTGCTAGACCACCAAATACGAAATTAACCCCTGCTTCCGCAAATTTTAAAATAGCGCCAAATCCATCTGCAATCCCTTTTACTAATACAAATCCGACCTTTGTATTTAGTAAGAAATACGCAAGTACCAATTGAATTACAAGCATAACTGCAATTGGTTTATATTTAATTTTCTTACGATCTGAACTTATAAGGAACCCTAGTACAAATACTACAAGTAAACCGACTAGAAACATTACTAACTTCATATGTGAATCCTCCACTTCCATGAGTTATCAGTCGTATAACGAATGACGTCTGACCATTGATGTTAAAAAATATGAACCCCTAAAATATTTTGAACTGTCTTCTAAAATAGGTAAGCGTTTACATAAATTGCAATTTATAACAGGTAGTCTCTTCTTCTCTACCGTATTTAACGTCTGAAATGGATACCACCTACAAATCAAATTGTAAGCGTTATCTAATCGAAATGCAATATAAATTTTAAAAGATTTTTATATGTTAATATATTCCTAACCGATTGGGTTTTTTATGTAAATTCACCATAAAAAATAGCCCTAGCTCATAGCTATGGCCTCCCTTTTTACCCCGCTTTAACGGGCAGTAAGACCCCCACCTCAAAATTCAGCGAAAACAAAGAAGTTAGGTGGGTGATTAACTGCCCGTAAAAGCCCGATTGGTGAAGGCTAATAATCAGCGGGGGATAAAGCCCCCCACTGATTAAAGTTTCACTTTATAACATAACACCAACGATAATTGCGGATAAAAGACTTACTAATGTCGCACCGTATACAAGTCGTAATCCGAATGATGAAACAACGTTTGATTGGTTTTCATCGATCCCTTTCGTTGCACCTGCGATAATTCCGATAGATGAGAAGTTCGCGAATGATACAAGGAATACAGAAAGAATACCGACTGTACGAGCTGATAAATCACCAGCTACTTTTCCTAGATCAAGCATCGCAACAAACTCGTTTGATACTAATTTTGTTGCCATAATTTGTCCCGCTGTTACCATTTCTGCTTGCGGGATACCCATTACGAATGCTAATGGAGAGAAAATATATCCTAAAATAGCTTGGAATGTAATACCGAACACTGAATCAAACAAGCTATTGATTGCTGTAATTAATGCTACGAAACCAAGTAACATTGCTGCTACCGTAATCGCAATCGTGAAACCAAGCATAATATATTCGCTTAACATTTCAAAGAATGACTGTTTTTTCTTATTTTCTAACTTCAGTGTATCTTCTTCTTCTGTAATATCGTACGGGTTAATAATATGAATGATAATGAAACCACTAAATAAATTTAATACAAGTGCTGTTACTACATATTTTGGTTCAATCATTTTCATATAAGAACCAACGATCGACATCGATACTGTCGACATGGAAGATGCACATAGTGTATATAAACGATGTTTTGGGATTTTACTTAATTGATCTTTTACTGTAATAAATACTTCTGCTTGCCCAACAATTGCGGCCGCTACTGCATTATATGATTCTAATTTTCCTAAACCATTTACTTTACTTAGCATAGTACCAATAGCACGAATAAATATCGGTAAAATTTTAAAGTGTTGCAGAATTCCGATTAACACTGCAAAGAATACGATTGGTAATAAAGCTGTTAAGAAGAATGAAACCTCTCCTTTATTAACAAGACCACCAAATACGAAAACGATTCCAGATTCCGCATATCCAAGAAGTGCTCCAAATCCATCTGAAATTCCTTTTACTAAAATATAACCAATTGGCGTATTTAATAAGAAATACGTTAACGCTAGCTGAATAACAAGCATAATTGCGATTGGTTTATACTTGATCTTCTTACGATCAGAACTTATAAGAAAGCCGAGTACGAATACAACTAGTAGTCCTACAAGAAACATAACAAACTTCATTAATAAAATCCTCCATTTAACTCTTCATTAACGTTGAACGTCTGACTACTCAAAACAAGGAATAATCCGAACTTTCCATTTCTCCTCCAAAACCTTCAATCGGATATGAAAAACCATAAAATCTCTTGTCTCAAAGCCATTTTCCATTCTAACACAAATTATAACTCACATCCGCACTTTTCTTAAAAAAATACATTTTATTATAAAACACTCATTAATGTTCGTATTTTCTCTCTTCCTTTAGTTTATCAACATAAAAAAAACGAGCATCAAATTTCTCTGATGCTCGTTCCTTTTTATTATACAGCTTTTTCTTTATCTGCTACTGCTGGCTTGTCCCAGCACTCTGTATTGTTTAAACCAGGAATAGACCCCGCATAAAAGACTGGATCTTTTCCTTGTTTCTTTTGTTTTACGTAATCTGATAATGCCGCGAAAGCATACTTAGAAAGGAATACAATCGCCACTAAGTTAATAATAGCCATGATACCCATGAATAAATCTGCTAAGTCCCAAACAATTTGAATTGTTGCTACAGAACCTAACATAACCATACCAAGTACCGCGATTCGATAAACATTTAGTAAAACTTTACTTCCATTTAAAAACTCAATATTTGTTTCACCATAGTAGTAGTTACCTACCAATGAACTAAATGCAAACAAGAAGATTGCAACTGCTACAAATATAGAAGCCCACGGTCCGATATGTTGACTTAATGCTTGTTGCGTTAATTGAATTCCGTTTAAATCAGCCGCTCCAGGCACATCTGATAATAAAATGATAAATGCTGTACAACTACAAATTAATAATGTATCTGTAAATACTCCTAAAGTTTGAATGAAACCTTGTTTCACTGGATGCGTTACGTTTGCAGTCGCAGCTGCGTTTGGCGCACTACCCATACCTGCTTCATTTGAGAATAATCCACGTTTTACCCCTAGTAAAATCGCAGCTCCTAATCCCCCGCCCACTACTTCTTTAATTCCGAAAGCATGTAAGAAAATTTCTTTAAATACATATGGAATTGCCGTAATGTTTGTTACAACAACGAATAATGCCACTGCTACATATATAATTGCCATTACTGGAACAATCATTTCAACCGCACGTGCAATACGTTTTACTCCGCCGAAGATAATGATTGCAAGTAAACCAGCCATAAACAGACCTACAAACTTACCATCTGTGTTAAATGCTCCATCAAAAGCCGCCGCTACTGTGTTTGACTGCACGGCGTTGAAAATTAATCCGAAACTAACTGTTATTAGAACAGAGAAGACAACTCCTAGCCAGCGTTTCTTTAAACCCTTTTCCATATAATACGCTGGACCACCACGGAACGCATTCCCATCTTTTACTTTATAAATTTGCGCTAATGTGCTCTCTACAAATGCAGAAGCACCCCCAATTACCGCGATTAACCACATCCAAAATACCGCTCCTGGTCCACCTGCTGAGATTGCGATAGCTACACCAGCTAAGTTACCAGTACCTACACGAGAAGCTGTACTCATACAAAATGCTTGGAATGACGATACACCACTTTTTTCTTTTTGCGCTTTTCTTGTTTTTGAACTCGCTCCATCCCCAAGTAAGCGAATCATTTCACCGAAGTAACGAATTTGGACAAATTTCACACGAAACGAAAAGTAAAGTCCTAATCCAATTAACATCGCAATAATGATATATGACCAAAGGACATTATTTATATCCCCAATTACATTAGTTAAAAAATCCATAATTGCATTGCCCCCCTCTTCCTAACAATAAGAAAATTATATTCTAAAAACTTTTAGTAATCAAGAACTTTATGTTAGGTTTCATTACATGGATACGTGAAGATTCCTAACATACATGTTTTTTTACGTGAAAATATAACTAGTACGTGCATTTATCCAATACTCAATCACTCATCCTATTCGACCAGTCATACTTTTAAGACAGTACGTTCCCTACAAATAACGAGAGGAATGAACAAACAAAAATTATATTAATAATTACCTCTCACCCTTTTTATCATTTACTACAACAAAAAAGGCGAGCATCGAATTTATCTCGATGCTCGCCTTTTTATTATACTGCTTTTTCTTTATCTGTTACCGCCGGCTTATCCCAACACTCTGTGTTCGTTAAACCAGGAATAGAATCTGCACTGAATACCGGATCTTTTCCTTGTTTCTTTTGCCTTACATAGTCTGCCAACGCAGCATACGCAAATCGGCCAAGAAGTGTAATCGCAATTAAGTTTGTGATTACCATTAGACCCATAAATAAGTCTGCCATATTCCATACAACTTGAAGCGTCGCAACAGAGCCGAATAGTACCATTCCTACAACCGCAATACGATAAATCGTTAACCAAGTTTTACTTCGTTTAATAAATTCAATATTCGTTTCACCATAATAGTAGTTTCCTAGAAGTGAACTGAAAGCAAATAAGAAAATAATAATCGCTAAGAAGCTACTTGCCCACGAACCGATTTGTGAACTTAGCGCGACTTGCGTTAATTCAATACCTTCTAAATCTGTTGCCTTATATGCACCAGAACATAGTACGATAAATGCTGTTGATGTACATACTAAGAATGTATCTACTAATACTCCAATTGTTTGAATAAAACCTTGTTTCGCTGGATGTGTTACATCCGCTGTTGCAGCCGCATTCGGTGCACTACCCATACCTGCTTCATTCGCAAATAATCCGCGCTGAATACCAAACTTCATTGCAGCACCAATACCGCCACCTACAGCTGAATCTAAACCGAATGCACCTTTAAAGATTTCTGTAAACATATCCGGTATTAAATAATAATTTTTAATAACAACGAACACAGCTACTGCAATATAAATAATTGCCATCGGCGGAACAATCATTTCTGACATACGCGCAATACTTTTCACACCACCAAAAATAATAACCGCAACTAATGCTGCAAGTACAATCCCTACAACATAACGCTCAATACCAAATGCATTTTTAAATGCTAATGTCACTGTATTTGCTTGTACTGAGTTGAAAATTAAACCGTAACTAATTGTAATAAGGATAGAGAACCAAATTCCCATCCAACGTTTATTTAAACCTTTTTCCATATAATAAGCAGGACCACCACGGAAGCCACTGCCATCTTTTATTTTATAAATTTGCGCAAGCGTACTTTCTACGAAACTTGAAGACGCCCCAATAATCGCAATAACCCACATCCAAAATACAGCTCCAGGTCCTCCCATAGAAATAGCTAGCGCTACACCAGCTAAGTTCCCGATACCAATACGAGCTGCTGAACTCATACAAAATGCTTGGAATGACGATACACTTCCCTTTTTACGTGTCTTTCCAGTTAAGCCATCACTCATTAATCGAACCATTTCCCCTAAATGAGTAATTTGCACGAATTTTAATTTAATAGAAAAATAAAGCCCTAAACCAATTAACATTGCAATAAGAATATATGACCAAAGAATTGTATTCGTTGATGAAACAAATTGCTCTAAAATATTCATACAATTAACCCCTCCTTTTCTCCATAAAACGAATTATATTTAAAAAACATTTAAAAATCAACATTTTTCGACAATTTGCAATTTCCAAATATTAGCCAGACACGAAGTAACAATATCTTTATGACTCTCCTCCCTCTAACTGTGCATAATAAAACAAAAAGTAAATCTACAAACTACCCCATTGACAAAAACACCAACCTGTAACTATAATGATTACATCAGGTTGTAACAAACCTTATTACAACAAATTCATTTAATTTCAGATATACACTTTAACAAAACACTTTGGAGGGATTTATTATGAAAATCGGAATCATCGGAGCAACTGGTAAAGCAGGAAGTCGTATTTTAAAAGAAGCATTAGATCGCGGACATGAAGTAACTGCAATCGTAAGAAACGCTGCAAAAATTACAGAAGAAAATATAAAAGTTTTAGAGAAAGATGTATTCGCTCTTACATCTAATGACCTACAAGCATTTGATGTAGTTGTAAATGCATTCGGTGCTCCAGCCGGACAAGAACACCTTCACGTAGATGCAGGAAACGTACTTATCGAAGCTATGAAAGGTGCACCTAATACAAAATTACTTGTAGTTGGCGGCGCTGGTAGCTTATTTGTAGACGAAGAGAAAACAACACGTGTATTTGATACACCAGGATTCCCAAATGAATATCTTGCAACAGCTCAAAACCAAGGTAAAAACTTGGAAATCCTAAATCAAACAAATGATATTACTTGGACATTCATTAGCCCTTCTGCACTATTTGCATTAGGAAAACGCACAGGCTCTTATACAGCTGGAAAAGACAACCTTCTTGTTAACTCAAAAGGTGATAGCTACGTAAGTTACGAAGACTTCGCAGTTGCAGCACTTGATGAAATTGAAAATCCAAAACACGTAAACGAACGCTTCACAGTAGTTTCTGAAGCTGAGTAATAGAAAAAAAATGCGCGTAGATCCAATATCTACGCGCATTTTTTATTACAATGTTCCCTTTACTAGTTCTAATCCACTTTGAGTGATTTTAAATACAACTTCTGCTGAAGCTACTTGTTCTGCTAACTCATTCTTTTTATACCATTTCAGACGACTTGGTTCTGCATGCTACACTTTTACAACATCCCCATACTCAAATGGAGTACCATTTACTTGTTCTGCAAAATTCTTTGAGGTTTCTTGACCGTCTGCTGATATATGCTTTTTCTCATTTCCATTTTGATCATAAATCGCAAAACCCAAATACTGTTCGTTCACAAAACGATAATGAATCACATCATTCGTAAATGTTGCATGTAATTTCTTTTCGTCATGATTTAACGTAACAATAGAACGTGTAACATTGGACACACCTTGATACACCAGGCTATCTCCATACGTCACTTCAATCGGTACTTCTGTTATTGTCTTATTCCCAAAACGATCTTTCGTCTCTACTTTTACTTTTTGCTCACCGAGTTTCATTGTGTCTGGTTTCTCTACAAATCCAATTACTTCTCCGTCTTTTACTTCAACAAAGTTTTTCACTTCTAACTTTTCAGCATCTGTTCCGATTACTACTTTTTGCTGTACTGCCTTTACTTCTTGTAGAGCTTCTATTCTTTCAAAACCTTTTTCTGTTACTTTAAAGAATAATTCTTTTTCTACTTTCGCCTTACCTTGACCAGTAAAGTTATTATTTTGATACCAATTAAATCGATCCGATTCTGCATGATACACTTTTACAACGTCACCGTATTCAAATTCTAAGCCGTTAATCGCTTTTGCAAACTCTTTCGTGTTTTCAACACCTTTTACAATCGCTTTCTTCTTCTCTATTCCTTTTTGATCTAATAATGTAAATTCAAAGTACGTTTCTTCTTTAAAATAATGGTGCACCGGATTCGAATCAGCTGTCGTACTGAATTTTTTCTGATCATGTTGCAATGTTACAATCGATTTAATATCAGTACTATAATTTAGCCCTTTAAATACCAAGCTATCCCCATACGTTACTTCTAGTGATACTTCCGTTACTTTCTTATTCCCGAAACGATCTTTCGTTTCTACCTTTACTTTTTGTTCTCCGATTTTCGTTGTATTTGGTTTCTCTACAAAACCAATCACTTCTCCATCTTTCACTTGAACAAAATCTTTTGCATTTAATTTTGCATCATCTGTTCCGATTACTATTTTTTGTGGTACTGCCTTTATTTCTTGCTGAGCTTCCATTCTTTCGAAACCTTGCTCCGTAACTTTAAAGAACACTTCATGAACGCCATACTGTGCGTCCACGAATTCATTCTTTTTATACACTTTAAATCTATCAAACTCTCTTTGATACACTTTTACTATATCGCCATATTCGAACGACATTCCCTTAAATTGCTCTGCGAATGCTTTCGTATTTTCAGACGCTTTTACAGATACTGCTTTCTTCTCTTTCCCATCTTTATCATATACAGTCATTCCCATATATTTCTCATCCGCAAATGAAGTATGCATTTTACCTTCTGAATCTGTTGTACCGAATTTCTTCTCTTCATGGTTCAAAGTTACAACCGATTTAATGTTTGTTCCGCCATAACTTGTACCAAAGAACATAATGCTATCTCCGTAAATTACTTCTAACGGCACTTCTGTCACTTTCTTATTTCCAAAACGATCTTTCGTCTCTACCTTTACTTTTTGCTCACCGATTTTTGATGTATTTGGTTTCTCTACAAATCCAACTACTTCTCCATCTTTTACTTCAACAAAGTTTTTCACTTCTAACTTTTCTACATCTGTTCCAATTACTACTTTTTGTGGATTTGCTTTTACTGTTTGCTCACCGTCTAACCTTTCAAATCCATTTTCAGTAATTTTGAAGACTAATTCCTTTATCTCTTTACTGTTTCCTTCTCCCACATATAAATCTTTTTGGTACCAATGTAAACGAGAAGATTCTGCATGGTATACTTTCACCACATCTCCATACTCAAATGCAAGTCCATTTACTTCCTTGGCAAAAGCTTTCGTATTCTCCAAACCTTTTACCGCTATATTTTTCTTCTCTGTTCCCTCTTTATCGTACAGTGTGAATTCAAAATACTTCTCATCTTTAAAGTAATCATGAATCAGATTCTTTGTATCTGTTGCACTCAGTTTTTTCGTATCATGATGTAACGTTATAATTGACTTCATATCGTCAGTACCATAGCTTAATCCATATACAAGTAAGCTATCTCCATATGTTACTGTTAGAGGAACTTCCGTCACTTGCTTATTTCCAAAACGATCTTTCGTCTCTACTTTTACTTTTTGTTCACCGATTTTTGATGTATTTGGTTTTTCTGCAAAACCACTCACTTCTCCATCTTTTACTTGTACAAAGTTTTTCGCTTCTAACTTTTCAACATCTGTTCCGACTACTACTTTTTGCGGTACTGCTGTTACTTCTTGTAAACCATCTTTAAATTCAAACCCTTGCGGAGTGATTTGGAATAATTTTTCTTTTTTATTTTTAGCATTTCCTTGATCTACAAGTGCGTTATTTTGGTACCACTTCAAACGGCTTGGTTCTGCATGGAATACTTTTACTACATCACCATATTCAAAATCCAATCCATTTAGTTCAAGCGCAAATCGTTTTCCATTTTCTTGCCCTTCTGCTGATACACTTTTCTTTTCAATCCCATTTCGATCATATAGCGTTAAGCCCATATATTCTTCTTTTTCAAAACGGTAATGTATTTTATTATTAGTAAAGTTTACATTTAATTTTTTTCATTGTGACGAAGCATCACTGTGGACATTACTTCATTTGAAAGTCCTTGAAAAATTATACTGTCACCATAAACTCCATTAACTTGGACAGGAATTGAATTTTTATTTCCTTTCTCATCCTCAATTTCTACTAACACTTCCTGTTTTCCATTCTCTAATTTAGGCCATATGATCTTACCTGTTACTTTTACATTCTCACCTAAATTTTGAACGGGTTTACTCGCCTCGTTTTCATCAGAATCCGTACCAACTAAAAGGTTTTGTACCTCATTAGCAGGTTCACCATACGGAACCTTATACGGTTCAACTTGCTTCTCACGAATATCATTACTATCAGTAGCTTTCCATATTTCTTTTTCTAATTTAGGTAAATTTAATTTTTCTATCTTCTCTCTAGTATCATCATTTGGCGTTAATCCCCATTCCTCAAAGAAAGGAATTAAATTTTGCCCAGCCACTTTTGATGTCATATAAATAAATAGTTGCTTTTTCTCTTCATCAGAATTAGGCATTTCACTCTGAGGCAACAAACGATAAGCTTGATGTAACCTAGGATAAAAATGGTCTCCATACACTACATTTAATTGCCAAAACATTGTAAGAGGATTGATTTCATCAATGACCTTTTCTGCTTTAGGTCTCTCTAAATACTCAAATGATTCTTTATAGTGCTCATCCATTTCTAATTGATTCCCTAATGCCTTTTGAACAGCTAATGAGTAAATATTTACTGTGACTTCTCTTACTTTAGACCACTTCCAAGGTTCTTGCTGATGTAAATGTCCAACTTCATGCCATGGTCCCCAGCCATCCTTTTCAAGTACTTCTAAATCTAAAACTCTATTCATTGCCGTCGGGATATATCCTGTATGATAATTTGTCGCAAACATAAAGTTCCCTTCAGCAGGCTTCCGTTTTTCAACAAACTGAACATAATGAGTTGGAGATTTCGCAACCCCAACACCGTCCTCAGATAATCCTGCCACTGCGTTTTCCAAACGAATAATCTTATCGTGTAATTTCATTAGCTCTGTTGGATCCGTATTCTTCGTATATTTCTGCACAGAATCATAAGTAGTAGTAATTAAGCTTCTCTCACCTTTTAATTCAACTGCATAAGGATCCTTATATTTTTTTAACATTTCATCCCAATCTTTTTTCGTATGTTTACCTAAAATAAACAAAGGGAAGTGGCTACCACCATTCGTAACTGTAGCTGTTACATTACCTTCGCTATTCATATTGTAAAAATATAAAATACCGCCTCTTGGAGATGAAATAACGTTTTTCCCTGGTTTTAAATCAAACTCTTCTGGATCCTTTTCATCATAAGATCTCGTTCCTATGAAAGCTTGAATAGACTGCGTTCCTTTTATGTCAATTGTAATCTCTTCATTTGGCGCTGCATAAATTCCAGTCGGCTCATTAGCAGAAAGTTTCCAAGTAACTCTTAAACGTTCATTTTCTTCATCTACGCTACCTTTACCCGGCAACTGAAACGCCCTCTGCTCAAATTTATTCTCTTCTAAATTCCCACCTTTATTCTCTTCCAAAGGTGCCGCATATCCTTTTGATGCTTCGAAAGCTACTGGTGATAATAATGTAGATATGCATATACCAGCTACTAATACCCTACTCTTCTTTTTCTTCGACATAATCTGTGTCCCCTATTCTTTTTGTAATGCAAACCATCATAGATATATTTATTTACTGTAAAATCAAATTATCTTTATACAATCATTTAATATATACAACTCAACCTCGCGCCCCTACACCTCTTACCATCGTTCACTTTAAATGTATCCTCTTTCTTATGTGACAAATTTTTAAAAGCGAAAGTTCCTCCTCACCTTTCTCTATATTTCGTGATGAGTTCTCTTTTTTATGTCAAAATAATGATGAGAGATGGTTTTATCAAGTATTGTTGTCTATACATGAAAAATGTGTATAAAAATATTGTTTTTTACAATTCATTCATAGGTATCCATCTATGGACAGTTTTTCCAAAATGAATTGTACATGATTTCTTTCTCGTTAGATAGCCTTTTCAATTAGATTAATATTACATTTTTATGAATAAAATCCAAAAATCGTAATGTTTATATTTTAAACGTTTAATGCTATTTCAAAATAAAAACCTGTCTGAAAGATACTATTCTTTCGGACAGGTTTTTATTAATCAAGCATACGTTTCATTATAAATCCTTTTCCGTGTAACCACTCATCCTCAATTTCACCGGTTAAATGGAACCCAATTGATTCATATAATTTTTGCGCGAGTTTGTTTTCTGGATGTATGCTTAAATACATAACTTTGCAATTATATTCTGTTGTAAAATGCTCCATTAACAAACGCAATAATGGTTTTGCATACCCTTTTCCTTGGCATGCACTATCGATGACAAATTGATTTAAATATACAGCCTTTTCTTCTTCCTCAAACCAGCCATACATTGCATATCCAATAGGTATATCAGCATCATATAGACCTACTGAAACTGCATCTTCTTTATATTTTGTTTCAGCATCAACTAAACAAGTTCCAACTGTACTTTCAATAAATTTATGCTGTTCTTCTGTTACTTTTAAGTTAGCAATTTCATACCGATTTTCTTTCGTTATTTCACAAATACGAAGTTTCATTTTTTATCTCTCTTTCTAATTTCTTGTTTTCATTATACCGTACAGATTAAAACATTAATGCTGGCGATGTAAGAAATCCAAAGCATGCAAAAAAGCACTGGCAAACGCCAATGCTTTTTCCACTATCTTTTAATTTGATTCGGTTTATGTGGTTCATTTGGTGTATAGGGTTTATTTGGTTTATTATCATGACCATTTGCTTTCTTCCAACTTACCGCCAACTCTGGACTTGTTTTCTCTTCACTACGCTCAAGTAATACAACTGCATTTTGAATTGTCGGTGTTCCTTTATGCGCGATTCCTTGTAGTTTCGTTAAATTCCCTGATACTTTAAAGCTAAATCCACCCGATGGTGTTTGTTTCGGAATTAAAATGCGGAACTTTTCTCCTACATTAAATTCTGTTTTTCCCTCGCCTTTTTCATTTACGAACTTCGCGCCTTCTGGTGCACCTGTTGCTTGCACTTTATACGTTCCACTTTTTGCATTTGTTTGCACTGTGTATAAACCTGTTTCAAAAAACTCATTTTTTAATACTGCCTCTTGTTCTTCCGATGGTACTACACTCATCGTAATTTCTTGTAGTTCCTCACTAGCGCTTGCTTTTGCAACTATATCTTTCGTTACTTTTTCTACATTTTTATTACGGAAATCTAAATCGTTAATATCAATTTGTTTTAACGCATTCCACACCGCAAGCTGCGTTGCGTAATGTGCCTCTCTCCAATCGGAAACACCTAATTCTTGTGGGCTCTTCTGTGGATACCCGTTTAATAGTACACGATATACGTTAATATCTACTTTACCCATTTCAGGTAAATCTTGGCCGCTCGGAGATTTCAAATCTACATTTAAGCAAAATGCAATTTTTCCATCTGCCGTTTTAATAAGCTCTGTTCGAATTGGTTTCTTCTTTGACTTACTATAGCTCCAATCCATTTCATACTTCGTATGATCCATAACTTCTGCGAATGCTTTTTGAAGCGGGAATAATAAGTTCGCAAATACAAATAAAACACTCAAAAAAGCGGCCATTATCTTGAACGATCGTTTTATATTCATGTCTACAACCCCTTATAAAATAACAAATTTACTACTGTTTATTATTTAGTTAGAAACGTTTTTTATGCATAAGTAAAACAAAAAAGAGTGCAAACTGTTTGCACTCTTTCTTCCACTATAAGTTTAGAAATCAAAATTATCAGGATCTGGACCAACGCGGTGGTTCTGATTTAAAGCATCAATCTTTTCCATATCTTCTTTTGTTAATTCGAAGTCGAATATATTAGCATTCGCAATAATACGCTGTTCTTTCGTTGATTTCGGAATCGTTACAACTTCATTTTGAAGATCCCAACGTAAAATGATTTGCGCTGTTGTTTTACCGTACTTATCAGCAACTTCTTGTAAAGTTTCATTATCTAATAATTGCCCTTGCATAAGTGGTGACCATGCTTCCATTTGGATTCCTTGTTCTTTACAGAAAGCTTGTAGTTCTTTCTGCGTTAAACGCGGGTGATACTCTACTTGGTTAATCATCGGCTTAATTTCCGCACCTTCCATTACATCTTTCAGATGATGGATTTGGAAGTTACTTACGCCAATTGCACGCACGCGTTCTTCTTTATAAAGTGTTTCTAACGCTCTCCACGAATCTTTATATTTCCCTTCAACAGGCCAATGGACAAGATATAAATCTAAATAATCTAGTTCTAATTTTTTTAAGCTCTCTTCGTATGCAGCAAGTGTCGTTTCATATCCTTGATCTGCGTTCCACACTTTTGAAGTAATGAATAAATCTTCTCGAGAAATTCCTGCTTCTTTTATACCAGCACGAATGCCTTCTCCAACTGCTTTTTCATTTCCATAAATCACAGCTGTATCAATGCTACGGTATCCTTCTTTAATGGCTACTTTCACAGCCTCTACAAGTTCCGGTCCATCTTCTACTTTAAATACACCTAAACCGAACCAAGGCATTTCCACACCGTTATGCAATGTTGTTTTACTTTGTAAATTTTTCATTATATTTTTCTCTCCTTTATTTTGCTTGATCTCTTTTTTCTAAGTTCATACTCCAAGCCGTTAAAATAACAGCGCCTACTACCATAATGCCGCCTACCCAAGCTGTATGAATTAATCCTAACGAGTTCGTTACAATACCGCCCAAATAAGCCCCAAGAGCAATTCCTGCGTTAAATGCTGCAATATTCATTGCTGATGCGATATCAACGGCACTCGGCACGAAACGCTCAGCCAATATAACGACATACACTTGTAGTCCTGGAACATTCATAAACGCGAATAGCCCCATAAAAATAATTGTGATAAGCCCCGCTACTTGAAACGGCGCTGTAAATGTTAGTACGAATAATACAATTGCTTGAATAAAGAACATGTAAAATAGTGCACGAATTGGATTATGATTCGATAATTTTCCGCCGACCATATTCCCAATCGCAATTGCAATCCCATACACTAATAAAATGATTGTAACGGTACTCGTTTTAAATCCTGTTACTTCTTGTAATAGCGGAGATAAATACGTAAATGTTACGAATGTTCCTCCGTATCCTAATGCAGTAATGACGAAAACAAGTAAGAGTCTTCCGTTCGTGATAAGTTTGAATTGATCACGAAATGATACTCGTGTACCCTTTTTTAAGTTAGACGGAATTAACATGCTGTTTGCGACTAAGGCAACAATTCCAATGACCACAATCACCATAAAAGATGCTCTCCAGCCAAATTGTTGACCAATAAACGTTCCAATTGGTACACCTGTAATCGTCGCAACGGTTAAACCAGTAAACATAAATGCTATTGCACTAGCACGTTTATTCTCTGGTACAAGTGCAGCCGCAATTGTGGATCCGATCGACATAAAAACGCCATGTGCAAACGCAGAGACAACCCTCGCGATAAGTAACACAGTAAAACTTGTTGCTACCGCTGCAATTCCATTACCGATAATAAAGACAATCATAATCCACATTAATAATGTTTTTCGCGACATACTAGCAGTTAGCGAAGTTAAAACAGGAGCACCGAATGCTACTCCTAACGCGTATAAAGAAACGGTTAAGCCCGCTGTTGTAACAGAAACATGTAAATCTTCCGAAATAGATGGTAATAAACCGACACTAATAAACTCGGTTGTACCAATTCCAAATGCACTAATTGCTAGCGCTAATAAAGCAAACATACTTCTTCGATTCGTCTGAACAGCCGAAGATGATACTGCATATGAATTCAATTGAACTCCTCCTTAATACGAGAAATCCAATCATAATAGTTTGATAAAAAGGCCTTTTTATCTTCTACAAAAATAACTTTACTGCTGATAAATGCTATTATGAATGGCTTCACTCTTTTTTTGAAGAACGCACTTTAAAGTACGATAGGTACCCAAAAGTAACATAGGCACTTTTTAGTACCGTACTACTCATTTCCCTCTTACGTATGCTATTATGAAACATATTCAACACGATAAAAAGTACGTACTTTAAAGTGCTATAGGCACTAAAAAGTAACATTTAACTTATTTAGCTTCTTTTGTTGAAGAACTGAAATTTACATTCATCAAAGGAGATTTTTATATGAAGAAATATAATATTCCTGTCGAGGCGACTTTAGAGGTTATCGGTGGCAAATGGAAAGTCGTTATTCTTTGCCACTTAACGAAAGGTACAAAGAGAACGAGTGAACTAAAACGTTTAATGCCTGGTATTACACAAAAGATGTTAACGCAGCAATTACGCGAGTTAGAAGTAGACGGGGTTATTCAAAGAAAGGTATACAATCAAGTACCACCAAAAGTAGAATATTCCCTTACTGACTACGGATGGTCTTTAGAATCAATTCTCGATTCACTTTGTACTTGGGGCGAATGCCACCTTGAAAAAAGTGGTAACACATCGATGCTAATTACAGAGGATGAACAATAAGAAAAAGGAAAAAATGAACAGCAATTTGTCCATTTCCTCCTTTTTTTCTTTATATATATGTACATTTTTAAGATAGATAAAATAATTTATGCGCTTTCATGCCTTGTCAGTACTAGGTTACAGAATCAATATCAAATAATTAGGAATCATTTTTATGTTAACATACGTGTATATAGTATATAATATAGGATATATATTATATACACTTTCCGATAAGGGAACTTTCCATTATGCGGACAAGCCATGTATCGGACAGTTCATAAATAATAGGTAGGACATTATGGTTTTGGATTTATGATTTCAGCTTACTTGCTATCATAAATTTAAAGGCATTTTATTGTGCTTTGTGAAACTTTGTATAAAGTTTCGCAAGTGTTTACTATCTTACCTATAAAAAATAAGAGTATTGCTATCGTAAAGGAGAATTGGAGATGCCAGAAACTATGACTCAAACAAAGCCAGAACAAGAAACTGTACAAATTTCTGCTAGCCAAGGACAACTTGATGTACTTGATCAGTTGTTAAAACCTGAGGTACAAGAATCATTAACAAAACTAGTAGAACAGCTTCCAAAATTAACTGAGCTTGTTAACATTTTAACTAAGTCTTATGACTTCGCTCAAACTGTTGCTACTGATGAAGTATTAAAAAGCGACACTGTTAGTGCAATCACAGAACTTGTAGAACCTGTAAAAGATACAGTGAAAGGCATGGCTGCAACTGCTATCGAAGCGAAAGATCGTGCTGACGAAAGCAACGAAGTTATCGGCCTGTTCGGTCTATTAAAATTACTAAAAGACCCACAAGCACAAAAAATGTTCCGTTTTGTGAACGCATACCTTCAAATTAGTGCAGAACGTAACAATAAATAATTTAACTTATAACAACAATTAGTAAAGACGGGGGATATCATACTATGTCAAAACAAATTGTCATCTTAGGCGCTGGTTATGGCGGTCTTCTTGCCGCTTTAAACGTACGTAAATATTACAGCAAATCAGAAGCACAAGTTACAGTGATTAACCAATACCCAACACACCAAATCATCACTGAACTACACCGCCTTGCAGCTGGTAACGTTGCTGAGCAAGCAATTGCAATGCCACTTACAAAGCTTTTCAAAGGTAAAGACATCGATCTTAAAATTGCAACAGTTGAGTCATTCTCAGTTGATAGCAAAGAAATCAAACTAGCTGGTGGCACTACTTTATCTTACGATGCACTTGTAGTTGCTTTAGGAAGTAAAACTGCTTACTTCGGTATTCCAGGACTAGAAGAAAACAGCATGGTATTAAAATCTGCTGCTGATGCAAACAAAATCTACAAACACGTTGAAGACCGTATTCGTGAATACGCTACAACGAAAAACGAAGCTGATGCTACAATCGTAATCGGTGGTGGCGGATTAACTGGCGTTGAGCTAGTTGGTGAGCTTGCTGACATTATGCCTAAACTTGCAAAAAGCCACGGCGTAAATCCAAAAGAAGTTAAACTTCTTCTTGTTGAAGCAGGTCCAAAAATCCTTCCAGTATTACCAGACCACTTAATCGAACGTGCAACTGCTAGCTTAGAAGCACGCGGTGTTACATTCTTAACAGGTCTTCCTGTAACAAACGTTGCTGGTAATGAAATCGACTTAAAAGACGGTCAAAAAATCGTTGCTAACACATTCGTTTGGACAGGCGGCGTACAAGGTAACCCATTAATTGGTGAATCAGGTCTTGAAGTAAACCGCGGTCGTGCAACTGTTGATGCACATCTACAATCTACTTCTCACAAAGACGTATTCGTTGCTGGAGACAGCGCTGTTGTCTTCTCTCCAGACGGTCGTCCATACCCACCAACTGCACAAATCGCTTGGCAAATGGGTGAGTTAATTGGATACAACTTATACGCAGCACTAGAAGGCAAAGCATTCGAAGAGTTCGCACCTATCAACTCTGGAACACTTGCTAGTCTAGGACGTAAAGATGCTGTTGCTACAATCGGAGCAAGCAATACTCCGCTTAAAGGTTTACCAGCATCATTAATGAAAGAAGCAAGTAACGTTCGTTACTTATCACACATTAAAGGTCTATTCAGCTTAGCTTACTAATCTGAATATAAGCCCGAATCATGCCCTGCATGGTTCGGGCTATTTTTATCCCGCTATTTGCGGGCTGATAATCAGTGGGGATGAACAACTCCCCACTGATTAAAGTTTCACTTTATCCGTAATTTTCTCTAACTTATTTATTCGGCAAAAGAATAGTATAACCTCTTTAATTATCGAAATATACTGACTTTTTTGTGTCGAAATTGTGTATATGAAAAGAGCGGAAGTAGATATCTTCCCTACTTCCGCTCTTTCACAAGAACTATTCTCCTAATTCCACTAAGCTGTAGTTCTTCTTCCCTTTACGAATAATGATGAATCGTCCATCAAATGAATTTTCTACAGTAACATCTGTACCCACATCCGTTACTTTTTCACCATTCATAGAAATAGCTCCATTATTAATATCTTCACGTGCTTGTCGTCTAGATGGTTCAATTCCTAAATCAACTAGCCATTCTACGATGTTTTTCGTCTCTTTTGAAGACTGGAATGTTGGCATCTCTTTAAAACCTTGTTCAATTTCATCGGCTGTTAACGATTTAATATCTCCGCTAAATAACGCTGCTGTAATTTTCACAGCTTGCAAGAGTGCCTCTTCTCCATGAACGAATTTCGTCATTTCTTCCGCTAATACTTTTTGCGCTTCACGTTTATGAGGCTCTGTTTCTACCTTCGCTGCCAATTCATCAATACGCTCTTTCGTTAAGAAGGTAAAGTATTTCAAGTATTTCACTACATCACGGTCATCTGTATTCACCCAGAACTGGTAAAATTCAAATGGTGTTGTTTTTTCAGGATCAAGCCAAACCGCACCACCTGCAGATTTACCAAACTTCGTACCATCAGATTTCAATAATAACGGAATTGTTAGTCCGAATACTTTCGCTTCGTGCCCTTCTAACTTACGAATTAAATCTAAACCACTCGTAATATTTCCCCATTGGTCACTACCACCAATTTGCAGTTGAACATCTTCTTTCGTGTATAAATGATGGAAGTCCATCGCTTGCAAAATTTGGTACGTAAATTCTGTGAAAGAAATTCCTGTATCTAAACGACTTGCTACAATATCCTTCGCTAACATGCTATTAATGCTAAAGTTTTTCCCGTAATCACGTAAAAACTCAATAATATTTATTTCATGTGTCCAGTCGTAGTTATTTACCATCTTCACTTCGCTATTTCCGCCAAAATC
Organism: Bacillus sp. 05T21; assembly: GCF_056396785.1. NCBI lineage: Bacteria > Bacillati > Bacillota > Bacilli > Caryophanales > Bacillaceae > Bacillus > Bacillus sp. 05T21. The sequence continues at coordinate 16,208 of NZ_JBFTMD010000009.1, read as the reverse complement.
AAATAGCTTTTTCATTTGTGCTGTTAACGCATCCACATTATGCTGAACGACTTCTAACGTTTGAAGTTGACGTTCTGATTGACGTCCGCTCGGATCACCAATTGTTCCTGTTGCCCCGCCAATTAAAATAACTGGATGATGGCCAGCTAACTGGAATCTCTTCATCATCATAAACGGAATCAAATGTCCGATATGCATACTATCACCAGTCGGATCAACTCCGCAGTATAGTGAAATCTTTTTCTCTTCTACTAGCTTACGTAAACCTTCTTCATCAGTCTGTTGATTCACAGCGCCGCGCCATTCTAATTCATCAATAATATTCATCTTTTGTCATCCCCTCTATTTTTTTGAAAACAAAAAGTCCCTATGTCTATGACATAGGGACGATTATTCACCGTGTTACCACCCAGTTTGTATAAATAGCATAGCTACTCATACCACTCTTAGCAATAATATCGATTGCCAATCCGCTTAGCATTACCTAAGATACTCCAGAGTGTAATTCGCAAGTTTGTTTGTGCTAGGTTCCAGCAACCCCTAGCTCTCTCGTTAACAGTGACAAACTGCTACTGGGCTCTTTCAACGTATATTATTTGTTAAATTATTAGCCATTATATTGAATTGAAAACAAATTGTCAACAATACCCAAATGTTATTTTAAAATAATTCACATTTTCATACGTATTTCGTTATTCTTTATCTTCTCCAATAATCCTTACTTCTCGCTCTAACTTCACGCCAAATTTCTCTTCAACAGTCTTTTGTACAAAGTGAATTAAATCAATGTAATCTTGTGCTGTTCCGTTATCAACATTCACCATAAATCCAGCGTGTTTTACAGAAACTTCCACTCCGCCAATTCGCTTACCTTGTAGTCCTGATTCTTGAATCAATTTACCAGCAAAGTTATTTGGTGGGCGCTTAAATACGCTACCACATGAAGGATATTCTAGAGGTTGTTTTGACTCACGTTTAAACGTTAAATCATCCATTTTTTCTTTAATTTCTTCACGCACACCTTCTTCAAGCTCAAATCTCGCTTCAAGAATAATGTAATGGTTGTTTGCAAATACACTCTTACGATATCCAAATTCAAATGCTTCTTTCGTTAAAGTACGTAGCTCTCCATCACCTGTCATTACGACAGCTTCTGTTAATACAAACGATACTTCACCGCCGTAAGCACCAGCATTCATATATAATGCTCCGCCAACTGAACCTGGAATACCACAAGCAAACTCAAGACCCGTTAAATTATGATCTAATGCAATTCGTGATACATCAATAATTGCTGCACCACACTGTGCCACAATCGTCGTTCCTGTTACAGTCACACCTGTAATGTGAATTAAACTTACTATAATCCCGCGAATTCCACCATCTTTAATAATGACATTCGATCCATTTCCTAAAAACGTAACTGGAATATTATATTCGTTAGCATATTTAATAACTTCTTGAATTTCATCATAATTTGTCGGCGCAACGAACACATCTGCTTTGCCGCCAACTTTAATATGCGTATGATTCTTTAACATTTCATCTTGTTTCACATGACCTTCAGGCAATACCGTACTTAAATATTTATAAACCTCTTGCATATTCATTTTACGATTCCTCTATTTCTATATTCTTTTTATCCCGTTATACGGGCCCATAATATCCCCACATACATGAACGAACCTAAAGTGGTGGATACAGTGTACCCAAAATCAATTCGAGACACCTATAAACCTCTTAATTTATAAGAGGTGCCACTCATATTAAAATATATATTGCATAATAAAGCAACCCAAATGGGCTACTAAACTTGACATGTCATCAGAAAGACAACAATTTGTAAAATATATTACTTTTTCAAAACACTATCCTTCAGTATCTTACTATACCATACGAAAATAAAGTGGTATTTTTTTGTAATCTTTACTTTGTTTATGACATATAAGAAAATCGATTGAAAGCGGGAGATAAGACTCTCATGAAGATACTAAGTGAGATACAGGAATCAAAGGATTTAACGAAGGAATTTCAAGATGAAGTGGCAGTTGCGAAAGAGAAGAAAAAGCCGTGGTAGAAGTTTTGGTAAGGTTTGTATATAAACTACAAAAAGGTAGAAAAGTATACTTTTCTACCTTTTCGATTAGTGGAATAAAGATAAACCAATTTTTAAACAATGCTATTAGTTTTTAACCACTTTTCAAAAATTAATCTAAATTGTTCTTCAGTAGCATCTTTATCCCCTATTGAAAATATTTTCAAACCGTAACCAACAAATTTTTCACCTAAATTATGTTTACTAGCATATTCATACAAAAAATCCACGTCAGCTTCATATTCTTCAATAAAAACATCCCATATAGGCTTGTCTATTTTCTTATATGCAATAACTTCTAAATCATATCCATCTTCATAATATCCTATATGCATATGTTGGTGTTCTTCATAGTTACACATACTATTAAATAATCTCTCCTTTACCAAATAATATGATGATCATTCAAATTTGGCGGGACATGATAATGTAAATATGGTCCTTTATTTTTTACTGGACCATAATCTAACCTAAATAACACTTTTTTAGTAACTTTAGATCTGACTTGAATAATTCTAGTTTTATATGGACCTTCAAGAATATATTTATTTGGTGCGTCTAATGCTTTTTGTACATAAGGTCTCGCTATTTTCCAACCTTTATCTGCAGCTGTTCTTCCCGCTTTTGAAGTTAAAACCCTTAATGCTCCAATAACAAGAGCTGGTAATATTTCTTATTTAACTATTAATTCACCTGTAAGAGGATTTTTTTCAATAACATATTCAACTCTTGGTTTACTTAGTTCTCCTTCTAATTGTAAAAATACAGGGTCAGTTACTAAAAAATTATATTCGTTCTCGAATTTTTCAAAATCGAAGTTAGAAACATCGACATTAGATAAATCAATACCACCATCTTCTTCAGGAACATATTCTTCGACAATTGTATCATCATTTAATTCAACAGTTGCATCAACAAATGATGGCAATGCAAAACTAAACATTAACACGAAAGAAAGTATCCCAGCTATAATTCTCATCTACCATTCCCCTCTCAAATTTTATAATAGTGGGAAATAACTAAAATTTATATTTCCTATTATTTCTCACTATTAAATATTAAAAAATATAAAATTTTCTAACAAGTCTAAAAATAAAGCGATGAATTTGTTATTATTAATTTGTATAAAATAATAACTTAATAAGATTTAAAATAAATAAACTAAAAATCTCTTCCTCTACAATATAAAGCTAATAAAGCATCTCCCTAAAGGTACAATACTGTATCTTTAGGGGCGATGTTAGTGAAAAAAGAATTGAGCCATTCTAAGACATACCAATCTATTTTACCGATCCACCTTTGACCAATTGGAGATAGGATATAGTAATTTTTAAATCCTTATAAGATTCGATTTAAGCCTTTCACCATATCATTCAGTTGTAAATATAGTGTATTTCTTGGCTCTGTATACTCCTATACGCTCTCGCATTTCTATAAATAGAAATTACTTTGTCACAGGGCTCAACCTTAGGATTTCTCCACCAGCTGCCTGTCAGCTACTAGACGACTTGGCTCTTACTTAGAGACTGGATTTTCACCAGCAAGCAGCGGACCAGATGAGCTGGACACGCCATAAAAAAAGAGCACCTCCCACAGAATGTGCCCTTTCTATACTCATTAAATTATTTTTCGTTCTCTTCTTTTTCCTTATCAAACCATAATAGCTCATCGTCATCAACTTCACCATTATAATTGATTAGAATCTCTTCTCCCGCTTTTATATCTTTGTAAGCAAAGAAGTTAAACGTATGATTCTCGAAGACAATATCATACGTTGCATTCGGATTATATGCATGATTAAATAACATGCCGTATCCTAACAGGAATGCCGTATGATTTACCCCATACTCAAATGCGTAGTCAGCAAGTAACGTTTTCTCAATGTGTTCATGCTGTTCATTCGGATAAGAGATAACTGGTGCTGAGTGAATCAACTCACCCTTTTTAATATCACGAGTTGCAAATACCCCTCTATTAAATTCTCCATCACTAAGTTCAGAAGTCTTAACTTCGATCATATGCGTCACCTATATAATTCTTTCTTTGAAGTATTTTATTCCGCTATTTGCGGGGTTCAACTAATAATCAGTAGCGTATAGCCCCACTAATTAAAGTCTCAGTTTATCTCCTTAAGCTTGGCAGAAAACGCGCAGAAAAGCAATTAAATTACTATCAAGTATTCATTTAAATGAAAAAAGAGCACACATGGTGTACCCTTTTTAAGAGATATTACTTTTCTAAAATATCTTCTAGCAACTTCACTTGCTCGCTAACAGTATGTAACGTCTTCACCRATATATCATTTCGATGTTTTTCTTCTTCCACACTTGCTAACACTTCTTCCGTAGCCGCAGAAGTTTGCTGAATTACATTAGAAGCATGTGTAACGTCCTTTACGATATTCGTCGTTTTAGCTTGGAAACTTTCTTGATGACCAACAATCTCCCTCATTACATCATTAATCGCATCAATAAACTTCCCTAAATCCGTTACATTCGTCAAAACACTTGCTAACATTTCGTTACATTCTTCTTGTACTCTTTCTGACTTCTCTACCTGCACTTCTACTTTACTTGCTTGATTACTAAACTCCTTCAAAATCCCTTGAATTCTCCCCGCAGAACGATTCGATTCTTCAGCAAGCTTTAATACTTCATTCGCTACAATAGCAAAACCTTTTCCATGTTCTCCTGCCCTTGCAGCTTCAATATTTGCATTTAAAGCTAGCAAACTCGTCTGACTTGAAATATTCGTTATTACATCTACAATTTCATTAATTTGTTTCGATTGTGTCATTAATTCTCTAAATATCGTTCCTGATTGTGAAATAACACCATTTAAACTTCTCATGTTAGCTTCAAAATTTCTTAAAGTATTTACACTACCCTTTGAGACTTCCAAACTTTTATCAACACGCATCGACGCATTTCTTACTTGAGAGATGATTTGGTCAATATTTCCCTCCATATCATTCAATACTTCTACTGAACGTGACATCATCTCTGATTGCGATTGAGTTCCCACTGCTACTTCTTCAAAAGCAAAGTTAATTTCACTCATTGACTCCATCGATGTATTCATATTTTGTCTTAAATGATTGAAATTACTATCTAACTTCACAACAGTTTCCTCAATAAGCCTTTGCGTTTCTTCTAACTCCTGAGCTTTCTTCATCACCGCTTGCTTCTCATCCCTTAAACGAGCCAAAAGATTAGAACCAATCTTTGTGACACCCCACATAGCGATCGTTACAATCGCTAACAAGCTTGCGAAATTTGCAGCTTCAGATGACGCTGTATACGCAAAAAATTGATTTGGCCAATAACTACAAAGTATAAATGTAACAACAACTGCTACCCCACCAAGAATTAAAATAAGACGTTCACTCAAATAAATAAGTGAAACCGCTAATGTAAAATAGACCATTTGAAATACAGCTGGGCTTTCATTAAATGCTTGTACCATAATGAAAGACATAATAAGTAGCATACATGTCATGATGTATTTATACATTGCTTCCATACTTTCTATAAAAGTAAGCAGCGTTCCAAATACTACGATAGAAATACCACACACCCAAAATGCTATCGCTCTCTCTGTAAAAATATATCCGTAATACCCAATCGCGATTATCCCAAGGAAGAAACTACAAATCGTGATAAATAGCAATAAATGATTTTTCTGTGATTCTTTCTCAAGGTTAGAAAAACAAGTTCTCTTTAACCACTCCATATATGAAGCCCCACCTTCTACTCATACGTATCGATTACTTCAGCTTGAATACCGCACTCACTGGGTTATGATCGCTATTTTCAAACTTCAAATCTTTCCCTTGTACATTTACAATTTCAACATTCGGTGAAACGATAAAGCCATCAATAATCGTGACGAAATTTTCACCTTCCACATATTTCTTCACATCATCTCTCACAGTCATAACAGACGGATCTACAGCCCACTTAAAGCCACCATCAGTAAAGTCCTTTGGTAACTCTACTAACCACTCAGGACGCTCTTTCACGAACTTCGGATCACTTAACTGAGCGTTAGAAATTAATTGATTCCAGTCTCCGCCCATTATTACATAATCACCATTTTTATAATGCTTGTTCATATATTCTTTTAAATACTCCACTTGCTGCTTTCTAATTTTTCCGCCTTCATCATAAGCAGACAAATGTAAATTTACGAGTCTAACAAATTTCCCATTATTAACAGGAATTTTATGTTCAACAATCGCTCGGTCTAAATCAAATAAACGCTTTGGCCACGGCTCCATTCCAGGAAGCTGAAACCTCTTCGCTGTTTGAACCGTATATTTAGAAAATGTACTTAATCCAGCTTCAGCATATCCCATTGGACTTGTGATTGGTACAGGAACCCATTTTGTATCATAGTTCTTTCCGAACGAAGAAGCATAATCAGGTAGTCCTTTTTTCAAAAATTCATGCCCATTTACATCAAATGATCGCATTGATTTTATATCTATTTCTTGTAATAGCGCAAAATCACTATTCTCATTTTGTAAAAACGAAAGCATATTCTTTAAGTTAGTTTCCGTTTGTTCTTTACTACTTGAACCAGACCCTTTTCCCCCATCCATAAAGAAGTCTTGATCCTTATCTAGTCCAGCATATCCAATATTAAATGTTGTTACTTTAAATTCATTTTCATGCGCAATTACGCGCTCCTTATTGTTTTCCACCTTCAAGCTTATAACATCAGCCGGCTGTTCTTTTGTAAGTGTCATATAAGCTAAAAACCCACCTACAACTCCCACACCTACTAAAATACATATAAGTACTATTTTTAATAACTTTTTCAAACAAACGACTCCTTTTCTAAAACATACGATTTTACTTTTCTTTATTTTCAGTTAAATAAAAAATGACAGACATACGAAATATTTTATCACATTGAAAACCTTATATCACTATATTTAGTTTATAAGTAAGGATTCCTTATCTTAAACTATTATATAAATACAAAATGCACCAACTTCTCCACTGGAAATTAAACGCAATGTTTAGTACACTATATGTAATAATCATAGGTGATGGAGTTCGCCATAACCGCTGCTTAGCTAATGACTCCTACCAGTATAACTACTGGTAGGAGTCTATTTTTTTGAGCAAGCTATTTAAAGAGGTGAGGAATTTGATTTATATTATCGTCGGTATAGCCGGTATATTAGGAGCCCTTTCTCGTTATTATTTAGGTCTTACTATTCATACATTTTGGCATCATTCTTTTCCATTAGCTACATTACTCATTAACTTAGCCGGCTGCTTCTTATTAGCATGGCTAACTACGTATATCGCCCGGCTAAATATCTTACCTTCAGAGGTTATCACAGGCATCGGGACTGGATTCATCGGTTCCTTTACGACGTTTTCAACATTTAGTGTAGAAACTGTGCAATTAATCAATCATTCTGAATGGAGCACGGCTTTCTTATATGTATCATGTAGCATACTTGGCGGTCTCATTATGTCTGGGCTTGGCTATACACTAGGTGATTTCTTAATTAAGAAATCACTTACGGAAGGTGATCACTTATGATGGAAGCTTTATTAGTGGCAACTGGAGGGTTTTTCGGTGCGATTACACGATTTGCAATTAGCAATTGGTTTAAAAAAAGAAATAAAACACCCTTTCCAATTGCTACATTCCTTATTAATATAACAGGAGCATTTTTACTCGGGTATATAATTGGCAACGGAGTCTCTACAGGATGGCAATTATTATTAGGAACTGGATTTATAGGCGCATTCACCACATTTTCGACACTTAAATTAGAGTCCATTCAGCTTCTCAATCGCAAAAAAATTTACACATTCCTTTTATATTTAAGTACTACTTACATAATTGGTATCCTATTCGCATTCCTTGGAATGAAGCTCGGCGGAATATAAAAAAGCGACTCTATTGAGTCGCTTTCTTTCATAAAAAGTATGTTCCGCCATATGGAATGGAAAATAAAGTGAAACTTTAATCAGTGGGGGTTTTGTTCTTACCCACTGGTTATTAGCCTTCACCAATCGGGCGTTTACGGGCAGCCCGACTCCCACCTAACTTCTTTGCTCCTGCCGAATTTTGAGGTGGGAGTTTTACTGCCCGTTAATGCGGGATAAACCAGCTGGATACACATCATAATGTATACTTTGCACAGGAAGCTGTGAATACGACATATACTGGCTCTGCATCATTTGTGCTACTTGTGCTTGTTGTTGCATTTGAATGGCCTGATGCACTGCCTGAATTGTCATCTGTGCCCCGGCCACTGTAATCGCTGCTCCTACTTGTCTTCCAGTGCAAAAATAAAGCGCTAAAAAATGGAATTCCTGTGATCCAAATGAACAGTACAAATGGCTTATATAGTCCCTTCAAATTTTTTGAAACTAACAATACCGCTCTTCCCGTTTCTGGCCCAATATATATGCAGAACAATAAACCAAAACATCCGCAAAGAATGATAATTAACTTTAACCATAATGACAATTCGTTTTGTTTCACAAAAATCCACTCCTAAACTAACAGCATTTATCTATTGCTGTTTTTTCAACTTTGAAGTGATAAGTCCAACTAGCAACACACCAATACCACTAAAGAACAATAGGTAGCTTACTGGTACTAGGAAAAAGAAAGGTTCTACAAGAAGCCCATTATCCGCCACTTTACTAGTTGTACCGTGCATTAATAAACAGGTAACTCCTAACGATATTAGTACGATAGCTAATAAAAATTTATTTTTCATAATATATTCTCCTTTAATTTCACCATTACTTTTGCTAACCTCATAATAAGTCCCGACGAATTTCAAGTCAACAATTATTTATCGTTTTACGATAAATAATTGTTGACTTGAATAATAAAAAGACTGTAGACAATCATTGTCTATAGCCTCTTCACTCTAAAATATTCTTTTTGGAACATACACATTCTTATCGCATTATGGTAGTTGCCATCAACGAAGAACTCATCTTGCAACTCACCTTCTACTATAAATCCGACCTTTTTATAAACGTGTACAGCTTTTTCATTCTCTTTATCGACAACTAAATATATTTTATGCATATTTAATACGGAAAAAGCGTAATCCATCGCTAAACGCGTTGCATCAGCTGCATAACCGTAACCTTGGTAACTCGGATCAATAATAATTTGGAATTCAGTTCTACGGTGAATATAATCGATTTCTACTAATTCGACTAATCCCACCATCTCATTATCTTTCTCAACGATAAATCGGCGCTCACTTTGATCATGTATATGTTTATCGTATAAATCCTGCAGCTCCACAAATGCTTCATAAGGCTCTTCAAACCAATACGACATAATATGCGCGTTGTTATTAAGTTCGTGTACAAACTTTAAGTCTTCCCGTTCTAAAGGACGTAATTTCAATTCCTGACTCATTTCTATAACCTCCAAGTAAAATAACCTCTTCACTTAATTTCTCAATTTTTTTCGATTTCAAACGCCCTAATTACATTGTAAACCTTCAAGTAACTTGAAGGTCAAGGTACAAAAAGTAGTGCAAACTTATGTCTGCACTACTCTTTTCTCAAATCTCTCATATTCGATATGTATAAAGCAATAACTAAAACAAGAATGGATCCCGCATATAATAACGTCTCCATTGGTTCCTCATGAGACACAATAATTAAACGAATTAACGCCGTAATTCCGATATAAATAAAATAACGTAACGGAAAATGATAATTCGACTTAAAATACTTAATAATTAATGCGATGAACTCGAAGTATAGGAAATAGACGATGATACTCTCAACTAATTTATAAGATGTATACTTCTTCGCTGAAAATATGTATTGAATAAAAGTAATTGTTTCGTTAATTAAAAAAATCGATAAAACAATGGATAATATGATTAACGCTATATTTAATATCCACTGTAAAACGCTAGCTATATAATGATCGATATTAAATGACTTCATTTTCTCTTTTAGCTCCCCTTCGTGTAAGTACTTATTCATTATAGCAAAATTATACTTACAGAAATGTTAAATCATATATGATCGTCCTCTTTCACGATTACTCCACCATTCGGATATTTATGCTTAATATAATCGCTTCCCCAATCGCAAAGCACCTTCAAACCCTTTTTTAATGATTCTCCCTGTTCTGTAAGAGAATACTCAACTTTCGGTGGTACTTGATTATATACTTTTCTAGACACAAGCCCATCTTTTTCAAGCTCTTTCAATTGCTCAGTAAGCATTTTTTGTGTAATACCAGTTACCAATCGTTTTAACTCACCCGTTCTTGTCGGTCCGCTTGTTAAATGATATAAAATATGGGATTTCCACTTACCTCCGATCACATCCAAAACGACTTCAATTCTATTGTTATACTCTTTTTTCATATTGAACTCCTTCTGTATTTTGATAGGCACTTTCTCGTGCCTATGTCACGAGATGGTGTCTATATCACKGAAAAGTRCGTACTTTTCATAATATCTGTACTATACCATAATGATGCATGTAAGCAACTTATAACAGAGCATTAAATTAGTGGAGGTATTTTAAAATGAAAAAAGAAAATCGTACTACAAATTTTTATGATGTGATTCGTGAGCGCCGTTCCGTTCGCTCTTATGATCCTTCAGCTACAATCTCTGATGAAGAAATTAAAGAACTTTTAGAAGAAGCAATGCTAGTACCAAGTAGTTCCAACTTAAACCCATGGCGTTTCATGGTAATTACAGATCAAGACTTAAAAGAGAATCTTCATCCAATTGCTTTAAATCAACCACAAGTGCTAGAAGCATCCGCTATGATCGTAATTTTAAGCGAAAATAATGCCCACGAATTCGAACATATCAATAAAGTGAATGAACGTGCAGTAGCTGCTGGATTCATGACAGAAGAAATTAAAAATAGACTGAACAACAGTATTCGTGAGTTTTATGCACCTGTAAGCGAACAAGGAAAAAGAGAATGGCAAATGCTTGACGGTGGTTTGCTAGCTATGCAATTTATGCTTGCTGCAAAAGCGAGAGGATACGATACAGTCCCAATGCTTGGCTATAACGTTGAAGAATTCCGCAAAGCATTTAACGTTCCAGAAAACTTAACTGACGTCTTAATGATTGCATTAGGCAAAGCAAAAGAGCCAGGATTCCCAACAGTTCGATTAACTGTAGATGAAGTAACGTCTTGGAATGGCGAGTTTTAATCACAGTGTTTATCGTACTTTAGGAATAAAAGTACGATAAACACTACTAAGAAGAAAAGAGGTTTTCTTATGAAATTAAGTGTTTTAGATCAAACTCCAGTTTCAAACGGGGTAACTACTCAAGAAACTTTTTAAAATACGATTGAATTAGCACAGCTAGTAGATAAACTAGGCTATCACAGACTATGGTATTCTGAGCATCATGGTTCAGCCAATTTTGCTAGTGCTTCACCAGAAATTATGATTTCTCATATCGCATCTGTAACGGAGCAAATTCGCGTTGGTTCTGGTGGAATGATGTTAATGCACCATTCACCATTAAAGATGGCAGAAGTATTTAAAACATTAACATCTTTATATCCAGATAGAATTGATTTCGGTGTAGGTCGAGCGCCAGGTGGCAATCAATTTTCTACACTTGCATTACATGAAGGAAAACATCCAAACATGCTGAATCTGTACGATAAATTAATGGATACGATGATGTTTATGACAGAAACAATGCCTGCAGATCATTTATACAATCGTACACTTGCTTCTCCATTAGGTGCCCCATTACCTGAAATTTGGCTATTAGGTTCTAGTGGTAGTAGCGGTGCACAGGCAGGAAGATTCGGTATTGGTTATTCCTATGCTCAGTTTATTAGTGGGGAGTTATCTAGTGAAATGTTAGAATCTTATCGTAAAAATTTCGTCCCTTCTGAGTTTATGGTTAAGCCTAAAATAAACATTGGATATTTTGCACTAGCAGCGGAAACTGCTGAAGAAGCAGAATATCATGCAGCTTCTTTAGATTTATCTCTATTATTTTTAGATAAAGGTAAGTACTTCCACGTACCTTCTCCTGAAGAAGCACTAAATTACAATTACACTGAAATGGACAAAATGCATATACAGAACAATCGTAAAAAATTCCTTGTCGGAAGTGCTAAAGAAGTTGCAAATACACTTCGCGAACATGAAGAAAAATTCGGAGTTAACGAAGCTATGATTGGGACAATCAGTCATAATCATGACGCAAAACTACAATCTTATCGACTACTTGCAAAAGAGCTTCTATAAAAAGAAAGGCGGGAAAACAATGCTTGAAGTTTTAAATCGAATCAATGAACTAGCTAAAAAACAAAAAGAAGACGGTTTAACAAAAACAGAATTACATGAGCGTAAAGCATTACGTGAGGAATACCTTCAAATTATTCGAGGTCAAATCAACACCACTGTTACAGGATTAAAAATATTAGACCCTTTAGGAAACGATGTGACACCTGAAAAATTAAAAGAACAACAAAAGCTATCACTAAACACAGATAACAATGCATGAAAATACCGAGACTTTTTGTTACTTAATGATTCATCTAAGTAAACATATGATCAGATGGATCATTAAGTTAACATTACATACCTCATCGACGTATCCTTCAAACTTCTAGTTCTAACTTGAAAATCTACAAACAAAAAACCATACCCCCGCCCCTCCGGCAAAGTTATGGTTTTTATCCTACAATGTCACTCTACCTATAAGTTTGCCGTGAATTCCGCAAAACAGCAAATAAGGTTACTATAACCCTCAAAGAAAAGAAACCTTATTTTAACTTTCCTATTGATAGGTTAACACGATAATTCCCGTACTTTAATAGTCGTCCTAGAAATTTATCTAAGTCTTCATTGGAAGCAAAATGTGTTTTTAATAAATAACACCCCTCACCGCTTATACGGTCTACTTCAGAAATCCCTTCTTCTTTTTGAAAGAAATTCATAAACTCTTGATGATTAGCTGTTGTTACGAATAAAGTAACAAATGCAGTCACTACTTGTCCTAATTTGATTCGGTTTATTGCGATTGTATATTGTTCAATAATCCCTAAATCCTCTAATCTTCGAATTCGATTTCCTACAGCCTGCCCCGTCATATGTATTTTTTGACCAAGTTCTTTCCATTGTATTCTTGAGTTTTCTCCTAATAATTTCAGTATCTCAAAATCTGTTTGATCAATGATATAAACCAATCCTTTCATCGTGAAAGTAGAAAGCCAGAAAGTGTTTCGCCAACTTATTCTGCTTGTCGATACAATTCACTATACTTAGTTTATCCTCTTACATCACATTGTTTATCAGTTACATTTACTTATAACACAGAGGACGCAACAAAAAAATACATCTAGATTTAAAGGAGATTATAAATATGTTATTACAAGAGATTTTATCGTTCAATGAACAATTTGTAGAAAATAAAGAATACGCTCCTCGTGAAGCGACAAAAATGCCTAAAAAACGTATGGTTGTTGTTTCTTGCATGGACGCTCGTTTAATTGAGCTACTTCCAAAAGCTTTAGATATACACGATGGTGATGCAAAAGTTATCAGAAATGCAGGTGGTAAAATTGCTTCTGCTTTCGATAGTGTTATGCAAAGTGTTGTCGCATCAGTATATGATCTAAATGCAGATGAAATCTTCCTTATCGGACACCAAAGATGTGGTGCGAGCCAAACTAATCCAAAAGGAACACTTCAAAAAATATTAGATCGTGGAGTAGCTTCACCAGAAATTTTATCAGCGATTGAATATGCTGGTGTTGACCTTGAAAAATGGTTATTTGGATTCGATGATGTCAACGGTTCAACTCAAGCTAATGTTGATTTAGTAAGAAATCATCCACTTATTCCAAAAGATGTTCCTGTACATGGTTTAGTTATTGATCCTCACACAGGTAAATTAGATTTAATAGTTGATGGATATAAAGCATTAAATGGTATGAAAAATTAATTATTACTTAAATGAAGGGAAGTTATTAGATATGAATAGACAAGAAGCTACGCAAAAAATTATGGAAGCAAAAATTGCAAAAGGTTTAACATGGGAAGAAATTTCAAAAGTAAGTGAAAACTCTGAGACTTGGGTTGTAACAGCGTTATTAGGACAAGCTACAATGACACGTCCAGAAGCAGAAAAAATCGGTAAACTATTAGAATTAGATGAAGAAGTAGTTCAAGCATTAACAGTAGTTCCACTTAGAGGTCAAGTAATGCAAATGCCTCCTACTGACCCAATCTTATATCGATTATATGAAATGATGTTACAATACGCACCAACTCTTAGAGAATTAATTCTAGAAAAAGCTGGCGAAGGTGTAATGAGTGCAATTAACTTCAATCTAGATGTGGACACACAAGAAGATCCAAAAGGTGGCGACCCTCGTATCGTGATTACACTTAACGGGAAATTCTTACCGTTCCGTACATGGTAATTAATTAAAAATCTATCTATATAATTAAAGTGATTTTATAGATTTACAAAATCCATCCTTTTTAATCTAGCTGTGTAGAAAGGATGGATTTTTACTATGAGATTCTTTTTATACAAGGGAGAATAATATGAATAAAAAATACGTCGATACGAGCTTTAGTATTCTACAGTGGTTTGTGTTTTTATTAGCAAATGCAATTGCATTGCCTATCATTATTGGTGGCATATTCCATTTATCAATAGAAGATATCTCAACATTAATGCAACGAACTTTTTTAGTTGTAGGAGTAAGTTCATTTATACAAGCATGGTTTGGGCATCGCTATCCCATAGCGGATGGGCCAGCCGGTTCATGGGTAAGTATATTTGTCATATTGGGACAAGTCGCTATGCATCAGGGACAAAGTGCAAAGGATGTATTACAACTTTTAGAAGGCGGATTAATTATTGCAGGTGTATTACTCTTCGTCCTTGGTATAACAGGGCTTGTTCATCGAATTCTACGTTTATTTACACCCTTGGTTACAGGAACTTTTCTTTTAATATTATCTCTTCAGCTTAGCGGTGTGTTACTAAAAGGAATGATGGGATTACAAGGAGCTGTAACTCATCCTGATTATACAACGGCTGCTATTGCGCTCTTTGTTTTTGCCCTTATTACTTTCTTATCAATTAAAGGGAACGGATGGATGAAAAGTTACGCTGTGTTACTTGGAATTTCATGTGGTTGGCTTTTGTATGCTGTATTAGGAAAATCATCTCATATGCCTTCACACACACCGTTAGTTAAGTTACCAGAGCTATTTTCTTGGGGCACACCTAGATTAGATATTGGAATGGCTCTAACTGCAACTTTATTTACATTTCTTTTAGTTGCAAATACAATCGCTGCTATTTCGGCTGTAAAACAAGTGGCTCCGTCATCTAAAGAAAATGAAAAGCAAATACTGAACCGCGGCGTGTGGGCCGGAGGTATATCGCATATTATCTCGTCGTTGTTTTCTACAATTGGAATTGTACCATTACCTGCATCAGCAGGATTTATTCAACTAACAGGACAAAGAAAAGTGAAGTCGTTCCTTATAGCAAGTCTTATATTAGCAGGAATTTCTTTTATTCCTTCAATTGTAAACTTTATATCCTTGCTACCAGGTCCTATTGCTAATGCCGCACTTTTAGCAACATTTGTCCAAGTAATAGGCATTTCATTTCAATCCATTTTACGTGAAGAATTAAATCAACGCCGATTAACTATATTAGGAATTTCATTATTAATCAGTTTGGGAATAATGTTTCTTCCAGAAAGTGCATTTAGCGGAATTCCTTCTTCCTTACAATATGTTTTAAGTAATGGATTACTTGTGGGTACCATGCTTGTCATTCTATTGGAACAGTTTTGGAAAGAGTAAAATTTGTGACTAAGTAAAAAAGCGCCCTGCTTACAGGGCGCCTTTTTATACCTAATGACTAATACTAGCAGTTGGGTATAATGTTGTTCCTCCAATTGAAACTTTWATTTCATTTGTTAATGGAACATTTTGTTCATTAATAATTGTTCTCCACCATTCCCATGCAAGACCAGTACATTCTCTTGCTACGATTTTTATATTTTTTGAATTTGGTGGAAGAGGGATAACTGTAGAGTAATGAGCCGTTTTGTCTTTCTTT